>JAFUTJ010000012.1 GCA_017471445.1 Alphaproteobacteria bacterium | reverse complement strand
CTCTCTCTCTCTCTCTCTCTAGATTTCTGCGGCTTTTGGGACATTGGTGTTCCTTCCTTGGGTTCTTGTTATGTGAATAATTACATAATTGCGTATATTATTTCAAGTCCCTTTTTATGCGGCCCGTTTTGTGTCGGCATAAATTTCAATTGGTGCACGCGCGCCGGTCACGACATCATGGTCAATCACAATTTCGGTTAAATCGTCACGGTCGGGCGCATCAAACATTGGCCCCAACAATATATTTTCCAAAATACTGCGCAGACCGCGCGCCCCCGTCTTGCGCGAAACCGCAACATTCGCAATTTCCCGCAGACCGTCGTCTGTGATGTTCAATTTTACACCGTCCATTTCCAGCATGGCCGCATATTGCTTTACAATTGCGTTTTTGGGTTTGGTCAAAATGTTTACCAATGCGTCGGTGTCCAATTCATCCAACGTGGTTATCACCGGTAAACGGCCAACCAATTCCGGAATAATGCCAAACTTTACCAAATCAGACGGTTGCACATCGTGCAGGTAATTTTTATTTTCACGCGCATCGCGCGATTCGACATCTGCGCCAAAGCCAATGCCTGCGCGCGCCGCCGTGCGGTTGGCAATAATCTTGTTTAACCCTTCGAATGCGCCACCGCATATAAATAATATCTTGGACGTGTCCAGTTGGACTGTTGCCTCGCCCGGGTGCTTGCGCCCACCGCCGCCCGCCGGAACGTTGGCAATGGTGCCTTCGACCAATTTTAATAATGCCTGTTGTACGCCTTCGCCGGAAACGTCACGCGTTAATGACGGGTTTTCCGATTTGCGCGAAATCTTGTCAATTTCGTCAATGTATATGATTCCACGTTGGGCACGTTCAACATCAAAATTCGCATTCTGTAACAGACGTTGCAAAACACTTTCCACGTCGTCACCGACGTATCCAGCCTCGGTCAAAGTGGTCGCGTCGGCGATGGCGAACGGAACATCCAATATGCGCGCCAATGTTTGTGCAAACAACGTTTTACCCGTGCCCGTTGGGCCAATCATTAAAACATTAGATTTCTGAATTTCAACATGTGATGACGTGGTCGCACCGTGCCGTTTATAGTGGTTATACACCGCAACCGACAATGTGCGTTTTGCACCATCTTGACCAATAATATATTCGTCCAGAAAATTATAAATCTGGCGCGGGGTGGGCAATTTCGCGCGTTCGCCCGTGGCCGACGCCACCGTGTCGTCAGCCATTATATCATTGCACAGGTTTATACATTCGTCGCAAATGCAAACGTTGCGCCCGGTAACCAGTTTCTTGACCTCGTAAATCGCCTTGCCACAGAAACTGCAAAACTGTTGCGGGTTGGCGTTGTTTTCAGGGGTGTCGGTTGTTTTGATATCGTCACTCATGTTAAATTCCCTTTGACCAATTTTTATTCGCGAACCAATATGTTATCAATCAGCCCAAAATCACGCGCCTGGGCCGGGTCCATCCAATTATTGCGTTCCATCGCCGCATGCAATTCTTTTTCTTTGCGGCCGGTAAATTCCGCCATCTGGCGAATAAGTGTTGTTTTAACCTTTTGCATTTGGTTCATTTCAATTTCCATGTCGGTCGCCTGGCCGCGCAGGCCGCCCAGCGGTTGGTGTATCATGATTTCTGTGTTCGGTAATGCAAACCGCTTGCCATGCGCACCCGCCGCCAATAAAACCGACCCCATGGACGCAACCAGACCCATACCAATCGTCGAAACCGGCGATTTGATATAATGCATCGTGTCCATAATGGCCCAACCCGCCGATACATCACCCCCAGGTGAATTAATGTACAACGAAATGTCTGCATTCGGATTTTCCGATTCCAAAAACAGCAATTGCGCCACGATAGTATTCGCCATGTGCGGTTCAATTTCGCCGTTTACCATAACAATGCGGTCGCGCAACAGGCGCGAATAAATATCAAACGAACGTTCACCACGGGGCGATTCTTCGATAACCATTGGGATTAAAGACATAATAAAAATCCTTTTGCTTTTTTTACATGAATTATAACATACAAAAACCCGATTCGCGAATTTTACAATATATATATAAGGACAATAATGCAAAATTACAAGCCGCGAATACATAACCAACGCATTCGCAACATCAATGCAAAAATCTGTATAATTATACTATTGCTGGGCCAAAACCGCAATGCCGGGTAATGTGCGCCCCTCTATAAATTCTAAGAACGCACCACCACCGGTCGAAACGTACGAAATATCATCCTGGACACCACACGCCCCCAGGCACGCAACCGTATCACCACCACCAACAATACTGCGCAATTTGCCACAACGCGTCTGTTCGGCAATTGTGCGCGCCAATGCAAACGAACCGTACGACCACGTCGGAATCCATTCGGCCATACCAACCGTGCCATTCCATATAACCGTCGCCGCATTGCGTATAACATCGGTATCACGCGCCGTCGTTTTGGGGCCGGCATCAATAATTATGTCATCATCAGAAATTTCATCAAACCCTTTGTCTGTGCGAACGGCATCAGGCGTAAATTCCGATGCAACCCCCTTGTCCAACGGAATCAACAGGCGGCATTTGTTGTCGGCTGCAAACTGCATAATTTCACGCGCAGTATCCGCCATATCGGGTTCATATAACGAATTGCCAACACGACCACCACATGCGTAATTAAACGTCGTCCCCAACGCACCACCAATAATCAATGTGTCTGATAATTTTGCCAATGCACGCAGGACACCAATCTTGGTTGAAATTTTCGACCCCGCAACAATTGAAACCAACGGACGTGCCGGATTTTCCATAACACGCGATAATTCAACAATTTCAGAATTCAGTAATTCACCCGCAAATGATGGTAAAAATTCTGTGACACCAACGGTTGACGCATGCGCGCGGTGCGATACCGCAAAGGCATCGTTCACAAATAAATCAAACCCAGCCGCCAATTTTTTTGCAAATTCGGCATCATTTTCTTCTTCGCCCGCATAAAAGCGCACATTTTCCAACAACACAACATCGCCGTCATGCATGTTCTCTATAAATTCATGGTTCAGACAATCGTCAATCAACGGCACATTCATATATTCGGCAACTGGTCGCAGTGTGAATTCCATGTTACGCGTACCCTTGGGCCGCCCCAGGTGCGCACAAATCACAACCCGTGCACCATTTTTGCGCAACATATTTATTGTCGGCATTGACTGTTCAATTCGAAACGCATCTGTAATTTTACCATCAACAATCTGAACATTAAAATCATCACGCAGTAATACATACTTGCCACGGACATTATTATAATCAATCGTACGCAGTTTCATTTTCTAATATCTCCTTTACCGGACCAAATGACCGGCGATAATGTTCATTGATACCATAATTTTTTATCGCATTCAAGTGTTGCGGTGTCGGATATCCCGCATTTTTATCCCACCCATATTGCGGAAACAGAATCCCCAGTTTGGCCATATACCTATCACGTGATACCTTGGCCACAATGGACGCTGCGGCAATTGATAATGATTTCGCATCCCCCTTGACTATCGCGACACCGTTCAGATTTTTTGGCACACGATTACCATCAACCAAACAAAAATCTGGGCGTTGTGGTAAATTTGCAACCGCACGTTCCATTGCGCGCATTGATGCCCATAAAATATTCAATTCGTCAATTTCATGCGGACTGCATTCACCAATTGCCCAAATTGTGTTATTAACAATCCAATCATACGCCATATCACGCATGTTCGGTGTCATTTGTTTAGAATCCCGAATAACAATCGGTATTTCAATGTCATATTTTGGAAATATTACCGCCGCCGCAACAACCGGCCCACATATTGGCCCACGTCCGACTTCGTCCAGACCTGCGACATTTCCGCCATGTGCAATTTCATAACAAAAATCAGGTATTGTTTTCATGAAAAAGATAATACCATAACACATGCAAAAAAATGCAAAAATTTTATTCTTGACAATTACAACACGATATATAAAATTAGCCGGCTAATTTATATCACAACAGAAATATGATTTGGATTAATTAAATGACAGACGCGAAAGCAAACCTGATTACAAATTCAACGTTCGCAACAATCAGTGCAACAACAACCGTAATTGCAATATGCATGGCATTACCACTTGTCGCCGGAATGACCGGCACCGTATCGGCAATACATTGCATTGCCGCATATGAAAACTATAAAGACATGAAACGACAAAATAATCATAACAATTCACAAAAACAACGTTAAAAAAATGTGCATTTCGCACATTTTTGTTTTTATATCGCCATGCGGTCGGCAATTTGCTTTTGTACATATTCATCTTCATTATTATATAATGGCCATTGCCCTTCGGCCAATTCCTGCATAGACGTTAACGGTTGCCCCAGTTTCGCCCGATACAACCACAAATTTGACATCACGCGTTTAATATAGCCGCGGGTTTCGTATGCCGGAAAACTTTCGATATACAACAACGGATCATACGTATCAAATGACTTTTCGAACTTAACAACCGTCCCCAGCCCCGAATTATACGCCGCCAACATTTTTATAATATTGTTTTCAATACTTGGGTTTGACAACAGGTCAACAATATACTGTTGTCCCAAGAACATATTATGTTCCGGATTTGACATATCAATATCAGACATTTTCAGATTATTATGCCGCGCAACCAACTTGGCGGTGCTGGGCATCAATTGCATAACGCCATTTGCACCCGCGCCCGATTTTGCCGAAACACGAAAACCACTTTCTTGCTTTGTAATTGCCAATAACAGCGCACGGTCAATTGACCACCCGCCCATTGGTTCCCAATCTGGCAATGGGTATTGCGCCGAATAAATAATATTGTCGTCAATTTCTAAAATTCCGCGGTCATGAATCACACCCGATGCCATAATTGACACACGCGGCAAACCATACGCCGTGGCAACCGAATTTACCGCATGCAAAACCCGATCCGATACACGTGGCGTAATCAAGTATTTCAGGTATTGTTCGGCGCGTTCCTTTTGTCCAATCTGTAACAGCCCCAGCGCAACCCGACCCAATTTTTCCCCGCGTAATGCGTCAATGTCATCTTCGCTATAATCTTGGTCAAAGAATTCATATTGCGGGCGCATGCCCATCATTGTGGCCGACAACGCACCATAAAACGACATCGGGTGTGCGGCCGAAATTTGCCAGTATTCTTTGGCACGCACGCGGTCACCTGCGGCATCGGCACTGCGTCCGGCCCAGAATGCGGCCTCGGTCTTGCGGGCATTGTTTATTTGCGACAATGATAAAATACGACGGAAATACTTTTCACTTTCGCCGAATTTTTCTTCCTTGAAATACAGCAGTCCCATTGTCCACAACCCGTATTCAGATTCGGCATCAGATGAAACAAAGCCCCATTTTTTTGCTAACTCAAATTCACCATTGGTATAATATATATATGCCAACCGCCCGGCCAGACGCCCATAATCCGACGCGGTTAAACCACGACGGAATTTTGCATCTTCTAATATATTACGTGCGGTGCGCGTACTGCCCCCGCGAATGGCGGATTTGAATTTAGTAATTTTTTTATCAATTGCACCACTGTATTTTTTTGCCGTCCATGTTTCAGATTGGGCCGTTTCAATTGATTCACGACCGGTTATCATGCGCGGAACAACGGCCTTTTTTACACGCACCTTTTTCAGTGCACCCAATTTTTCCATGCGCACCGCACCAGGCGTGTCATAGTATTTTTCTTGCCATGTGGCAACTTCCTTACTTTTTGTGTGATATGTTTTTGATGTATAACGTTGATATAACACTTCGCCCATTAACAGGTTATCTTCCAATTGTGATTCCAGGCGCATTGCGGCATCAATTTTTTCCCGCGATTGCAGGTCAAATATTTGCGAATACAAACTGGCATCGGCATCACCCAAAACATCCGGCATATCGCCCGCGATTGCAATGGTGGGCAAAAACAACGCCATAAAAAATGTAATTATTTTCTTTTTCATATCTTATATCAAAACAGCGATGTTTTCGGTAACTTGCAAACAATTGCGCCTTCGTCTGCCTCTGGTATCTGGTCGATTATCTTCTTGAAATCCGATATGCGTGAAAATTTACGATAAACAGACACAAACCGTACAAACGCAATCGGGTCCAGGTTTAACAGTGAATCTGATACCATTTGCCCAACCATAACACTGGTCACGCAATCATCGGCTGTTTCGGTTTCCAGCCGCCGGTGAATTGATGTTACCAATTTTTCAATTTGTTCGTCGCTGACATCTGTGTTGCGACATGCCAATTTAATACTGCGACGTAATTTTTCACGGTCAAACGGTTCCAATTTACCACTGTTCTTGCGCACCATTAAATCGCGCATTTGCACCCGTTCCACCGTTGTAAAGCGCGCACCGCAACCATTACAAACACGGCGACGGCGAATTATCGCGTCTTCTACATCGGGGCGGGAATCCGTAACCCGACTGTCGGTTGAATTGCAGTATGGGCATCTCATATCAAGAATTAACCGTAGCAAATCAAACACACACATGTAAAGAATATTTTGTCGGCGCAAAAAATTGCATTTTCATAAAAATCAAGCAAATTTTTCATAAATCGCACCCCGAGACGAATTATTTAATGCCCAAAAATATGATAAAATTATCCTCAGGTTAACGAGAGAGATGGACAAATTCCTGAACCAGATTTTACTTGGCGATTGCATTGAAACCATGCGGCAAATGCCTGATGCGTCGGTTGATGCCGTATTTGCAGATTCACCGTACAATCTGCAATTGGGGGCAAAAACATTATACAGACCCGAAGACCAAACCGCCGCCCGCGCGGTGCGTGACCAATGGGACGCATTTGCCAGTGTTTCTGAATACGACGATTTTACCCGCCAATGGATGTCCGAATGCAAACGCGTATTAAAACCAGACGGCGCAATGTGGGTAATTGGGACATACCATAATATATTTCGTGTTGGCGCAATTTTGCAAGATTTGGGATTCTGGATTCTGAACGATATTGTGTGGGTAAAGACAAACCCAATGCCAAATTTCCGTGGAACACGTTTTACAAATGCACATGAAACACTTATATGGGCAACCCCGCGCAAAACCGGCAAATACACGTTTAATTACGAAACCATGAAAAAATTAAACGGTGGCAAACAAATGCGTTCTGATTGGGGCATAAATATATGCCTGGGCGAAGAACGGGTCAAAGGCGACGATGGCAAAAGCCTGCATAACACGCAAAAGCCGTTGGATTTACTGCGCCGCGTGATTTTGGCATCAACCAAGCCGGGCGATATAATTCTGGACCCATTTGTTGGTTCGGGTACAACCGCGGCGGCGGCGCGTGAATTGGGGCGGCAATTTATCGGCATTGACCGCGATGAAACATACGTTTCCGCGGCGCGAAACCGCGTTGAATCGGTAACACCAATTGACCTGACGAATATAGAGATTACAAAGCCAAAACGTGATGAAGTACGCGTCGCTTTCAGCGAATTAATCGAATCTGGATTATTGTATGTCGGACAAACATTGGTTTCCCCACGTGGCGAACGTGTAATGATTACACACGACGGGCAATTAACCCATCCCCTGTATGGCAAGGCATCAATTCATGTCATGGCCGCGAAATTACAACGCTGTGTCAGTTTTAATGGCTGGGATTATTGGTCGGCGGTGCGACGCGACGGCACAAATGTACCGATTGACGACCTGCGCAAATACATACGTGGAATCAAGCGCGATATGCGCGCCGCCGCATAGAATCACACAATCGTGTATGGTTTTGATTGATAAAAATTTTACAATTTCAGATTTCTGCTTTTTTTATGTGTGGTAACATTTGCCTGTTGATTATTAATTGGTTGGTACCAATTTCCCACCCTGCCCCCGTGTGGCACTAATCCAACACGTTGCCGCGCCACGCGGTACGGCCATGGCATATTTGGTGTGCTTTTCGGCATAAATATTTATTCCGTTCATTGCGGTTTCACCAATCCGGCACAGTGGTAAACACCGGTCATCGGATGTATGACCATACCCCGCATCACATTCCCACGGGCAATCGTTTGCGTCAACGATTGTGCCGTCCGGACTGTCCGGTGTGCCAACACCGGTATAATGTGCATTTGCCGGTGCGTTCGTACAATTTTTAATCGCATTATATATATAAAAAGACGCTTTTTTTCTGCAATATCCGGATAAATAAGTACCTTTAATCACTGTCTTGGAATACCCAAAGTTGGCACACCAACCTATTGTATAATTGTTACCGGCCCCACCTTCGCCCATAATGGTATTACCGTATTCATCACGAAACAATAATCGATAATTACAATCCTTTACACTGGTCGCGCGCCCCTGTAAGTTAAGGGCAACCCAAATGCCTTCGCCCCATGATGGGGGGCCCGAACCAATATCGGTTAATTTTCCACGATTTAATATTGATTCATAATCATAGCCCGGCTTTGGACATTCGTATGCTTTATCATCGCCGGGACAATAAACACCAATAGCAACCCAGTCTTCATGACCAGACGACTTATAACATTCGGCACATTCACCAGCATCGTTCAAATAATACCCCGCATCACACGTTGCGGCGCGGACATTGGTGAAAATGCACATGCCAAACATCACACCCCATGCACAAAAAAACCACCGTTTTTTTGTGCACGGGTAAAGGATGATAAAATGGCGGATTTCTGGGGTTTTGTAAAAACAATTTGTGCACCAAAAAAACGGTGGTTTTTTGGTGCACGGCTTATTTCCCTGTACGCCATATATCATACCGCATTCGCGCGTTTTTGGCAATATGTTTTTATAAAAAAACGCCTGTTCAGGCGTTTTTTAACGATTCCACGATTTTATACGTGAACCACGAACTGATTTGATATATTCCCTGGCCTGGTCGGCAGACATTTCTACATACGGACTGTACATCAGTTCATTAACAAAATTGCTGACATCTGTATCACGATTGATTTTATACGCACGCACGCGCAGGCATGGAACCGTATTGTAAAATGTTTCATAATGTGATTCATGACGTCGCATCTTTAAACCATTACGACGTAAAACACGTTGTAAATCACGTATCATACCGCTATATTTCGGGAAATAATAAAAATACAACACCCCATCCGACCCCGTCATTATACGCATTACATCACTGCACGCATGTAACAACGATATGTCTGCATCACGTGATTGAACCGGGCATGATGAAATATCATAATCTTTGGTATCAACAAAAATACCTTTTATTTTTTCAATGACTTTCATTTATAATCTCCATAAAAAACAACCGGGCGAAATTATACGACAAAACACAACATTTGTCAATAACTAAATACCAATCATATGATTTATTTTCATCATAAATATAGATTCATTACCAAATTCATGTGTATGATTAGGATTTATCCGGTATATAAATCCAATTCCCCCATCGGTAAATTCGCCGATTTTTCGCATATATGTCGCCGCAATGCGAAATTCACGTGTCGTCGGTCGCATATCAATATTGGCAATTGATGTATTTGACATTGCCAAATCATATCCACCGGAACTATTTTCCACAACATCGTATTCTGCATACGGATAATGTGCCGCACCACGATAAATACCCAATGGCATCGCCGCCGATACCGATAAACCGCGCCAATCGGCACCAATTGCAAATGCGTTTGAATATAAATCCGACACATCTGTGATAAAATCACCACCGGACGCATGCGTTGTGGCAAACGTTGCCCGTGCGGCCAGTGATAAATCCGCCATTACTTTATACCGCATTTCAGTATCAAAATATGTCGTATCACCCTGCCCCAAACTTAACATCCCATCGGTATATGCCCCCAATATAGTATTTGATTCATGCACCGCACCAATTGATGCCGACATGTCAAACACATCACCATGCCATGCAACACCCGTTGCACCACCCGAAATTCCACCCAAACGCGCCGGCGTATACATTTGTGAAATCGCCGGATCATTTTCCAGCAACCCATCATCCGTTACACGGCCCGAAAACGCCCGCGCACCCAATGTCCATTTACCACGGCTATACGCCACATCAGACACAACCGCATCTGTGGCCAATGCCAGCACCGGATTTGACATCGCACGAAAACGCACCGCACCATCGGTCAAATAATGTTGATATGATGCCGACATGTTCCACACCCCGTCATTCCAATCAATGCGCATATTATCAATGCCGTTCATATTATCGGCGTACGCCCGTTCCGTTCGCGACATCGAAAAACCAATATTGCCGATTCGCATCACAGAATCCGCAACATCACGCGTTTTTAATTCACCCAAAACATCGCCCATATACAACGCGTGCCGGGCGGTTGTGTTTATTGCAAAACTGTTATTCCAAACGCGCGGCAAACTTAATGCGCCATCTGCACTGTGCAAAATATCATACGCATACATATTTACCGTTGCGCCACGTGGGTTAAATGCAGATGACGCACGAAACGCGGTGTTTGTCGCACTGCGCCAATATGACGTGCCATTTGCCGTCACAACGTTCGCCGTGCCATCATAATAATAAACTTTCAGGTCTGGCCGCGTTGCGCGTTCCAAATTCACCAAGCCATAACCGAATACTTCCTTGAACTTTTGCAAATATTCCGCATCTGTAATCCCAGAATATTGCCCAGGTAATGTATATCTGGCCTGTAAATAATTGATTAAATCAGACGTATTGTCCCATGAGGCGGCGGTTGATGGGTTTGTTCCCAAATATGGTCCATCGGCGGTTATGGCCAACAATATAAATATTTGTGGCGCAGACATATAATCAAATGCAGACTTTACCATTGCGATTGCCCCAGACATACTGGCCACCGCAGACGCGGCATCAATTCCCGGTGCGGCAAAACACCATGGGTCAATATCACCAACGCCAGTACCCGCAACGCCACACCTGCGGGCGCGAATTGTGTCCGACCCGTCGGTCCATTCGGACAAAACGACTTTGCCCGTATTTGAATCACCACCGGTATACGCCGATATGGTTGAAACAGACGACGTTCCATTTTGATGGCGCACCGGTACAACCGACATAAACAGGTGTTCCAGCCCCGAATAAACCACCGGCGCATAGTTCTCAAACGTTGCATCTAACGATTCTTGGTTTGCCCCAACAATATAACCACCAACCGAATTTACGATAATCTGACGCTGATAATTTCCCAGATATGTGTACAATGCCGCGGCATACGCCGATGGGTTATCAACCGTTTCATCATCTGATGTATTCGTGTTGTACTTGTTATCAATATAAATACCAAATGCATTTCTTATTGCCGTGTCTGTGGTTAAAGCATTGTTTGCCAAATCCGTCTTAAAACCACTGACTGTATAATAGTCACGGTCATACGCACCCGGGTTTTGTGCAATATTTGCAATTACATTTACAACATATTCGCCAGAATCTTGTAATTGCGCCGCATTCAACATTGCCTGGTAATTTTTAACATCTGCCGCCCCAGAATTTCCACCACCGGTACGATAAATTACCAATTGACCATTTGGAACAAAACCGTATGCATCGGCGTTGGAACGACCGCCGGCCTCCCACCCGGCGACGATTCGTGCCGCCAAGTTACCAGAATCATCGCCCGCACCAAATACCGAACCAGAACCAGACAAATCAAACCCGTCGCGTTCGGTTGTGTCTGATTCATCAGACGTATTTGAACGATTATAATATTTACGCGAAACCTTAATCGCCGCCGCAACCGCGGTTGTACATTCTGACGATGTCGTACCATATGTGCTGCACGCAGATTGCGCAATTGAAACCTTGTCTTTGTCAACCCATGATAACAGCCCATCGCCAACACTGCCCGTTGGATTTACACCATTTTTTGTAATTAACGCAACACCCACCGGCCGCCCGTTACCCGGTTCACCGGTAAACGGCAATGACGACAAATTAAACGGCGAATAATCCCCCGAACGAATTGTTCGCCAACCGGTATACCCCCGCGCCAGCGCATTATATGCATATGTCATCAACAGGTAATTATTTGATTTCATATAATCAAAGTCACCATTTACATCAACCGTATCGCGCCAAGAATCCGCCGTATTTGATGCGGTCGCCACCGGTAAAGTATATGATTGTGTCTTGGATTCTGTGCTGGTACCACCGTTGGAATTTGTACGACTGCCAGATGCGTTGCCGTTTTTATTACCGTTTCCCGGGTCAAACACATCGGTCAGCAACAGCAACCCGCCAACAACAACGGCGGCCCCTGCCGCCGCCAGAACAATCCCATGTGTGGACGACAGTCCGCTGAACAGTCCGCCCGTACTCTCGGGTCGGGTTCGGGAATTATACTGTTTAATCTGGCGATCACAGGTTGATGCGTCGGCACCATACATTTGTAATATCTGGGCCGCACGCACATCATTATTCATTAACGCCGTACACACAATGGACAGCCCCGTTGAATCAACATAATTCACATTTGCACCATCGTTAATCAAACGCTGTACTTGCTGAATATCGGCATTCTTTGCCGCCGCCAACAATTGTGCTGCGGTGTTAAATTCGCCGCCCGCGGCAAACCCCGACACCGGCAAAAGGAACAACGAAAAAAATAAAATCCGGATGTATTTCATATACACTCTCTCTGACAAGAAACAGTGTAACATATTATCAATAAATATGTCAAAACAAAAATCCCGCACAAAATGCGGGATTTGTTTACAGTTTGGTTTATTATCTTGATTTTGAATATGAATAATATTTACCATTTTTCATACCAAACGAACCAGACGAATGCCCAATAACTGTGCGAATCGTATCGCACGTCGGTTCCGCAACCGGTTGAACAGGTTGAACTGGTTGCGTTGGAACCGGCACATAAACCGTATCTGGCTTACATGGGCGCACCGGCACAACCGGATCGCGTGGGATTGGTTTTCTGGGCTCTGGACGAACAACTGGTTTGCTGGGCTTGTTACAGTCACAGCATGTATCCATACGCATTTCCAAATCATCTACGCGATTTTCCAAATTATCTACACGGTATTCCAAATTATCCACGCGTTCTCTTGTATTCTCTATCTTTGCACCATGGTCTGCCACAACGGTTTTCAGGCTATCAACACACTTGTCGTTTTCATCCATGCGGTTTTCTATCTTGTCCTTTGCCGCATTCAGTTCTTTAACCTTTTTACCATTATCACAGCACTTGCACATAGCCACAATAGCAATGCACAGTGCCGTAATCGCCGCCGCATTGCGCCCAGCCGATTTCCAGACCTGATATTTCAAGATTTGGTCCGCAGGCTGTACATTACCGGCACCATCGTCATAAACATGCGATTTGCCACGATATTCCAGCCACTGAACACCACCGTCTTCATACAACGGTGCAACATGATTACGTCCCAAGAATTTATATTCAACATCACCAATATAATTTTTTGCCATTACTATCCTCCTATTTTTTATTTCCGGTTTCCTGCAAGGCTTTCTCTTTGCCCTATTAAATATAGACAAATATTTATGATTGTCAAGTCATGATATGCTTTTTTATTTTGTCACCTTTTTTTCCTTTTACCATATCGCGATTTTTGATATACTGACACGTAACAGCAGAGAGAATATGAGAACAAAAATCATTTATTTAGTTATGGTATTTACGTTTGCCCCGGCGATTACGATGGCGGCAACATGTTCGCGCGCGAATTTAACACGATGTTTAGATTCTGCGTGTGCAATTAATGTATCGTCAAACCCCGCCGCGCGGTGCCAGTATTGTGGTACATCGTCTGCGGGCGACGCACCATCTGGCGGTATGAAGGCCGTGTCTGTTGGGGCATCGGCAAAATATAATATCCCAGACAAGGAATTAAAACGCGCCCCCACAGATGCGGGCGAACGCTACGCATGGGCAACAAAAAGATGCATTGAAATCGTCGCAGGGTGCACACCAGATGACGTGTCTGACACGTATGATGAATTAATTGAACAATCATGCACGGCCGCGGGAATTAACGCCCAAATGGCAAACCTGCGAAAAAATGCCACCGTGAAAAAGACCCAGGCAACATGCCAATCGGAAATCAGTGCATGCATCATGTCAGATAAAGCATGCGGCAAAACATTTGCAAATTGCACAAATGATTCTGATTTTGATAAATACTTGTCATCATGCGGCGTTGAATCGGGTGGCTGCGATGAATTTATGGCAACCATTCGGACCAAATTGGCCGATAATCGCAAATCTATTGCCGACAACGCGGCCAGCGTCTTGGCCGGTATCGTAAAATCATATCAAGACGCACGTGAAAAACGACTGAACTCGACACGGGCAAATTGTGAAAATAATTCTGTGCGCGATACGTGCATAAATACAGTATGCAACCAAAATATGGCAAACAAGTGTGATTCAAACCACGCAGAAGAAAAATCAATGGCAACATTGTTATGCAAATTCTATGAAACGGCATGCGCAACATTAAAGTAATTGGAACAAATGGCGGGGAAAAATAAATATGAGTATTAAACGATTTATTTTTGGAAATATATATATTGCAATCGGCGTGATGTTCGCCATGGCCATAAATACCTCTGCCGAATGTGCCGACGTTGTTGCGCGTCCGGTTGTCACCGCATCAAACGTACGCAGTGCCCCCCGTACAAATGCCGCCGCATCACGCATGCCAACCATAATTGCGGCCACAATGCCTGCGCCCCAACCGGCAACAGAAACACCAGAAGAAACCGTCACAAATAACACCGCAGACCCAGTGATTGTTGACGAACCGGTTATTATCGAAGACAAAACGTCGCAATTTGATTCCGCGCTGGATACAGGTGCCGCATCCGCAAATGACGAAACGTCTAATAAATTGGCCGATATGATACAACAACAACGCGCCGCGTTAGACGCAGCGATTGGTGCAACCACAGGCACAACGGCGGCATCATCAAACGATTGTGATTCTGGGCTGCGCGCATGCATGACAGAAACATGCGGTGCAAACTTTGCAAAATGTGCCGGCGACGGTGACACCGCATGGGGCCAGAAAATGGACCTGTGTCGGATGAAGTTAAAATGCACCGGCACCGAATACAATGCGTTGGCCCCAGAGATTAAGGCCGACCGTGACATGTATGCAAAAATTGCGTCATATACCGAAATTGTAAATTGTGGCAACGCATATAATAATTGCGTAATTGCCGAATGCGGCGCAACGTTTAATAAATGCCTGGGGAAATCCGCAGGCGATGCCGCGATTGCAAAATGTAAATCTGTTGCCGATAAATGCAAGGCAATGGACAGCGGCCTGGCCAGTCGTGTTATGAATGTGTTTGGCACCCTGCGCCAAGGGGCCGAAGTTCAGGTAAAATCCGACGAACAACGCCTGTATGCACTGCGCGACGAAATGCGCGCGGCGTGTGGGCGACTGGGGGCGATGTTTGATGAACGCACATTAGATTGCGTATTTACTGTTAATTTCTGGGCTGCTAATAATGATACGCCATACGCGTCACAAAAACGCTATGCCGGTGATACATTTGATTGCACCCAAGATTGGTTTGGTGTTGATATTACCACGTTCAAAGAAAATGCATATCGTGAAACACGTGCCCAGAAATCGGCATCGTCCGCGATGTTGGGCGCAGGTGTCGGTACCGCGGTTGGCGCAATTTCATCTGGCGCACTCGACCGTGCAATTGATCGTTCCAAGGCGGAAAAGGCATTAAAGAACGCCGAAAAGGAATACGAGGAAAATTATGGTACCCCCGACGAAACGGACACATCCCAGGGTCAAAATACCGAAACCGCCGATAATGGTGGAAACACCAAAACAACCAATGACACAACCACAACGGAAACAACAAAACCGACAGACAACGATAAAAAGCCAGGTGCTGCCCCCAAAAAGCCGACCCAGGCAAAAAAAGATGTCGAAAAGGAACATGACAATGGTACAAAACAATCTGGGAAAAAGGTGGACGTGGTAAAGACACTAAACGATACCGGTAAAGTAGTAAAAGAAGCCAGTGCAGTGATAAACAAGGTAACAAATGCTATAAAGTAAAACAAAGTAACATATACAATACCGACCACTGTGTATTGCATAAACAATAATAGATAACAGACAAAACATGAAAGCGTTAAAAATTTTTGTTGTATTTGGATTAATCGCGATTATCGCCCCATGGCACGCAACATTTGCCGCCCAAACACCAACGCGCACAATTACCGGCGTTGTTACAGATGACAAGGAACCACTGTTCAGCGCAAACGTTATCGCGTTCAAAAATTCTGACCTGCTTACTAATTCATCTGGTGGCCCAATTGGAACAACAACAGACTTTGATGGAAAATTCAAGCTTGAAATCCCAACTGATGCAACACGGTTGCGTGTTTCGTTCGTTGGATATAATGACCAATATATAGATATAGCCGACGGAACAAATACTTATACTGTTAAAATGTTAGGCAGTTCATACAACCTGGCCGAAATTGAAATTGTGGCAGATCGTTGTGACAAAGAACAATCCGCGGCACTGAATGCAAAAAGCAGTAAATGGGATGATAAAAAAAATAAATGCGTTGCAACAGAATGCCTGCCTGGTTTCACAAATGTTGACGTGAATAATAATTTGGCAAAATTAGACGCGTGTATCAAAGATGACATACAAAAAATATCAAGTGCCCCAGATAATACACTGCCGAAAATTGATTCAACTGTTACAAAACCGGAATTACCGTTTCATAAGGTATCAGTTTCCGTTAACTATGATTCTGGTACCCCTGCACGCGATATTGAGATATGCGTAAAATCAACTGACGAATCTTGCCACAAAACCGACCGACATGGTAATCTGACACTGCAAAACGTTATGGACGATGAAACAGTTTACGTAAAATCAGATACAACAAAAACATGCACACCATCCACCACCAGTTATAAATGCACCTTTGTCATTCCTGACCCTGTAAAAACGGGTGGTTGCGATAAATCTGACATGAAAAAAATATCGCACGCAACATCTGGCACGTATGATGAATCTGGTAATTGCTGTGCGACCGGGTGCGATACCGGATACGTGGTTGAAAATTGTACGTGTAAAACAACAAAATCACAAGAAGATGCACAGCAAGAAATTGACGAACTGCGTTCGAATGCGACGGCGATGAAAGAAAAAGAACAATCGGATGCCAATCGCATGTTGGGTGGTGCGTCAATGGGGGCAACCGGTATTGGTGCAATGATGGCGGCGTCGGCATATTCAGAACAACGCGCAGATGCG
>JAFUTJ010000011.1 GCA_017471445.1 Alphaproteobacteria bacterium | reverse complement strand
TTATTGTCCTGGTGATGATATGCGATATATGTGTCCGGCAAAAGGGGCTGGTGTTAGTACACGTGCATACTATCCAGATTATAAATATCTGCATGATGTTTCTTCTTTTGCGCGCACGTCACGGGCAAACGCCGAAAGCATGACAGAATGTTGGTATGCTCTGGCTGTTGCAAGTGATACAACATATTATGATTCCCGCCTCGTATATTCTGATATTGAACAGAAATATATTTTACAGGAAATTAGCCGCCTGGACCTTTCGGGTTATACCATGGTTTGTAATGTCAAAAATGGTTCTAGCACGTTATGCGATGTACCTGTGCGGTGTACTGATATGCCCGATAAAAATGCGCATTATACAGGAAACGTCGGATTAACGGGTAATGCAATTGACGTACCGCGCAAATGTTGGGAATGTGACGAAGGGTTTGGCCACACATCCGACGACCGGTGTTTACCGCTGTGTCGGATTGGTGACACCGCAATGAATGGCATAAATATATACGCCGAAAAGCATACCAAATACGCCATGGCGGTACCACGCAATGGCGGCGTATGTTGGATTAGTGCCACACGGGGGCAGGGTGGTAAATTGGTGCCGGTGAATTAGTTAAAAGTATTTGTAAAATGTTTATTTTCGTTTCATTATTAGAAAACGGGCGCGGCCGTATTGTTTATCGCGTATTATTTCCCACAGGTCATTCGTTGGGGCAATAAATTGTGATGAATCCTGTTCCCAGATTAATATTGTGTTTGGGCGTGCCATTTGTGATACACGGCGCACAAATGCCGCACCGATGTTCGCATCACAATAGGGTGGGTCAACAAATATTACATCGGCGCAATTTGCATATTTGTTCGTTGCGGCAATTGCATCTGTTTGCAGAATATCGCATCGCGCACCACATTCAACCGCGTTAACATTTTGCCGAATTGTTGCGATTGAATTTGCAGATGTGTCGGTAAATATTACATGTGCGTTTGGAATGCGGGATAATATTTCAATGCCGAATGCGCCACTGCCCGCGAATGCGTCCCAAACGGTGCGTGGTGTGTCCCAAGAAACCATGGGCATAACCATGTTAAACAGTGCAACGCGCGCGCGGTTCTGGGTTGGGCGTGCGTCGGCCGGGCGTGCCAATTTCCGCCCGCGAAATTTCCCGGAAATGATTTGCAATCTGGAATCCATGTATTAAAGTGTACATTATGGATTTTATGAATCAAGCCATTTGTTATGCCCGCCGTGCCGCCGCACATGATGATGTGCCGGTCGGGGCGGTTATTGTACATGATAATAAGATAATTGCCCGTGGCGAAAATTTGGTGCAAAAGCACAAAAATCCAACAATGCATGCCGAAATTGTCGCAATAAACCGCGCATGCAAAAAAATGGGCGTAAAGTTCTTGGATGATTGCGATATTTATGTATCACTGGAACCATGTGCAATGTGTGCAACCGCGATTTCATTTGCGCGGATTCGACGTATCTTTTTCGCAGCAACGGATGTCAAGGGCGGTGCAATAACCGCAAATGCCCGTGTTTTTGATACGGACAAACACCTGTGGCATCCGGAAATTATACAAATGCCAGAATATGCCGGGGCCAGTGCAGAATTACTGCGCGAATTTTTTCGCGCACGACGCGCCACGAAAAAGGATTTATAAATGGGAAAATATACAACCGCGATGGTTATAGACGTAAATGTTGATTACACCGGCGGATGTCAATTGACATTGGTTGATATTAATCCGCAATCGCCTGAACCAATATTTTCACACTATGTTGATAAAAAATACGGTATTCAGAAAAAGTATTTGGTACGTTTTGATAACGATGTGGGGCGATTGGTTCCACCGATTCATTACTATGAAACGCATGCGTATGAACATGCCATTGTATTGGGCAAAGATATGATGGCCCATAAATTATTGATGTTTGGTCATAAGATTGGTGAAATTGAGTACGATGTTGCAAATTCTGCAATGTTTCGTAATGTAAATTACATTGATGTTAATGATGAATTGTTATTGAAAATACCGCATATTGCGAATAGGTATATTGATATAATTCATAATATAACCCAAGAACGTCGACGGCATGATTTTGCGTTTCCTTTGGTGGGGCGGCGTGCATGGGTTCCAATTAAGTATACATTTGCGCGTGACGGTAAATTAAAATAACAATCCCGCAATTGCGGGATTTTTGTTACAGTAACGATTTGCCCGTCATTTCATCTGGCACTGCAATGCCCAAGATTTTTAGCATTGTTGGTGCGATATCGGCCAGTCCGCCATTGCGCAGTGGCATGTCACCCATTCCAACCGCAATTATGTTTACCGGATTTGTTGTATGTGATGTCAGCGGTGCATTGGCCGTATCGTCCCACATTTGTTCGGCGTTACCATGGTCGGCCGTTATTAATATTGCGCCACCTAAATCCAGTACCGCCGGAACCAGGCGTGCCAATTGTACGTCTAAACATTCCATTGCGCGTATTGCGGCCGATTCATTGCCGGTGTGACCAACCATATCACCATTTGCATAATTTAAGATTATGACATCAAAATCATTCAGTCTTGTCAATAATTCGTTTGTGATTTCATTTGCCGACATTTCTGGTTTCATGTCAAACGTTGCAACATCCGGTGACGGTATCAGTACTTTTTCGCCACTTGGGTAATCAATTGTGCGTTCGGCATCCATGAAATATGTTACATGGTTATACTTTTCGGTTTCGGCAATGCGCAGTTGGCGCATGCCCGCCGCCGCCAACACATCGCCCAATGTATTTTTTACCGGTAAATCCGGCAACAGGGCAGGGCAATGTTCATTTAATCCTTCGCCATATTGGGAAAAGCATAACATATGTGCATCCGTGGCCAGTATTGCACGCACAATTTGACGGGAACGGTCACTGCGATAATTTCCCCATAAAAATCCGTCGTGTGGTGTAATTGGGGTATGCGTTATGACGGTTGGACGAATAAATTCGTCACTTTCGTCACGTGCATACGCATCGTGTAACGCGTCATCAATATCTTGTGCGGTAAATTCAGATGCGCCGTTTGCAATTGCATTAAATGCCAATTCGGTACGGTCCATGTTTTTATTACGGTCCATTGTATAATAACGCCCCGAAATGGTGCCGAAAAACGCCCGGCCATCGGTCAAATATTCGCCCAGTTCGTTACGTATCATGGCGATATATTTTTCCGCGCTGCGCGGTGGTGTGTCGCGCCCGTCGCCAATAAAGTGAATACATACGCGCAGACCCGCCGCCAATATTCGGCGGATGATTGTTATTTCATCAACCATATTTGCATGAACACGCCCGTCACTGCACAGACCGGCAAAATGAACAATGCCACCATCGTTCTTGACCGATGAAATAAAATTATTTAACGTGGCGTTTGTGTCCCAATTTTCCAACTGAAACCGGCGCAGGAATTGATTCACAACGCGACCTGCACCAATGGTGATGTGTCCAACCTCGCTGTTGCCCATGGTGCCCGGCGGTAACCCAACCGCCGCGCCACTGGCATCCAGGCGGGCATGCGGGTATGTTTTTAATAATGAATCAAAGAACGGCATATTTGCCATTGCAACGGCATTGTGCGCGGTGTCATTGTTGATACCAACGCCGTCCATAATACATAAAACCAACGGTCCTTTCATAAATAATCCTTTTGTCGGGCGGTATTATAACCGTTTTTTAATTGCAAAACAAAAGGAAAATATATAATCTGGTTAGGCAGAGTTTTATAAGCAAAGGGGGGATTTTATGGGTAAACGTTCGGCATTATCAAATGCAGTTGATGAACATATCGGCCAACGCGTACAACTGCGGCGGCAAATGCTGGGGTATACCCAGAAAGATTTGGCAGAAATGTGCGGTATATCGTTTCAACAGATTCAGAAATACGAAACCGCCGATAATCGTATTTCGGCATCGCGACTGTTTACGTTAAGTACTGTGCTGGAAACCCCGGTGTCATTTTTCTTTTTGGGGTTACCTGGTAATTTCCCCGAAGAAACCAAGGCAAATAAATCAATGCGGGTGTCAGAATTACTGTCGGCGGATGACCCGTTGGGTAAAAATGAATCGTTGGACTTAATAATAAAATTCTGGGCGTTGCCAGATGATGCCGATCGTGCGCGTATATGGCAATTTATACGTTCGCGCCTGGGGAATGCCGACGCAACCACAAATTTGGAAAGTACATTGCTGTAATATTTTTGTGTGTTTATTCAATTGCGGTTGATGCGTGGTATACCGCGCCGACATTATGGCAATGCCGATTATAAACCAACAAAATACATTTCGCAAAAAACTGTTTGCTGGGGATTTTTATATGCATCGCATATACTTGAATTAAAGAGTTTTCTAGGTCCCCCCCGAAACCATATCCCAATGATTTCATGTTAAATGGTAACAAGTTTATGCGCACAACACAATATCAAAATTTGCATGAAAATAAATCCCTTGCCAACATATTATGTGAATGGTATCGTATATGGTGTTGTATTAATACGGGGTAAAACGGTGTTTGTTTTTTCACTGATTTCCGGGATTCGAATGGCGTTGATGGGTATCGCGGCGCAATTCCTTGGCATGGGCGGGATTGCCCCACGGGAACGGGTTTCGGCCGTAAAATACACGCCAAAAAATAAAGGATTATTATATGTCAAAAAAGATATATGTGGATGCAGTCCACCCGGAAGAAACACGCGTTGTCGTTGTTGATTCCGAAACACATCGCGTTTCTGATTTTGACGTTGAAACCACGACTAAGCCTCAGATAAAAGGGAACATTTACCTGGCCAAGGTTATTCGGGTTGAACCGTCGCTTCAGGCTGCGTTTGTTGATTATGGTACGGGCAAAAATGGATTCTTGCCGTTTGCGGAAATTCATCCCGATTATTATCAGGTAACCCCAGAACAAAAGAAAAAGTTACTGGAACTGGCACATGCAAACATTGTTGATGATGATACAGACCCAGATGATGAAAACGATGAAGTTGCCGAATATGATGATGTGTCCGCAGGTGAAGATAACAAAGAATTCTTGAAACGCGCCCGCGAATTCAAGATTCAAGATGTTATAAAGCCAAAGCAGATATTATTAGTTCAGGGCGTCAAAGAAGAACGCGGTCAAAAGGGTGCATCAATGACGACGTATCTGTCGTTGGCCGGGCGTTTTGCGGTTTTGATGCCGAATTCGCGCAAACGCAACAGTTATGGTATTTCCAAAAAAATATCAGACAAGGCGGAACGTGCACGTTTGCGGGAAATTTTACATAACCTGAAAATTCCAAAGGGTATGACGGTTGTTCTGCGGACGGCGGCATTTGATGCAACCGCGGACGATATTGCCAAAGATTATGATTACTTGGTCAATTTGTGGAATGAAATTCGCAAAACAACATTGGAATCAATTGCGCCGGTGATTATTCACACCGAAGATTCATTGTTGCGGCGCGTTGTGCGTGATTTCTTGTCCGACCCAGATGATGTTTTAACCATTCAAGGCGAAGAAGCGTTTGATGCCGCGCGTATGCATTTTCAACAAATGTATGGCCGCGCCCCGCGCAAGCAGATTGTGCAATACAAAGATGTCGCAGTTCCATTAATGACCAAGGCCGGTGTTGAAAAACAACTGGAAGGGTTACATGGGCCGTACGTAACATTACCATCAGGCGGTTCATTGGTTATTAATCAGACCGAAGCAATGGTCACAATTGATGTTAATTCGTCCCGCGCGATTAAGGAAAAAGATATCGAACAGACGGCCCTGAACACGAATTTAGAGGCCGCAGAAGAAATCGCCCTGCAATTACGTCTGCGTGATTTGGCCGGTATTGTTGCGATTGACTTTATTGACATGGAAGAAGAAAAAAATAATCGCAAATTGGAAATGAAAATGCGCGAAGTCATGAAACGTGACCGTGCCCGCACCCAGGTTGCAAAAATTAACGCGTTTGGGGTGTTGATGTTGTCGCGGCAACGTCTGCGCAGCAGTTTTATTGAATCGTCATACGTTGCGTGTCCGCACTGTATGGGTGCCGGTGTTGTCCCCAGCATTCAAACTGCTGCGATAATCTTGTTCCGGCATTTACAGGAAAAGTTATTAGCCAAGGCGGCCCAGAAAATTATCATGACAGTGCCAACAGATGTGGCAATTTACCTGTTGAACCATAAACGGGCAGAATTGGCCGAAATGGAAACTGAATTTGATACGGAAATCGTAATCGTTGGTGACGACAGTCTGATGAATATTGACCAATATTCAATTCAGCGTGTTGCGCCCGAAACCAATAAAACCGAAGATGTATTGAACGCATTCGCGCCATCTACCGATGCGAAAAAGAAAAACGTTCAACATATGGATGCGCGAAAAACCACGATGTCTGCACCGCGTCGCAAGCGTAAAAAGCAGCCCGCGCGCAAGAAAACATTGTGGCAGAAATTAGTTGGTTAAGTAAAAAAAACGCGCCCCGGCGCGTTTTTTTGTTGATGATAGTTGTTAGTTGCCGGTTGTTGGTAGATTGTGAGTAATTTTGTAATTCAAGAAATTAGTCACACATATACCAACAACTATTTCCCCCATTTTTCCCCAATTATGTATTCTGCGCGCAGGGGTATGGACAATTTTGTGATATTTTCCATTGTGTTCTGAATTTGTTTTGCAAATTCCGTGGCGCACGTGGCATCGCATTCAAATACAATTTCATCGTGTACCTGCATAATCATTTGTATTTTGTCTGCGTTTGGTTGCACGATTTTATTAAATATTTCAATCATTGCGCGTCGCATCAGGTCGGCCTCGAAACCCTGGATCGGGGCGTTGATTGCGGCGCGTATGGCATAACTGCGTGTGCGTGGATTTTTCACATCTGGTAATTCAATACGTCGTCCCCATGGCGTATATACGCATGCATTTTGTGTCGCAAATTCACGAATGTCGTCAATGT
The DNA here is from genome assembly GCA_017471445.1 of Alphaproteobacteria bacterium. GTDB lineage: Bacteria > Pseudomonadota > Alphaproteobacteria > Rs-D84 > Rs-D84 > Enterousia. The sequence goes on along the minus strand of JAFUTJ010000011.1, from coordinate 8,718 downwards.
ACTTTTTTATTTCGGGCAATCCCGCCATGTATGAATCAATTATTGCTTGGGCCCGTGTGCGCGACATATTTAATTGCGCGGCCAATCCGAATGATGAAATACCGTATATAATTGAAAAATTCACCGTTTTGGCGGCACGGCGCATTTCACGTGGAACCGGTGCATCGGCGGCAATGCCAAATATGCGGCGGGCGGTTTGTTCGTGAATGTCATCGCCGCGGTTAAAGGTTTCACGAAATACATGCACATTTGCGACATCCGCCAACAGGCGCAATTGAATTTGCGAATAATCGCACGATATTAACACCCGCCCCGGTGCAGCAACAAAGCATTTACGAATTTCTTCGCCCAGGGCGGTTTTAATTGGAATGTTTTGCAGGTTGGGGTCACGACTGCTTAACCGGCCGGTATTGGTACTGGTCTGTAAATATGTTGTATGTATTCGGCCGTCGTCGATAATTTGTTTTGGCAATGCGTCGGCATATGTACCGGCCAATTTCGCGACCGTTCGCCAAGACAATATTTTTTCAATAATCGGGTGGCGTTCGCTTAATTCATTCAACGCGTCTGCATCGGTTGAACGTTTTTTATTCGCAGGCAAACCCATTTCATCAAACAGCACAACCCCCAGTTGTTTCGGACTGGCAATATTAAATTCATGCCCGGCATCCGCCCATATTTCAGATTCCAGGCGACTTAATTGTTCATGGAATACACCGGACAGTTCGCGCAGCCCATCGCGATTTACCAATACGCCGTTTCGTTCCATATTTACCAATATCGGCATCAGTGGCCGGTCACACGTATCATACAGTTTGGACAACCGTGAATCCGCGTCCAACACTGGACGCATATATTCATACAGTGCCATGCACACCGTTGCGTCTTCGGCGGCGTATGGTGCGGCGACACCAATTGGCAACGTGTCAAATCGGCGGTCGGCATCGCGCATATTTCCCGGAAACAGTGACGCAAACGAAATATTTTCATGCCCCAGATACGTCATCGCCAATTCGTCCAGCCCGTGCCCATGGCGCGTTCCATACAACGCATATGATATCAGCATTGTGTCATCAACCGGCGCAATTTTCGCAATGTCCCAACCCATATTTGCCATTATGTGCAAATCGTATTTCAGGTTATGTCCAACCTTTATAATATCTGGGTTTTCCAAGATTGGGCGCATACACGCGTAAACATCAGCCGGGGTTAATTGGTTGGGTAAAATTTCGCCACCGCCAAATAAATCATCTGTGCCCGATGTGTGGCGCATTGGAATATACGCACCGTGTGCCGTGTCATAGGCGATTGACATTCCAACCATTTCCCCGCGCAACGGGTTCAGGCCCGTTGTTTCGGTATCAATTGCAATTATGCCACGCACATGCGATAAAAACGCATTCAGTGTATCAATTGTGGTTATTGTTTCGTATTCTTGGGGGGGTAATGTCAAGTGTGGTGCGTTATGCGCGGTGGCGGGTGGCAAATCCACCGGGCAAATTGACGCGGCATAGTTAAATGGTGCAGGCTGTAATTCCGGGTTATATTTTTCAATTGGGAATAATTTCTGAATCTTTTGCGCCAACGATGCACTTTCCAGATGTGTTTGTACATATTCCAACGCGGCGGGCGTATTAAAAACAAATGGTTGAATTTCCAGTCCCGGCAATTCCACATCGGTTTTTAACGTTACCAGCTGTCGCGACATAAACGCGGCATCACGATTATCGTGCAGGGTCGCGCGTATGCGTTCATTCGTAACATCATCCAAATGTTCATACAGTGTATCTAAATCGCCAAATTTATTTATCAGTTCGGCCGCCCGCTTTGGGCCGATACCCGGCACCCCCGGCACGTTATCTGATGAATCGCCCATTAACGATTGTACGTCAATCACGCGGTTTGGTCCGACACCAAATTTTGCGATTACGTCTGGTGTGCGAATTTCGCGTTCTTTCATGCCGTCATACAGGTACACGCAATCAGACACCAATTGCATTAAATCCTTGTCACCGGTGATAATGCGGGTCGCATCGGTCGTGTGACAGTTTTGTGTTGCAATTGTTGCGATAACGTCGTCCGCTTCGACCCCTGGTATGCACAAGACTGGCATACCAACGGCGTTCATTGCGGCGCGTACCATCGCACTTTGCGTGATTAAATCGGCCGGTGTTTCATCACGATTTGCCTTGTACGCGGGATAAATATCTTGACGGAAAGAAATTCGCGATGCATCAAACACGCACACGAATGCATCGTCTGGCTTTGCGGCGGCCAGTAGTGGTAAAATCATGTTCATAAAACCATACACTGCGCCGGTTGGTGTGCCGTCGCGTCGTGTCAGGCGACTGTGCACGCCAAAATATGCGCGAAACAACAAAGAATTACCATCAATCAAGGTCAGCATTTTTCCGTCCCCGGTATATTAAAATACGTACCGTACCTTTAATCGCAAGTCATAATTTAATATATCTGGTTTAACATTGGCAACATTGACAATGTCTGGCGCGTACAGAACGCGACCTTCGACATCAAACTTTACCGGCAATACATGGGTGTCAATTGTCACGCCCAACATTCCTTGGTATGCGGCAGATGTATCCAAATCAACATTAACTGTGTTATCGTCATATTCGCCGGAAAAAGATGCCCCGACACCGATGCCCAGGTATGGTTTAATAACGGTTGATGGCATCTTGAAATACGCATTTACCATGGCGATATTGGTATTTAAATCGCTGGTGCGGATGTAATTATATTCCCCTTCGAATCGGAATGCCGGAATATCAATACCAACAACGGCCCCGAATGATTGCGCGGCGTTTGTGTCTGTATCGTCATCGGCAAATATGGTCATGCCACCGGCACCGATAACACCACCGGCGTAAATGTCCCATATCATATTTGCGTTTGCATGCCCCGCCGATAATGCGGCAATGGCGGTTAAAAATACGCACGTTTTTAGTTGCATAGTTTTTTCTCCTTTATATTATAAGCATTATAATAGAAAAAAGGCAGATTCATATGCAAGAAAATAAACCGATTTTGGTGGTTGGACTGGGGAATCCGGGGGCGGAATATGCACGCACGCGTCATAATGTTGGATTTATGGCGGTAAATGCATTGGCCGCGGCGGCGGGTGCCGAATGGCGGATTGAACGCAATGCGCAAACCGCACGTGCAAATATTGGCGGGCGTACGGTAATATTTATGCGCCCAATGACGTACATGAATAACAGTGGTATGGCCGTTGGGCCGTGCATGAATTTCTATAAAATACCGACGCAGAATTTAATTGTAATACATGATGAAATGGATTTGAATTTGGGGGTTGTTCGGTCCAAGGTCGGCGGGGGCAGTGCCGGTCACAACGGTATTCGCAGTATTGATAGCGCGGTTGGCCCCGAATACCGCCGCATTCGCGTTGGTATTGGTCACCCACGGGAATTGGGCCTGAAAATCAGTCCGGCGGATTGGGTACTGGCCAAAATGCCAGATTCTGATTATGACCAAATTTGCGATGCAATAAAGAAAATAAACATAAAACAATATATCGGGCAATAAAAGTTTAATTGTTTGTTATGCCCCGTTCGTGGATTGGCCACCTGAATTCGCGGGGCAACAGGCTGTAGCGGTGATTTGCGTTGTTCCGGCCGATGTTAAATTCGTGATGGTACCACGATTATCGATAAATTTAACGTTTTCCAATTTGCAATCACTTGGACTGGCCGCGGTTGTGGTACCATTTGCGGTTGTTGTAATATTGGGACAGGCGCATCTGCTATTGCATCCGGCCTCGGAATAATATCCTTTGCCAACCTGTTCACACATGCTGTTACTATTTACATCTGCGGCGGTGCCGTTAAAATAATACCCAGCGGCACATTTTATTTTATATGTATCTGTTCCATTGCCCCAACCAGATGTCGTGTCGTATGTATATTCTGTTGTCTTTATTATCTGGGTTCCGTTATTATAACCACTTTGCGGTGTTGACACTGTTTTTGTTGCGGTGCAATTGCTGTAATCAATTGTTTGATTATTGTTTTGTATATCATACGCATTATATTGATTCGTTTGTGATGATACGTTAAAAAGAATATTCCCATTGATTGTTGCGCCGGAAACTGGTGCATTTAATGCATCATTACATTGTAATGAACACTTACCTTGGTCTGGTTCTTGACCATTTGGGCATGTCGCATGGTCATATATGCATTTATAATAACCATCTTCAGTTGACCAGTGACCATCATCAGTACTGTTAAGTGAGCCTAATGTAACGATTGTCTTTTGCGAGTTATTTGCAAAAGTTAATTTTATTTCATGTGGTTCCGGACACGTGATAAAACAAGAGGTTGCCTTTTGATTAGTCGGGTCAGAAGAAACTGTTGAATAAAAAACACTATCACCAGGGCATTTATAGCAGTCAGTGGGGATTTTATTCCCGTCGCCATCATAGCTCGAGTCGTTATAATAACAACCTTCATGGCAATTCTCATCACTAGCAGTCCACCCAGGACATGTGTCATCAGACAGTACAATCAATGGATGTATGATAAATATTAATGAAAATAAAAATATTTTTATAACTGGGTGCATATAAAAACCTGTAAACATAGTTTTTATAGCACAATTTATATAAAAATGTAAAGTAACAAAAAGCGCGATTTAATCGCGCTTTTTTTGTTAACGTTGCTTCTGTGCATTTATTGCATAGCCACAATTTATTAATTTTATACTATCTTCCGCGGCGGCAACACCGGGGGTAAAGTCAAATGAACCGCGTCCTTTCATATTTGGCCGATTCGCGTGTTTAATTGATAACGATGTTGCCAAGGAATTAATCTGGTCTTCATCATAGTAATGCCATCCCCTTTCCGGTTCTATATACAATGTATCACATAACGCGTATACTGAATCCAAATTATTTGTTTTCAAAGTTACAGTCCAATCGCGAGGATGAATTGATAAAGTCATTACGTTAGCGCGGCGTGGTTTTGGTTTTTCGTCATCATCTTTGTCACATGCGGCGAACATTGTCAACCCGGCCAGCCCCAGTATTATTGGTAATTTACGCATTTTTTTTATATCGTACTTAATTGTCTTTTTCATATGTTAACCCCCATTTTTGTTGTGTTGTTTCACGTGACCGCATCACGCGACCACATCATGTTGATGATGTTAATACAAAAACATAAACTTGTCAAGTTTATTCGGGGGTTATGAATATTCCCAGATTTATAGAACGCGGCACGGCGTTCCGCAATACCGTCGCACCGCCGCGGGCATATTTATCATTTTGCGAATTATATTCACAATTCCATGTTGCGTGTTTCATTGATTTTTCGTATATAATTAAACCCTATGCACGGCCCGGGGCCCCATTACATAAAGTTCATTGGGTTTACGTCAATTTTTATTCGCACATTTGCCGGGGGGCGAACCTTGGCCAACCAATGTGCCACCGCGGGTTGTAATCGTACGTTTGCCGGGCCTGCGACCAAGAAACGCATGCGGTACCATCGGCGTATTTGGTATACGCCGGCGGCAATTGGGCCCATTATGTGTGCACCATTTATTGCCGGTGCCGCATCCGCCAATGTGGCACAGTACTGTTTTAGTGCGGATTCGCGTTCTGATTCAATTATCAGCGCAATTAATTGACCGTACGGTGGCATTTGTGCGGCGCGACGCGATTCCATATCGGTTGTCATAAATTTATCGCGATTGCATTCACATATTGCCCCCAGTACGGGATTCGTGGGCTGATACGTCTGTAAAAATACGCGGCCCGGAACCGCACCGCGGCCGGCACGACCGGCAACCTGGAACAATTGTTGAAAAGTGTGTTCGGCGGCGCGAAAATCTGTGCCAAATAATCCCATGTCTGCATCAACCACCCCAACCAGAGTCAAATTTGGGAAATGGTGACCTTTGGCCAATATTTGCGTGCCAATTACGATATCTATTTCGCCGTTTTCCATTTTTTTTACCAATCGTTCCAGTGATTGACGCGATGAAATTGTGTCACTGGATACCATGGCCGTTCGTGCATTGGGAAAACGCGAATTAACCTCTTGTGCGATTCGTTCCATACCTGCGCCACGCATTGACACAATGCCACCACAATCGGGGCATGTTGTTGGCATTGGGGACATGCGCCCACACATATGGCACAATAATTTACCGACATGTTTATGGTATGTCATACCGACACTGCAATCTGGGCACGTTGCGACCCAACCACATTTCTTGCATTGAACAATTGGTGCAAATCCACGCCGGTTTATAAACAGCATTACCTGATGTCCCGCGGCCAGCGTTTCAGATATCGCATTGCACAGCATTGGCGACAATGTTCCGGGTGTTTCAGAACCATCGTCTGTTTTGTATGTGGTTGGCCGCTGTTCGCGTAAATCAATGGTTGAAATTTTTGGCATGTGTGCGCCACCAAAACGCGATGTCAGTTTTAATATTTTATATTTTCCTGTGGCGACATTTGCCAATGTTTCGGCGGCGGGGGTCGCACTGGCCAAAACGATGGGAAAATTTGCGATTTTTGCGCGCAGTATTGCCATGTCGCGCGCATGGTAATTGCCCATGTCTTCTTGTTTATATGACGTGTCGTGTTCTTCATCAACCACAATTAATCCCAGATTTTGCCATGGCAAAAACAGTGCACTGCGGGTGCCGACAACCATGCGTATATCACCCCGCGCGACACCGCGCCATATTTCACGGCGACGGGCTGCGGTTAAATTACTGTGCCATACAATTGGGGCGGCACCGAAACGTGCGGCAAATCGTGACATGAATTGCGCAGTCAGTGCGATTTCTGGCATCATCAGTAATACCGACCTGCCGGCGCGATATGCACGCCATGCCGCGTCAAAATAAACCTGGGTTTTGCCAGAACCAGTAATACCGTCAATCAAATACACCGCAAAACCACCGTTATCAATTGCGGCACCGATTGTATTTGCCGCCAATTGCTGTTCTGTATTTAATTCTATGTTGCCATTGTCGTGGTAAACGGTTATATCGTTTGGTTTATTCACAATTTGTTTTTCATTTGGTATCAGCGTACCGTTCTTTATCATTGCGTTTATCACCGCGCCTGATACATGTGAAATATTTCGCACATCATTAATCGTCATTGGGATACCGTCGTTTGATGCAAATGCATCGGCAACGCGTTGGCGATTTTCCGTCATGCGAATATTTATATTTTCATTATATGTATATAATTGTTCCATGCGGGGTGGGGCAAATGCATCTGGGACATTTATAATCAGTCTTAATACTGCACCGGGGGTCATCAGTGTCCAATCGGCCATTTGGCGAATCCACTGCAAATCGCATATCGTTAAACCGGTATCAAATATTTCCGAAACATTTTTAATCTTTTCCGGTGCCAGGTCAGAATCACCGATGCCCCATATAACACCAACGTATGGACGGTTCATAACCGTTACACGAACAAATTGGCCAATGTTCGCCGAACCGGTAATTCGATAATCATAACCGGTATTTACAATATTTGGAATCAGAACCTTTACAATGTCGCCAGAATTGAACATAGCCATAAAGTACTTGTTTTTTTTCTTAAATTCAATACCATTTATACCATGTGGAAGACATTTTTTATTTTATGCGATTGGATGTGCAATTTTGTCCCGGGTGTGGCGCGGCGGGCACGGATTCGTCGTGAAAAACTGTATGACTTTCGCCGTAAATACGATTGTCTGCGGCGGGCATTTCCAGAAATTAACTGGAAACGCGCCAAAATGATAAAGGGCGGATGGAATATCGGATTTATTGTTGATAAAAAATATGTGTTCAAGATACGAAAGTTTAATGACCGATTTGCCGCGGTTGACAAGGTTTTGCATGAAAAGCGTATAACAGATGCAATGGTAAAAATATCGCCGTTAAAAATCCCCCAAATTCAGATTTTGACCATTGGTGAATTTACGTTTTATCGTTATAACTTTATTCCGGGACGCAATCTGAATACATTTTCGCGTGCGCAGATAATTGCGCATCGCAATGTTTGGGCGCGCCAAATTGCAGAATTTATACATACGGTTCATAATGCCCGTCCACATGAAGTTGATGATTTGATTACCGGGGACGGCGACGGATGGAATCATAATGATATATGCAATAACTTGATTGTTGATGTGCACACAATGCGAATTGTTGGGTTGATTGATTGGGAATACGCAGGGTGGGGCAAATTAGACACGGAATTTAAGAACTGTGTCATGTTTTCTAAAAATATGCGCGCAGCAAATATCATCGACGACATAAAACGCGAATACTTGTCCATGGGTTAGGGCGTTTACCGGTGCCCGTGGGAATGTGATTATGGATTCGGCCACACATCCGACGACCGGTGTTTACCATTGTGTCGGATTGGTGAAACGGCAATGAATGGAATAAATATATACGCCGAAAAGCACACCAAATACGCCATGTCCGTACCACGCAATGGCGCAACATGTTGGATTAACGCCACACGCGACAATGGCGGGAAATTAGTACCGGTGAATTAGTGAATAATGTTTGCCCACGCATTATATGCGCGACATTTTTTATTTACCTGGATTCCCGCGGTTGCGGCAATAACATCGAAGATAAAAATCATAACTCAGCAGTCACAAACGCCGTTTAATCCGATTCGTATGTAAAACACAAATATAGTTGTATATC
>JAFUTJ010000010.1 GCA_017471445.1 Alphaproteobacteria bacterium | reverse complement strand
GGGACACCATGCATAAAGCAATTTGGAATTCATTATCAATTATAGCAGATAATAACGGCATGTCAAATTCTGGCCTTGCGCGGTTTTGTGGATTGGACGCAACAACGTTTAACAAAAGCAAACGGTATTCTAAATATGGCCAACCGCGGTGGCTGTCTATGGAAACGCTGAACAAAGTCCTGAATGCCACAGGAACTTCGTTTACAGAGTTTGCGCGTATTGTTGATAATCAATTACGTAAAGATGGTGAACGGAATTAGTTCACCATCTGTAATTTCCCGCCATTGTCGCGTGTGGCGTTAATCCAACATGTTGCGCCATTGCGTGGTACGGCCATGGCGTATTTCGTGTGCTTTTCCGCATATATGTTAATACCGTTCATTGCGGTGTCACCAATCCGACACAATGGTAAACACCGGTCATCGGATGTGTGACCGAATCCATCGTCACATTCCCACGGGCAATCACCGACATCCGGTGTGCCGGGGCCACTGTAATGTGAATTGGCGGGAATTTCATTTGTACATGGTGCAACATTTCTATAACCTGTGCCAGTATAGTGATTTTGTAAATAATAACCAATTTGTGCAGCATGACATAATGTAGTACCACTGGCTTTGGTATAATCTGATGAATCTATAGAATAATCCAAAACAGTATAAATATTTGCGCATGCATCATTTGATGCATTTACTGGACGCATAGAACAATTTGTTATCGATGTTGGGGTAACAGTATGGGCGGTTGTGCTATACGATATATCCCCATAATCTGAAATATTAGGTATCAAATTCAGAACATCCGACTTGGTCAAATTGGTTCCTGGACATTCATAACTTAAATCATCCCCCGGACAGTAATATGGCGAGATACACTGTGTACATTCACCATTGTTCATGTATTGCCCCGCATCGCATGTTGCGGCGCGTGCCGTGCCACCGATACAAAATTGCACACACACGACGAAAAATATCGCATGACAACGTAATAAACGGTTTGGTGTAAAAAATTTTTTCATGGTTTCCCCCTGCCTTTTTTAATAAAAAAATTGCCACACGGATTATCGGTGGTTGGAGGTTAGTAACTATTAAATAGGTAAAAAATAGTGTGCTTATTCAGAGTATTCGCAACCCTCCAACCCGTGTTTGGATTGGAGAAAAATGCGTCCCAATTCCCATGAATGGGGCACAACCTATTTTTATTACCGGTTACTACACCGCAACATGACCGAAATCATATCGTGTGTATTATGCATAAAAGACTTTTAATAAATCAAGAAATAAAAAAACGTTAAAAACAGGTTGTGCAACATTCACATTGCCCGGCACGGTATTGTATTGGTGTTTTTACCGGCGCACACCACATTATCACCATGATTCAGATTGAATATTATATAAATTTTGCCGGTATAAATCGTGTATATGAAAACAATATAAAGACACACAAACGCGGACGTATATATCGTCCGCGCATTATTTGCAAAAAAACAGTCGGCATATGCCGACCGTTTTTAGAAATCAATACCAAATTTAACCGCAACGCCAAAACCGTCGGTAATATCCCATTCACCGTCGTTTGCCGTGTGTTCCATTTCTTTGGTCAGGTATGCACCAACATATTTTGTCGCATCAATGTTATAGTTCGCACCAAACATAAAGTCCCATGAACCATGTACTTCATTATAATGGTTCAGTGATTTATTATATTCGGCACCGGCAACCAAGTTCCAAGAATTGTTTAACAAAACCTGGGCATCAACACCGGCCGCCAACATGTGCAAACCCTTGTCATCCCAATTAAACGATTCTGTGTTCGTGTATGTGTGTTCAACGTGTCCGGCCAATGTCCAACCATTGCCAACGAAACCGCCGCGAACGCCGACCGTCCAATCATAGAATGTTAAATCTTGGTCCAAGAAACTGGCATGGTCACCCCAAATTGTTTCCAGACCGTACGAGCCATACAAATCGGCAACCCAACCGTCATGTTCAAATACGCGCGCATTCAGGCCAACACCAAAATCAGACCATTCATTTGCATCAAACCAATCACGTTGCGCAAAACTGGTTGCAATACCGATTGAAAGTTTATCTGTTATACCATAACTAAATTCTTCGCCCAATGCCGCAACATTTGTTGATTTTGTATGTGTCGCAAGGGTTGTTTCACTGACAAAACGTCCCGCGTCCGGACGATATAATGGATTACCATCAATTACATTTGCAGCGTGTGCACCAGACACAGCAACCACAGCCAGCAAAGATGTTAAAGCCAATTTTTTCATTTTATATCCTTTCCTTTTGTTAATCGGAACCAAAACTGATGCCTTGGTTAATGAATATTTTACTATGATAAAAATCCAATCACAAGGTTAAAGATTTTTGCGGTATGCCCATTTTTATGGTATAATTCGCGACGATTTCGTTGCCGATTCGGAATCAGATTTGCATGCTGTATAACGGTTGAAAATCTGGGATTTTGTGTGATTATATAAACACAATTATTAAAACAAACAATTATTATAAAAAATAACAAATGACGACATTTTACCGTCGCGCGCGCGATTTTTTTATTTCGCGCCATGCATTGTGTGCCGCACGATGTTCGTCATAGTTGCGCGAAAAATGATGGCCACCGGTACCATCGGCAACAAAGAATAAATAGTTTGTTTCGGCGGGGCGCAACACTGCGCGTAATGCCGCCATGCCAACGTTTGCAATTGGCCCCGGCGGCAGCCCCGCATTTGCATACGTATTATATGGACTTTCTGTTTTCAGGTGTTCACGTGTCAATGCACGGCCGCCCATGTCGCCCAGACCACCCGTTATGGCATAAACAACCGTCGGGTCCGCCTGCAGGCGCATGTTTTGGCGCAGTCGGTTTATATAAACACTGGCCACGATGGGCATTTCTGTGGCACGCGGGGTTTCACGTTGAACAATTGATGCCAATGTTACAATTTCATCCCATCCCCGTAATGGACGCGGTGCAACGCGACCATTTTGTTCCCATCGCGCACGAATGTCTGACATTTTTTTCTGGGCCAGGCCCAATACCGCCAAACGTGTTGTTCCGCGCGCAACACGGTACGTGTCAGGAAAAATATCACCGTCATGTATTTGACAAACATCAGACATATTACCGGTAACGCATTCAACATCACCGGTCAGTTCATTGTTATTTGATAACAGTATTTTCACCTGTTGAATGGTAAAGCCTTCGGGAATTGTGACATTCGTGGTTGCAATATGGCCATGTGCCATCATACGCGCCATGCGCCACATCCCGGTATTTGGTGAAATATCATATTCACCGTGACGCACCCGGCCACCATTTATGCGAATCGCAAACTTAAAAATATCATCAGATAAAATCATTCCGTCGTTTTTCAAGCGACGTGCAACACCCGTAACACTGTCCCCGCGGTTTATAATGAATGTTTTGTTTTCATCAATGGGCGAATATACATCACAAATATACACCGCCACTAACATAATGGCACCAATTGGTAATACCATATATTTCAATAATGAACGTCGGAACTTTTTTTTCATGCGAAAATTATTACAAATAAAAACATATTTGCAAACGCGAAAATAATAAACACGACAATGTCGTTCTGGGCGACATTATATGCAGAACAACAAAATCTATAAAAAATCGTTGTAAAATAAAATCTGTGTGTTAATATGTGTGCCACATACGGAGTGTAGCTCAGCCTGGTAGAGCGCTACGTTCGGGACGTAGAGGTCGCTGGTTCGAACCCAGTCACTCCGACCATGAATATAAAACGGCGCCTTTGCCGGTTTTTTTCTGCCTTGAAAAATGGGTTGTATGGTAATATCATTGCAGATATATGAAAAGGGGTTATTTAGATGTTTGCGCAACGTTTTATGAAGAAATTACATTTTGATTCATATGCCGATTATATGACAAATGCCGTGCCGATTGTGCCAGATAACTTTAATTTTGCATACGATGTAATTGATGTAATTGCGCGTGAAACCCCGGATAAATTGGCAATTATTTGGAAAAATGATGACGGTGTGCGTAAAAACATCACATTTCGCGAATTATCAGAAATGTCGGGTGCGGTGGCGAATTTCTTGGTTTCGCGTGGGTTGCGCCGGGGGGATACGGTGCTGCTGTTCTTGCGGCGGCGGTGGGAATATTGGGTATTAATGATGGCCATGCACAAGGTTGGAATTATTCCAATTCCATCAACAAACCAATTAAAGGCCGAAGATATAAAATACCGCATTGATACCGCCGATATTCACACAATTATCGCATATGACGACGGTTGTGTTATGAATGAAATTCGTACGGCTGTGGGTGATGATGAAATGCAGATTTTAACAACCGATGATATTGATGCGGCAATAAAGACTTTCCCGCATGAAATGGCGCGTGTACCGAATGAAAATACCGATACAATGGTTATTTATTTTACATCTGGTACGACAAACATGCCGAAAATGGTTGCGCATAATTATACATATCCCCTGGGGCATATAAATACGGCATTGTTTTGGCAACGCTTAAATGACGATGATATTCACTTTACTTTGTCTGAATCTGGTTGGGCAAAGTGTTCATGGGGAAAAATGTACGGCCAATGGTTGGCGGGTGCCACTGTGTTTATATTTGATTTTGCCGGCCGGTTTACCGCACATGATTTACTGTGTGCGATTTCAGAAAATCATGTAACATCGTTCTGTGCGCCGCCAACGGCGTATAAAATGATTTTGCATGCAGATTTGACAAAGTATGATTTATCATCATTAAAAAAGGCCGATATCGCAGGCGAGGCATTAAATCCAGAGGTTTATGAACGTTTCTTGCGTGCAACCGGTATAAAAATGCGCGAAGGTTTTGGTCAAACCGAAACATGCGTAATGCTGTTTAATAATGAATGGATTGAACCAAAACCCGGTTCCATGGGTATGCCAGCGGCCGGTTGGGATGTCCAATTATTAGATGAAAAGGGACGGCCGGTTTCGGACGGTACCGTTGGTGAAATTTGTGTAAATGTGCAAAATGGGGCCCCTGTTGGTCTGTTCCAGGGGTACCATAACGGGGAAAAGCAAACTGCGTCTGTTTATCGCGATGGTTTCTATCACACAGGTGATGTTGCATATCGTGATAATGATGGGTATTTCTGGTTCGTTGGTCGTAACGACGATTTGATAAAAACATCTGGATATCGCGTTTCCCCGTTCGAAGTGGAAAGTGTTCTGATGGAACATCCGTCTGTTCGCGAGGTTGCTGTTACCGGCATCCCAGACCCGGCGCGCGGCATGGCGGTCAAGGCAACGATTGTATTAAATCAATACTTTCAACCAACCGATGTTTTGGTGCGCCAATTACAAGACCATGTTAAATCGCGTACGGCAACATATAAATGCCCACGTGTAATTGAATTCGTAGACAGTCTGCCGATGACAATATCGGGTAAAATACGTCGTGCATTAATCCGAACGCTGGACAGTGCAAAATCTGCAATTGTTGACCCAATAAAGAATACTATCACACGTACCAAGGAAGATGAAAAATAACAACATGCGGCGATAGCCGCATTTTTCGTGAATAGTGAAAAGTGTATAGTAAATAGCATGAATTCCCGTATGGAATTATCCATGCGACGTGTGCAAATACTTATTCACTGTTCACTATTAACCATTCACTTAATTGGTTGGTACCAATTTACCGCCCTGCCCCCGTGTGGCACTAATCCAGCACACGCCGCCCGCGCGTGGAACCGCCATGGCATATTTGGTATGCTTTTCCGCATATATATTTATGCCATTCATTGCGGTGTCACCAATCCGACACAATGGTAAACACCGGTCATCGGATGTGTGACCGAATCCATCGTCACATTCCCACGGGCAATCGTTTGCGTCCATAATCGTACCATCCGGACTGTCCGGTGTACCCGCACCGGTATAGTGCGCATTTGCCGGTGCATTGGTGCATGGTTTTACGCCATTGTACCAAACATGAGATGAAGTTCCAATATATGGCGACAGATAGTAACCGGGCCCCGCCTGATAATATAGTTTATATACGCCGTATAATCCGGTTGATGAATTATACATCGATTCATTTAAATATAGATTTCCATATCTGTCTGTTACATAAAGTGAATTTGTGCAGTTGTATCTGCTTGTTTTGTGTGTTAATACACAATTCCAACCGGTTTTCGGCAATTGCGTTGTTATAACAGCCCCATCACCAAACATGTTTTCATACATTTCTTTTTGTTTTTGGGTGATAGTCGGGCATTCGTGTTGTATATCGTCACCTGGGCAATATACACCGGCGCATTGGGCAAGTCCGGTATTGCAATCAACGCATTCGCCCGCCGCATTCAAATAATACCCCGCGTCGCATGTTGCGGCGCGGGCCGTGCCGACACCGCCAACCGCCGCCAGTACATAAATCACCGACATCACTTTGACAGTGCGACGTGGCACAAACACCCGAATCTTACACAATGGTTTCATATTGTTTCCCCCTTTTTTTTCTGTCGTTGATAAAAAATACCCTGCACGAATTGCAGTGGTTGGAGCTTAACAACAATACAAAGAATTGCGTGGTTTATTCAATATATTCACCACACCCCAACCGCAGAATAACGGTTGGTGCTATATCTTTCTGTCCGATAAAACTTATCGGACACTTTGTATGGGTTGTTATGCCCAACACAGTGCATATACTGTGCAAGAACAATTCTATATAATTTTATGATTTTTGTAAAGCAATGCGTTATTTCGCCAATCCCATACGATTGGCAATATCGGTCAAAATATCGGTACGCGTGGACATCTTGGTTGCGCGTTGTAAAATTGCCCCCAGTGCGTTTATCCCCTCTATCGTGCCGGTGGGGGAAACACCATGTGCAATATCGCGTCCGGCGGCAAAATTGCGTGACGTATCGGATGTTGCCGATAAAAACAAATCGCCAATCCCGGCCAGTCCCAAGAACGTTCGCATTTCCGCGCCACATGCGATTCCCAAATCAACAATTTCACCCCATGCGCGCGTAAAAATCATTGCGCGTGTGTTTTCGCCGTACCCTGCCCCGGTTGTAAACCCAGAAATTAATGCTACTGCATTTTTCCCAACGCCACATAATTCGGTACCGATGATGTCAGAACAAGATTCCAGATACATTTGTGATAACATTGTGCGCCCTGCCCTGCATGCGGTTTCTGTGCCAGCGATTGTCGAACCGGTTGGAATTTGGTTCGCAACCTCAAGCGCGAATTGTGGTCCCGACAGTACGGCGATATCTGGTGCATTTGGTATTGTATCTTGCAAAATTTCCGACATAAATGCACCGGTGTCGGGTTCTGCGCCCTTGGTACAAATAATAATTGGTTGACCGGAATAGAACGGCCGGGCCCGAATCATTGTTTCGCGAAAATATGCCGCAGGCGTTACTGCAAACCATACGTCCGTGTTACGGATGTCGTGCATATCGCGTGTTACGCGTATATTTCGTGGTATTTCAACATTATCAAAATGGTGAATGTCACCGCCATGTGACCATAAAATCGCATCATTTCTGCCGCGTGCAATTGTTATGCCCAATGCAGTGCCCCATGCGCCGGCCCCAATGACAGCCGCAATCATTTTACGTTCCTTAATTTTTTGTTTAATTCGGGCAGGATTGTTAAACCATCGTCGGATAGTTCAATTGCACGCATGTATGCATCGCGTGCCAGCCGTTTTTCACCGGTTTTGACATATAAATCGCCCATGCGTTCAAACAAAGCCGAACACGTTGTTGCAACTGTACCAACTCGCGCCAATATTTCCAGTGCCGCGGCTGGCCCTTCGCGGATGGCAACAACCGCCCCCAATGTGTCCCATGCAACAATGTCGGTTGGATTCTGTTTTACCAATGCCATCGCGTAATCATACGCGTTTTCAATTTCACGGTTCTGGGCCGCCCAAATTTTCGCTTGCAGGCTTAAAATATCGGCATCCATGGCCAGAACATCCGCCGCGGCATGCAAATCAGACTGGGCCGCGTCAAAATCGCCAAAGGTATAGTTGATTTGCGCCCTGCCCTTTATAAAAAATGCGCGTGCCGCATCGGACAGATTGGGATTATCAATCGCTGTATTTACCGTACGCAGTGCCGCACGTTTATCGCCATGCTGAACATTATACGCAATCATTCGTGCAACCGCCGGGGTAAACAGTGGATTTTGTTCCAATATCTGTTGCAATTTTATCGCAGATTTATCTTTTTCTGCCATGCGCAGGCCCGCAAACAGATAATACGGACTATTCCGTTCAATTTTATTAAAATACGATGCAAAATCACCGGAATTGTTAAAGAAATACAGCCCCTTGTAATAATTTGTTGTGGCATTGTCTGGGCCAAAGGTGGGGCCTGTAATCTCTGCAAACGATAATAACAATATGGCCAGGTCTGAATACATCATAACGTTTGTATGCGATACGTTCTGAATCAAACTGAATGCCAATTGGTTTTGGAATCCGGCAAATTGTGACCAGTCTGGAATATTATCATACTGGGACATAAATACACCACCTGCAAATGACGTATACGCATCGCGCAGGCGTGTTGCCGCCGCGTCCATATTATTGTGCGCATAGAACGACATTATATACATATAATCGTTTATGTTCATAAAATCTGGGCGAACATTTGCAAATTCGGCCGCCGCCGCATCGGTCATGTTCGCCGCGGTATAAACCTGGCCGCGGGCAAAAGATTTCCATGAATCATTTGTATTCAGTGTATCAATAAACTTTAATACCTCGGTCCGGCGGTCAACCGCGGCGGATGCCCAGATTCGCAATGGCGCAGACAGGGCAGATTCATCGCCACGGTGCCGCTTGTACAATTCGTCCCAGCGTTCATTTTGTACCAAATACGCATCATATATTAATTGCATTGGTAACGTTTTTTCGTTCTTTAATGCGTCGGCCCCAACCGGTAAATGTCCAGTTAAAAAATCAGACAGTAATTTTGTATTATTTACAACCGAATAGTCCACATCGTGCAGCACATTTGCAAAATCGACCGCACGCGCAAAGTCGTTAACATACATTGCATGTTGTGCCGCCAGAAATGCACCATAACGCGTTGTTGGTGTGTCAACGTGCGTCACATTATCGTTACGATGTGACGCGTTAAAAAACAATGCGCCTGTTACCGTAATAACGGCAATCAGACCCACAAATGTAAATAAACTGGGTATCTTTTTCATAGCAATTATGATATTATGTTGTACATGAATAGTAAAGTTAAATTTCTGAAATACGAATCTATATTGCGCGAATGGTCGGGTAAAATGAACCTGGTTGCGCCAAGTACACTAAACGAAATTCAGACGCGTCACATTGCCGATTCGGCGCAATTGGCCGATGTTTTACCGCATGACGTAAATATTATTGATTTGGGCAGTGGTGCCGGATTCCCCGGTGTTGTTTTGGCAATATTGGGTTGGAATGTTACGTGCGTCGAATCAATTGGTAAAAAGGTTGCTTTTCTGAATACGCTAAAAACGGAATTGGATTTGTCGAATCTGGCCATATTTCATGGACGGGTTGAAGATTTTGTTCCAAATTTACAATCGTGCGATTCTGTGATTTATACGGCGCGTGCATTTGCGCCATTGGTTAAAATTTTAGATTATGTTCATAAAACAAATTACCGGCTTTTTTTGCTAAAAGGCCGGGAAATTGAAAACGAAATTTCGGTCGCTAATCAGAAGTATTCGTTTGATTATGAATTAATACCGTCAAAAACCGGCGATGGGTTTATAACGATAATATCAAAAAAGTTGTAGTTTCATGTGAAATTGTTGGTATTGTGTTGTATTTACGTTGTTTTTGTTGTGTGTAAATTTAATATCTTGACGTGCGTTTCTGTATTTAATATTCTGTTTACGTAAAGAAATAGGTTTGTTATGGCAAAAGTAATTGCGTTTTCTAATCAAAAGGGCGGTGTTGGCAAAACAACAACGGCAATAAATATTGGTTGTTCGCTGGCTGCGATAAAAAAACGTGTGCTGTTGATTGACTTGGATCCCCAGGGTAACGCCGGAACCGGACTGGGCTTTCTGCGCAGTGCACACCAACAGAGTATTTATGGCGTAATTATGGGTACTGCAACCGTCACAGATAATATATTGTCGACTGCGGTTCCAAATATGCATATAATACCGTCCAGTGCCGCACTGGCCGGTGCCGAGGTTGATTTGTTAGATGTTGAAAATCGTGAATTTCGTTTGCGCGATGCGTTAAAGCCGGTGATGGAATATTATGATTATATATTGCTGGATTGTCCACCGGCGTTGGGATATTTAACGGTGAATGCATTGACGGCATCGAACGGTGTTATAATTCCGATGCAATGTGAATTCTTTTCATTAGAAGGGATTCAGCAATTGATTAACACAATATCAGTTGTCCAGAAAAAATGGAATAACGAATTGGATGTTTTAGGTGTTTTGTTGACGATGTACGATCGTCGTTATGGCCAAACACGCCAGGTTGAGAACGAAGTGCGTCGTGCGTTTGGTGATACGGTATTTCGTACGGTTGTGCCGCGTAATGTTCGCGTATCCGAGGCACCCAGTCACGGCAAACCGGCGTTGTTTTACGACTTTAATTCGCCCGGTGCCCAGGCGTATTTGCGTGTGGCAACCGAATTATTAAACAGAACAGGGCAGGGGGCAAATAACAATGGCTAAATTTGGATTGGGACGCGGTTTGGCGGATTTACAACAGGATTTGGCAACCATGCCAGATGTATCAATATTGAATGGCACCGAACGCGTCGTTGTTCGGCATGTTCCGTTGGTTCAGATTGGTGCGAATCCAGACCAACCACGCAAG
Source organism: Alphaproteobacteria bacterium (assembly GCA_017471445.1). GTDB lineage: Bacteria > Pseudomonadota > Alphaproteobacteria > Rs-D84 > Rs-D84 > Enterousia. The sequence goes on along the minus strand of JAFUTJ010000010.1, from coordinate 28,187 downwards.
AGTTTTTCGGATGCCGAATTAACAGAATTGGCGGATTCTATACGCGAGAAAGGTGTTTTACAACCGATTTTATTGCGCACGGTTGCGAATCGGCCGTATATGTATGAAATTGTTGCCGGTGAACGGCGCTGGCGTGCCAGCAAATTGGCCGGTTTAACCGAAATACCGGCGTTGGTAAAGACTTTGACCAATGAAAACGCAATGGAAATTGCGTTGATTGAAAATGTTCAACGCGAAAACCTGAACCCGATAGAGGAGGCCGCCGCATATGAAAACCTGATGCGCACGTGCGGTTATGAATTGTCGGATGTGTCGCGTCTGATTGGAAAATCCCCCAGCTATATTCGTAATATGTTGCGAATAAATGCGTTGCCGGCCGATGTCAAAGAAATGGTGGAACGCGGCGCAATTTCGGCATCACACGCACGTACAATTGCCGTTGCCGATAATCCATCCATTATCGCCAATGAAATTATTCGTGATAAATTATCGGTTGCCGATACCGAACGGCGCGTAAAAAATGGCACGCGTGCAACACATGCGCGCGCATTTGTAAATAATTTGATTGATACGCAAACGGTGCGTAAAATTGAAACCGCAATTTCCAATGCAACCGGTGCATCCGCGCGTTTGGTTCAGCGTCGGGGTGGCCGCGGGCAAATTGTTTTATCGTTTTCGTCGCGTGTCCATTTAGATGAAATTGTTGAAAAATTAACTAAATAAAAATACCGGTATTTACCGGTATTTTTTTGATATTTTTATATCGCAATCATATATCCACATGCCAATATTGCGATAACCATTATTACAAATACGATGTGTTCTTTACGTATACTCATTCGTTTATCCTTTGGTATAATCTATAATTACCATCCTTGGGTCAATTCTGGGCAATTAATAATCGTATGTCCGTCAATCAAGAAACCGATTATAACGCCAATCGCGAACAGCAATGAAAATCCGACAATCATTGGAACCCCAATTGCTTTTAACCCATCGGCAATATTATCTTTCCCGCCAATTTTGTTGGTGGAAATTGCATCCCATCCATATTTGGCCAATATAAAACCTGCCCCAACAAATGCCATTGTTCGCAATGTCTTGAACACACTTTGTAATTGCTTTACCAATTCACAAAATGAACTATTGTCTGCGGCATTCGCGGTCCCGCATACCATTATTGCGGCAATAACACATGCACAAAAAAATGACCGTTTTTTTGTGCAGTGTTTTGTTATATTAACAACCTTGGTTTTCTGCATTTTTTCTCCTTTCATTGCGTGCACAAAAAAACGGTGGTTTTTTGGTGCACGGCTTATTTCCCTGTATGCCATATATCATACCGCATTCACGCGTTTTTGGCAATATGTTTTTTTACTAATTTACCGGAACCAATTTCCCGCCATTGTCGCGTGTGGCACTAATCCAACATGTCGCGCCACCGCGTGGTACGGCCATGGCATATTTGGTGTGCTTTTCGGCGTATATGTTTATGCCATTCATTGCGGTTTCACCAATCCGACACAGCGGCAAACACCGGTCGTCGGATGTATGACCGAACCCCGCATCACATTCCCACGGGCAGTTGCCAACATCCGGTGTACCCGCACCGGTATAGTGCGCATTTGCCGGTGCGACGTGGCGCAAACGTCCGAATCTTACACAATGGTTTCATATTATTCCCCATTTTTTTCTGTCGTTGATAAATAAAAAAATACCCTGAACGAATTGCGTGGTTTATTCAATATATTCACCACACCCCAACCATTCTGTTAATGGTTGGCAGACTTTCCGTTATGTTTTGTAACGGCGTTATATGGGTTCTCACGCCCAATATGGCATTGCCATATGGTTCAATTATAAATGAAAAATAAAAAAATTGAATATAAAAAAACAACGCGATGAATATCGCGCTGTTTTCTTATTACATTGGACCACCGCCGGGCCCACGCATTCCGCCACGTCGGTTATTATTGCCGGATGATTTACCAGATTTTCCCATGCGGCCAATTATCAATTTGTCGCCATCGCGAATTTCATCAGATATTATTTCTGTTTCTGTTGCCGTGGCCAATCCCTTGGTATACGGAATCAAGGTTATTTTTTTATCACGCATTACCGCCAAATGTGTCGCCGGTGTTGCGTCACCCGGGTTATCAACAATGCCATCAAAGTTACGCAACAATAATGCCGAATTTTGCGTTTTCAACACATCTGTTTTTTCAGAAACGATAATTGTAACAAATGCGGTCATTCCGGGCATTAAACGCAAATCAGAATTATCAACATCAATTACAACGGTATAAACGACAACATTTGACGTTGTTGTCGGTGACAGGCGAATTTGCCGTACCATACCTGCGAATGTTTGATTTGCGTATGCATCAACAGTAAATGTTACATTTTGCCCTTCACGAATCATACCAATGTCCGCCTCAGACACGGATGTTTCAATTTGCATCTTTGACAAATCTTCGGCGATTTCGAACAAATCTGGCGTTTGGAACGATGCCGCAACCGTTTGTCCAACATCAACCTTGCGCGAAATAATCGTACCATCAACAGGTGAAACGATTGTCGCATACCCAAGATTTGTTACGGCCTTGTCGTATTGTGATTGTGCACGTACAACCGCGGATTCGGCCTGTTCATAATTTGTTTGTGACTGTTCCATTTCAGAACGTGCAATATAACCTGCGTTGTACAATGTCTTGTTACGCGTGTATTCATTTTTTGCATAGTTGCGTTGTGATACCGCAGAATCCAACGATGCCTTGGCTTCGTCAACAGATGCCTGTAATACAGACGGTTCAATTGTCAACAGTTTTTCGCCTTTTGTAACCTTGGAATTGTAATCAACATACAAATTGTCAATTGTACCAGAAACCTGGGAACCGACGCTGACTGTGTTTACTGGGCGTATTTCACCGGTTGCGGTTACAACCTGGCGTATGTCACCACGCATTATAACCGCGGTGGCATATTCGGCCCGTTGTGATTTATTACCACCAAACAACATACTGCAAATAATCCATACGACCATTGCAATTAAAATCCACCATTTTTTACGCCATAACCATCCAGCGGTTCGTGTGATTAAGTTTTTATTTTTATTCATTTGTTTCATCTCCTTTGTCTAGACCGGCACGAATATCGCCCACAGCCAGTGCAACCGCCGCGCGTTTGGTAAACACATCATATTTTGCCGCATTGTTTTGTTTTTGTGCATCAACCAGTTCTGATTGTGCCTGTTGCCAATCCAGCATGGTCGCACGTCCAACCTTGTACATACCAGATGTGACGCGTTCACTTTCCGTGGCCGATTCCAACAGTGTTTGTGTTTGCTTTAATACTGTTTGTGCCGTTTTGTAATTCTGATACGCAGAAAACACATCCAGGTCGGCATTATCGCGTGCGGTGCGTTCTTGCATTTCGGCACGTTCATAGTTCACCTGGGCACCACGCAAATCATACAGGTTCGCAAATCCTGCGAATATTGGCATTGATGCACGGATACCGATACTGCCGCTGGTGCGACTGGTCCGGGCAAACGAATCAATTTTATCGTCATTCCATCCAATTGAACCCGTCGCCGATATTGACGGCAGATTTTTTAAGAACGCGCCATTGCGCCGATGCCACGCGGCATCTTTATTTGCGGTTGCGCGTAATAAATCAGGCCGTGTTTTTTTTGCTTGGGCCAATAATTCATCAATTGTGCGATTTTCCGAAACGGATCCAAATTCTTTTGGCATATCGGCAATTGTTATTTCTTGGTTTGCCGGAAAAGACATTTTGGTCAGCAGTGTTCCCTTGGCGATTTCACGGTTATTTTTTGCACGTTCCAATTCCAGTTCACGTGTTGCCAATGTTGTTTCTGCCTTTAATACATCGGCGCGTGCAACAGAACCGGCCTTGTATTTCTTGGATGCCGTGTCGTGTGCGGTTTTTGCAACCGTGCGCAAAGATTCGGCCGCGGTAACGTCTGCATCTGCATTTAACAAATTGTAATACGCCCCAATCAAGCCGTATACGTAATTTTGTACACTTTCGTCATAATCAAACCCGGTTGCGCGCCACGTCGCCGCCAATTGATTCAGGTCGGACAGACGTTTACCAAAATCAAATATCAGCCATGACGCCGATAACGATGCGCCATATGACCAATCACCCCATTCTTTGTTTTTCCAATCGCGCCCAGCCGATGCCGATGCATTTACCGCCGGCAAATATGCAGAATACCCGGCATTCTTGGATAAACGTGCCGATTCTGCGGCCATGTACGCCGCCGCCGTTTGTGGGTTTCGACACAGTCCCATATTTATAACCTGGTGCAGGTTCATCACATCATCTGGTACCGTTGTGCGGGTGGCGCAATCATTGGTTGCCGCCGTTGCAACAAATGGCATCCAGCAAAGGAAAAACGCAATTTTTTTCATAATTATATTCTCTCTCTATTAATATTTTTTTAGTCAGAAAAATCAAACTTTATGAACATTATATCATTTTTATGTTGAATTAGAATATTTTTTTGCGTAGTATTGCCAGGCACAAGTGAAAGGCCAGGTGGCAGAGTGGTTATGCAGAGGACTGCAAATCCTTGTATGCCGGTTCGATTCCGACCCTGGCCTCCAGTTTTTAATATGATTACATCCCTGTGTCTTACGGATTTTAGAAACCACAAAATGTGTCGTATTAATACGCACGGTCGTCGTAATGTTATAATAACCGGGCCCAATGGTGCGGGAAAAACCGCGATATTAGAGGCGGTGTCAATGCTGGGGGGGCATCATGGTATGCGTGGTGCGGCGATGGGCGATATTGCGCGATTCGGTGGCAATGGTGGTTTTGCCGTATTCGCCACATTGGCCGATGATACAGAAATTTCGATTTCTTTTACCGGTGGTGATGCACCACGCCGCGCAATGATTGATGGTGACGCGGCAACAATTGGACAATTGGCATCACACATGCGAATAGTATGGCTGACCCCGCGTGAAGACAGATTATTTGTTGATACAGCATCGGAACGCCGTGCGTTTTTTGACCGTCTGGCGGCCAGTTTTGATACCGCGCATGGTGGGCGTGTTGCACGTTTATCAAAATTGTTATCAGAACGTGCATTTGCATTAAAAAATGGGCGCGACAATAATTGGTTAAACGCAATTGATGCGCAAATTGCCGCCACCGCTGTGTCGGTTGCCGCGGCGCGTGTGCAATATGCCGGGGAAATAAATTTCTTTTTGCGTGATGCGGCGGTATCTGTTGCCGGAATGGTGGAATCGATGTTAATACGTGGTATCCCGGCCGGTGATGCAGAACGCGAATATACCGGTTATTTGGTTGAAAATCGTACACTGGTTGGTGATAAAATGGTTCTGGATGGGCCACATAAATCTGATTTTGGGGTTTTTAATCAAAAATTAAATTTGCCCACTAACGTAACCAGCACAGGCCAGCAAAAAACTGTTTTGATTGATTTAATTTTGGCGCATGCAAAGTTAATCCACACAAAAACGCGAAATCGGCCACTGATATTATTAGACGAAGCGGCGGCGCACCTGGATTCGGTGGCACGGGCGCGACTGTTTTCTGAATTGGGTGCGGCCGATGCCCAGGTATGGGCGACCGGTTTAGAGCCAGAAACATTTCGCGATTGTCCTGATGCGGTATTTGTCGCTTGCGCTGATGGTGAAATAAGTAATATACTGTGCCAACCAGGGAATGAATAAAATGGCACGAATTGATTATCAAACATTGTTGGACAACGCACTGAAATCTGTGGTCAAAGACGCACTGATTCATGCCCAGTTTAATGGTTTGGGCGATGGCGCGCATTTCTTTATAACATTCAAGACGCGCGATGCCGGGGTGTCGTTGCCAGATTTTTTACGCATGCGTTACCCAGACATCATGACAATTGTATTGCAATATTCATACAATAACTTAAACGTGTCTGATAAAGAATTTGGTGTACAATTAACGTTTGATGGGCGGCCGTTCTTTATTCGTGTGCCGTTTTCTGCGCTGGTTGAATTCAAGGACCCATCGGCAGATTTTATGTTAACGTTTCATCCGCGTCCCACCCCAGGTGATGCCGATAACGATATGGAATTACCATTGGACGGGCGACCAAACACCGTACCAGATAATGGTCGTGTTGTGTCATTGGATGAATTTCGTAAACGTAAAGACAAATAATCTGGTATACCGTTTCGCTAAAAAAACATAAAAATTCTATTATTTCTTGCTTTTGTCAAAATCAATTGTATAATCGTGGGGCTAAAAGATAAAAGGGTTATGCTATGAAACAAGGAATTCATCCAGAATATCATGAAATCAACGTCACAATGACGGACGGCAAAACGGTTAAAATGTATTCGTCTGTAAAGAAAGACTTGGTTTTGTCCACCGATAATTTGAATCATTCTGCATGGACGGGTCAACGCACGAATGCCGGTGACAAAGGGCAACGCGCCGCGGAATTCAAGAATAAATTTGCGGGCTTTAATTTCTAATTGTTTTATGTCTGAATGGGGGCGGGCATGGATTTGCTGATTAAGGGTTCTGTTGAACTGAACAAAATGTTTGCAGCATTGCAACGGACAGCAATTGGTTTGCGCCACGATTTTGGAGAGGTTGAAAACCTGCAACAGTCTTTGCGTGGTGCGCGTGACTTTGTGGCCAAGGCCGCCGCCAGAATAGAAGAAAGCATATTATCTGATTTATTATTGGTTCGGCCTGCGGCGGGATTGTTGACGCCGAACGTTTCGCGTGATGGTGAATCGCGTGATGAATTTATACTGTCGCTGTCTGGGGCCGCAAATTTTGTGCGTGGTAATTCGCATTTTGCAATATCGCTTGCACTGCGCAGTTTTGATGAAACAAAAATCGCATTGGTTTATTCGCCAATTGATGAACGGCTGTATTATGCGGAATCCGGGGCCGGTGCGTATGTATTTTCGACATTTCATTCGGCGCGTATACGTGTATCAAATTTATCAGAACCGGCGGATTTAACCGTTTCGGTAAATGATGTTCCCGCACCGCGTGGTGTTGCGAATATTCGCTGTACCGGGTGTCCGGCGTTGGATTTGGCATGGGTTGCCGCGGGTAAGTTTGATGCGTATGTTTCCACCCCATTGGATTGGGCAGAAATCGCCGCCGGTGAATTAATCGTACGCGAGGCGGGCGGTAAAATAACAATGGATTCAGACCTGGTGGCCAGTAATGGCAAGGTTGAGTTATAGCAAATACATAAATGATTCTGGTGTTCGCCCATGCATTTGGCATGGGTGATTTTTTTATCGGTTTTTTTTGGTATTCTTTCCACCGGATGTTTTGGATTTTTTTATGATAAAACACCGCCACATGGCGGTGTTTTTATTTTGCAACAATAACCATTGCCGGTCGTAAAACCGTATCGCCAAACATGTATCCCGATTGCATTTCTTGTACAATGGTGTTTGGTTCGCTTTTTTTTTCGTCTGTTTCTGGGGCATCAATCGCCTGAATCGCGTTATGAAATTGCGGATTTAGCATTTTTCCAACCGTTTCAATTTTTACAATGCCAATTTGGGTTAATGCTGCATCCATTGCGCGTGACATTGCAATAATGCCATCATCGCCCGGTGTGTGTTCCATTGCCGCGGCGATTGCATCAATTACCGGCAAGAAATGCCGTGCAACACCCATTGCGCGATTGCGCGCGGCGGCATCAGAATCCAACGTGGCACGTCGCCGCGTGTTTTCCAGTTCCGCCGCCATGCGTAAATATTTATCGTTTAATTCGGCGATTTTTGCATTTAATTCATCAACCGACGGTGTGTTTTCTGGGGGCGATACAGATTCGGTATCGACAACAGACACTTTTTCATTTTCAACAATGTTTTCATTCATACTGATATACCTGCTGTTTTTTTATTTAACACTGGTTATTATAGGTATGAAATCGTCTGGTTTCAAGGATGCGCCACCAACTAATACACCGTCTACGTGGTCAATTGCCATAATCTGCGCAGCATTATTACCCTTTACCGATGCACCATACAGCACAGGTGTTCCGCCGCGCCCCATATCGGCCAGTGTATTCGCAATCAACGTATGGGCCGATGCGATTTCGTCATCAGATGGTGTCAACCCTGCCCCGATTGCCCAGCGTGGTTCGTACGCAACAATAACGTCCCCGCCAGATTGTGGTACAGATTCACGAACACCATGTTCAATTATTTCCATGGTGCGATCTGCGTTTTTTTCATCCATTGTTTCACCAACGCATATGATTGGCACCAGACCGGCCTGTAACGCCGCCGTTGCCTTGGCGCATACATCGGCGTTTGATTCATTGTGATATGCGCGGCGTTCGCTGTGCCCAACAATTACATACGATGCCCCCGCATCGGTCAACATTCCGCCCGATATTTCGCCGGTGTATGCGCCGTGATCGTGGCTGCTGATGTCTTGGGCCCCTATTTTCACAGCACCATTTACCGGGCGTAACATTGTAAACGGAACGCATAAAATCATGCGATTTTTTGTATCAACATTTCCCAATGCCGTAATCATTTCATCCAACGCCGCACGCGTTCCATTCATCTTCCAATTTCCAGCGATTATTTTCATCTGATTTTCCCCTTTTTTTATTGATTTTTTGTCAATTGTTTTGCTATGGTAACGCAAAAGGAGAACAAATGCTAGAATATTTACGTAATGCGGCCGATAAACCAGTTGCAAAGATTTTAATCACAATATTGGCCTTTTCTTTTATTGGATGGGGTGTTGCAGAATGGATTTTTGGCGGCGGATACAGTGATACCACATTGGTTCGTGTTGGTGGCCAATCAATCAGTGTTAATCAATTCAATGCCGAAAAGTCGCGTGAACTGGCCCGTATGACGCGTGAAGAAATGCGTGCCATTTATGCCGACCAAGATGCGTCATCTGCATTTCAGACGAAAATTTTAACACAACTAACCACACAACAAATGGCCCAGAATCGTGCGCATGACCTGGGGTTTGTGGTGTCTGATAATGCAATTGCACGTGAAATACGTGAATTTCCGGAATTTCAGATAAATGGTGCATTTTCAACATTACAGTTTGATTCTGTGCTGAACGCATCTGGGTATTCCGAGGCGGATTTTGCCGCCGTCTTGCGGAACCAGGTTTTGCGTTCAATGGTTCTGGGGCCGATTTCTGTGCCGATGAAGACACCACAATTTGCGGCGGATGCGCTATATAATGCACGGTATGCAACACGCAACATTGAATATGCAACGGTACGTTTTTCGGATTTCACGGTGGGAAAGCCAACCGAAGAAGACCTGAAAACATTCTATGCGCAAAATCCGCACACGGTTGCCGAAATGCGCAGTGTTTCATATGTCTTGGTTCCGGCAGAAATGGACAAGCCGGACAGTTATGGCACAGGTTACGATATTGCCGTAAAAGTTGAAGATGACATAATCGCGGGCGAATCAATGTCAACGGCGGCGAAAAACAATAATGCAAAACATGTTCAGGTTAATGCATTTGACATGGCACACCGCCCGGCGGATGAAAACCTGGACGATAAAATGATTGCACGCATTTTCCGTATGGACGAAGGTGCGGAAAGTGAACTGATTGAAACAAAACATGGGTTTATAATCGTTCGTGTTGATAAAGTAATACCAGAACACAATGCGGAATTTGACGATGTTAAATCAACATTGGCCGATGCATGGGCACGTGATGCCGCGCGCCGCATGGCATATGTTAATGCAAATGAAATTTTGGTAAATCTGAACGATGGCAAAGAAATGTCAAAATCTGTACATGCGGACGTAACACGTACAAATGGTGCGCCAACAAATGTATTGGTTGCGGCATTTAATAATGCGGTTGGAACAAATACAATTGTTGAATCAGACGATGCATTCTATGTGTTGGCGGTGCGTTCTGAAAGTTCGCCGACGATTGATACGAAAAAAATGGCCGAAGTTCGTACCGAATTGGAAACAATGGCAATGCGCCAGTTATCAGATGACTATAATGCGTTTTTGATGCGTAAATACCCAACCAAGGTAAATGAACGTGTATATAAACGTTTTATAACACAATAAATAATAATACGCCGAAATTATTCGGCGTTTTTTATAATATTAATCGGTAATAAATGTTTTCTAATTTGTTGGGATTAATTTCCCATTGTTGACCCGTATGCCGTGTCTGGTATTGTGCGCATTCGTTGGTATATGTATTAAGTATAAATCCATCAAAAACAATCAAAAATATAAAATTGGTCATTACGTGAATACTTTTTGATGGGCTGTGACGCCCATATGGCATTGCCATACGGTAAAATAAAAAATTGAATATAAAAACACACCCGATATTCGGGTGCGGACATTTTATTCTGGTTTTTTTAGATAATTTTCCAGCCAATGATTATCAAAGTTCAATTGCTTTACATCACGATTGTTTAGCAACCGTTGCTGTAACGGGATTGTGGTTTTTATTCCTTCGATAACAAATTCGTCCAACGCACGTGCCGCGCGCATTATACATGCCGGGCGATTCTGTGCGTATACGATTAACTTTGCAATCATTGAATCGTATGTCGGGGGAATTGTATAGCCGGTGTAAACCGCACTGTCCACGCGAACGCCCATACCACCCGACGGGGCATACATTGTTATTTTGCCCGGGTTTGGAACAAATGTTTCTGGGTCTTCGGCATTAATACGAAATTCAATTGCGTGCCCATGTGGAATAACATTTGATTGGGTATAACCCAATTTTTCACCGGCGGCAACGCGAATTTGTTCACGAACCAAATCAACGCCATAGACCATTTCTGTTACCGGATGTTCAACCTGCAGGCGTGTATTCATTTCCAAGAAATAGAATTTGCCATCTTCGAACATAAACTCAAAAGTGCCAACACTGGTATACCCCATTTTTTTCGCGGCCGATTTGCATATTTCAATCATATCGTCGCGTTGTTTCTGGGTCAGTGCCGCGGCCGGGCATTCTTCCATAACCTTTTGATTTTTACGTTGTAATGAACAGTCGCGTTCGCCAAATATCACAACATTACCGTGTTTGTCCCCCAGTACCTGAAATTCAATATGGCGCGGGTGCAACAATAACTTTTCCATATACAGTGTATCATCACCGAATGCAGTTTTTGATTCATTGCGTGTTAATTGATACGCTTCCTTCATTTGGGTTGGATCCATAACCGGGCGCATACCACGCCCACCACCACCGGCGGCGGCCTTTAACATGACGGGATAACCGATTTTTTCGGCGGTTTCAATTGCGTGTTCCAATGACGTGATTGCACCATCAGACCCCGGCACAACCGGCAAACCGCATTCAATTGCCGTTTGTTTCGCATTAACCTTGTTCCCCATGCGTTCAATCATTTCCGCATCTGGCCCAATCCAAATCAGGCCATGATTGGTAACCTTTTGCGCGAAATCGGCGCGTTCTGACAAGAAACCATAGCCCGGGTGAATCGCATCTGCATTGGTCAGCAATGCCGCAGTCAAAATTGCAGATTCATTCAAATATGAATCACGTGCAGATGCCGGCCCAATACAAACCGATTCATCGGCCAATTGTACATGCATTGCCGTTTTATCGGCGGTTGAATATACCGCAACCGTACGTATACCCATATCACGACATGCGCGAATAATGCGCAGTGCAATTTCACCGCGGTTGGCAATTAAAACTTTCTTTATTTTTGGCATTTATTTTATTCTTATTCAACAATAATCAATGGTTGGTCAAATTCAACAGCCGCGCCGTCTGTTACCAATATTTCTTTGACTACGCCGTCTTTGTCAGATTTAATCGGGTTAAACGTTTTCATCGCCTCTACTAATGCGACGGTGTCACCGGCGTGAATTGTTGCGCCAACCGTAACAAACGGTTTTGCGCCCGGTTCCGATGCCAGGTACACAACACCGACCATTGGCGATTTTAACGCATACCCAGATATTGGTGCATCGGCATGTTCACTGGTGGTGTTTTTGGCATCTGCCACCGGCAGATTTGGCATAACAGCCGCCATCTGTTGCTTTGATAAATGAATGTGTTTTCGATACAGACCAAATAAAAACTGGCGTTCCAAATCTAACTCTGTAATACCCATATCGTCCATAACCTTGGACATGGATTCAACAGTTGCGCGAAAAGACATAATGTTAATCCTTTTTAATTATTATAAATAATATCGCATATCTATGAAATTCTATCATATTCGCGACGCTTGTCAAGGCACAGGGTCATACCCATAACCGCCACCTGGTCGACATCGTGCAATGCGACGCATGCCCATTTTTACACCGCGATATATTCCGTAACGCGAAATTGCAATGCGGGTATATTCACTGCACGTTGGGGTAAAACGGCATGTCGCCCGGCCACCTGTGAATGGCGAAATTGCATTTTGATAGAATTTTATCAATGCATTTGCAATGCGAATTGGAATTTGCACACGTTTATTATGCGGCATTACCCGTGCCCCAGTCATGTTTTAAGATATACCGTAACGCCTTGTACATTGCCCAGCGTCCTTCGTCCCGCGATGCGGTTAAAATTTCCGGACGCGCAATAAATACGTAATCCATACCCGGGCTTAACATCGATTCAAATGGTGCAATCCAATCGCGCAACAGGCGTTTTGCCCGATTTCTGCGAATCGCCAGGCGAAAAATCCGCTTTATCGCGACAACACCATAACGCGCATCACCTGGGAACAGTGTTGGTTTTGCCCGAACGGTGAAAAACAGACTGCGCGCCGACGGGTTGGCATCCGTCATCTTAAAATCATCATGTTTTTTTATCGTATTTCTTTTCATAGCAATGCGTATAATATCAAAATATATTAATAATCAAATAAAAAAGCATGAATTTTATTCGGGTGCTTGATTTTTCGCCATTCAGGCTTTATAGTGCAAAGCGATATTAACCCCAGGGGGCACATATGTATAATTGGCTGATGAAATTCTTTTCCGCAGATATGGCAATTGATTTAGGTACGGCGAATACGCTGATTTATGTCAAGGGACGCGGAATCGTACTGAACGAACCGTCGGTTGTTGCCGTTGCGGAAAACAGATTACTGGGGCGTAAAGAAATCTTGGCCGTTGGAACTGATGCAAAACAGATGTTCGGTCGTACGCCCGGCACAATCAGTGCGGTGCGTCCATTACGTGATGGCGTAATCGCGGATTTTGAGGTTGCCGAAGAAATGATAAAATACTTTATTCGCAAGGTTCATCATAAAAGCCCGTTGGCCGCGCCATTAATTATTATATGCGTTCCGTCATGTGCAACCCAGGTTGAACGTCGCGCCATTCAGGAAGCGGCCGATGCCGCCGGCGCGCGCAAAGTATACATTGTCGAAGAATCAACCGCCGCCGCAATTGGGGCGGGATTGCCAGTGGAAAAACCGGTTGGTTCAATGGTGTTGGACATTGGTGGCGGCACGACCGAGGTTGCGGTCATGTCCCTGGGGGGGATTGTATATTCAAACGCGGTTCGTACCGCAGGCGACCAGATGGATTTGGATATAATTGAATTTGTTCGTAAAAACAAAAACCTGTTGATTGGGGAAAACACCGCCGAAGAAATTAAAAAGAAAATTGGCACCGCCATTTCGCCAAAGGACAAGGCAAATGAATTGACCATGAAAATAAAGGGGCGCGATTTATTGTCTGGAACGCCACGTGAAACGGTTATAACCGAATCGCAAATTGCGTCGGCATTGGCCCAGACCGTGTCAAAAATCGTAAATACTGTGCGCCAGGCATTGGAATTAACGCCACCGGAACTGTCGGCTGATATTGCCGATTTAGGTATCGCAATGACGGGGGGCGGTTCATTGTTGCGCGGACTGGATGCGGCAATCCGTGCGGCGACGGGGCTGCCTGCGTTTTTGGTTGATAACCCGATGGCATGTGTTGCGGTTGGTTCCGGAAAAATGCTATCGTCATTGGACAAAAATAAACATATATTGCAAACAATGTATTAAAAAATGCGCCAAAATGGCGCGTTTTTATTTAGTATCGGCCAATACATCCCAGATATGAATTACCTGTGGATTCCAAGACGTTTACAAATTGTGATTGATTCTTGCCAGAAAATAAAGCCAGTATTGTTCCTGCGTCGGTGGCCAACATGTCTGCAACGGTTGCGATTGATGAATTCATTTTCTTGAAAAAACCACTGGCCGGGTAAATTTCCGCCGCCAGTAATTGATTCGCCCCGCGCGTTGACGCATTTTTGCAATTGCGAATGACCATAACCTGACATTCTGGGGAAATAATCAATTTATCAGTTACAACGGCATCTGCACCCAATAATTCGCCCCACCAACCGGTTGATTCGCAAAATACCGGATAATACACCGCGGCATCTTTGTTTTCGGCAAATATTTCGGCCAGGTTCAAATCGCCCATTATAACGTCCGGCATTATACCAGTTGCGTTATTTATGACCTTGCGCGCCAGTTGATAATCTGGGGTATCGGTTGTGGCATGTGGCCAATAAAGAATCGGAAACGTTGTCATCGGTATGAATTATATCAGATTCGGTATGAACAAAAAAGTGGGGGTGGTTAAATAAAGGACTTGATTTTTTATTTTTTTAACGCGGCCCGCCATTTATTCACATTTTCGCGAATCCCATTAATGTTCTTTTTTGCAGTATTATAAAATTCGTCAGATACCTGAACATTAAAGAATGTCTTGACCAGTGCAGGAATCATGGACATAAACATGAAAAAGAATAATCCCATTAATATCATTGTGACCAAACTGTCGTTTTGCATCATCAATCCGTCCATTAATATCGACGAATCGTTTTGTTCAATGGCTGTCAACAAACCGCCTGTGTTGTTCCATCCACCCGCAACCGCATCCAAGAACATCAACATAAATATTAACATAACGCACGTCATTGCGATTCCAACCGTTCCTTGAACCACATCATCAATAATTTTGCGTATATTTTTCTTGCCTTGTGGGAATATTTTCCAATCTTGGAATAACCAAGACAATAACATCAACGGTAACATTATCAAATCCAGCGATAATTTTATAAATGTTTCCAAGAAATACATTGGTATCGGCAACAATGCCATAAAAAACAAAGCCAGCACCGTCAATCCTGCAAAGAATACTGGCACATTTGGAAAAATTGGTATTCCAAAAATAATTTTATGCATATATTGCGAATCAAATGCCATATTCAACATGGTCCAACCGGTTGTCATTCCCAATGCAGTTATTTTATGTATATCGGCCAATTCGCATGCCAAATTGTGCCGCAATTTTGGTGAAAATGCCCCACGGGATGCACTGTGTGAATCAATACTGGTTTGGTCGGCAATTGCGGTTGCAACAACACATGTATTAAAGTTTTCGGTATCACCAACCACGTGATTAATTGACAGACCAATGTTAAATATTGGCTCAATTGCAATACTGGTTAACATGCGTGGTAATGGTGCCATTAACAATGCGCTGACAAATGTCAGTTTTATCAGCATGGTTCCAAAACTGCCGGCGGTGTTCCATGGGTCGTCAATTTTTTGATTAAAATAACCGCTTAATAATTTCCATGCAAACCATACGGCGGTTAATCCTGCGGCGAATGGTATTACCGTCAATCCAATCGCATGATACACACCGGGAATTGCATTTGACATTACGGCCATTACATCTGAAAACATGTGGCACGACCAACATGTTGAAAAGAATTTTAATGCCCCGGCCATATCAACCGGAAAATTCGTACGATATATTGAAAAACCGGCAATTGCGGCAATCCCACCAACCAGGGCCACAACAACCGGTGCCAATGCCCCGGCGGCAAATGGCATAAAAGACATAAAAACAATTAAAAATTTCTTTAATCGCGACATAATTTATATCTTTAACTATATCATAATTTGTCGCATTGTGATATAATTGAATGCAAGTATATTAAGAGAATGTTGCGAAAAAATAACTTTATATTGTTTGCATGTTCCGCGGCAATGTGCGTGATGCCGGGTGTATCGTTCGCAGACAGTTTGGCCCAGAAACTGGATTTGTCGCCGTTTGTGCCATTGGTGCTGGATGCGTTAATGTCGGTTGCCACAGCCGGGTATGATTTTTTTGTTGGCGGTGGTACCGGCATAATATATGTGTTGGTTTGGGGATTTTTGGCAATTTCATTGGCCACATATGGATTAAAACTATTCTTTCCAAAAATATGGGTATCATTTTTTGGATTTTCGGGTGGTGGCGATTTATCGGCGGGTACCGACGGCATGACAATTGCCCAGGGGGCACTGCGCCCATGTATACGTGCAATTATTGCGGTTACGGTTCTGTTGCCGATTAAGCCGGTATATATGACAAATTGGCTAATTAATCCATTTTTACAAATTGGGGCATTATATACACACGCAATAACAGAAACAATTAACGATTCTGGTACACAATCGCGCACAGTCGAATGTCCCCCAGACATTATTGCAAAAGAATGGATATCACCGTCGTCGTGTGATTTTTTGATTCAGCCGGTATCAGATTTATCGCGTGCAAACAATCGCGTTATTGAACGTGGTTTTGAGTTTATTACACGTGGGCTGCGTGGGTTAATTACATTGGTTCCGCACGGCGGCGAAGATTTTATGAATTTAGTTACGGGAATATTATTGGTATTCACATTCGTAGCCAGCAATTTATTCATGGCAATGTTGGTGATTCAGGGAATATTTAACTTTGGTATGTCTTTGGTTTTGTACCCATTCAGCGTACTGACATATGTTGTAAAGCCCAGCGATAAGTGGATGGACATAATGCCTGCATTTGACGGTGTGATTAAGGCGTTACAGCAATTAATAATAACAATGATTGCGTGTGCATTTATAATGACGATAAATGTCGCCGTTGTAAAGGCGTTGTTTCAATGGAATACATCTGTTTTTAGTGTTGCCGCAGGTGGTTCTGCGCACAGTAATGTGCCGACGATTGCAAATGGTGCAATTGGATTTGGTGGACATTCAATATTATGGTTGTCTGGGATTTTGACATTTTATTTAATGTTTAAGATATTTCAGTTAACACGCGAACAATTAGACGCCTATGTTGGTTCGGGAATGGGCGATTTGAATAAAAACGCGAAAACAGATTGGGCAACAATGGTATCCAAGGCGCGTAACATATTCAGAAAACGGAAATAATGAACGGTGTATTAAACAATTTAATTGATAATACAGTGCAATGTTGGGGTTGCCCGGTATTTGACCGTCTGTTTCGCATTGTTTCAACATCTGCGGCGGCGGTGTACAATAAATTTGTAATTGCGTGTATGATTCTATTTTGTGTGTTATTTGCGTTCTTTGTGATAAATGCCGTATGGAAAAATATGAAAAGCGATTCCCCAGACCCATGGTTTACAAAATCAATTCGCCCAGTAATGATAAATTCGTTGGTGGCATTGACTTTATTGGGTGGTGGGATTATGGTTCCGCGCCTTGTATCCCAGGTTACGTTTGAACCGGTTGCAACAATTGCGACAATATATTCACAATCAATGATAAAAACCACCCCAGATGCCGTTAATGCTGCGGTTACATATGTCCCAGAACCCATGGACGATACCGGTTTCTTTCGCAAAGATTTACGCGACAGCATAATATTATTGATGAAAACAACAATAACCCAATTTCAGGCATATATGAAATTGGGCATTGCCGTAATGGACAGTGCGTTTACATGGTCGGCATTGCTGGGGATTGGTGCACTGATTAAACACATTATATTGTTTTTTGTGGGATTAAGTTTATTATGGGGATTTGCAAAATTATTCTTTCGTTTCTGTTGTTATTTCGCAGATATAATTATTGCAATGACATTCTTTGCGTTCTTTTTTCCGGTGTCTTTAATGATGGTGTCATTCAAGAATGCCGACGGTGTCCCATCATGGATGTCTGGGCTTGGGAAAAATTTGGGGACAGGTCAAATAAAAAAATTAATTAATGCGATTATTGCATTGGCTGCGGCAACAATTACATACACTATAATAATTGTTGTGTTGGCGAAATTCTTTTCTGTGCCGGGTGCATCAACTGCGGATTTAATGGATTTGATATTAAGTGGTAATGTATTTGCCGCCGATTTAGATGAAACAAATCTGGGGGCGATTACATTGATTCAGGCGGTTGTGTTGGTATATGTATTAGACTTTGTGTATTCTCAAATACCCAAGGTAACACAAATGGTTTTGAATGCGTTTAATGTTGGGTCTGAAAACGGGTTAAGTGAAGAATTGGCTGACAATGTTATGCAACTTGGTGAAAATGTTGTTGATAATGTCAAACGCGGTATAAAAACAATAGCAAGTGGTGGCAAAAAATGAAGATGAAACTGATTGCCATTGCAATACGATTAATCATGGGTGGTATTGCCCTGGGGTTGGGTATTTGGTATTTATCGTCATCGATTGGTGGGGCATCGCTGACATACACCAGTGTTGATGGTTTCTTGAACGCAATTGGCGCAACCGATGGCGATATTGCAAATGCAAACGGTTGTTTCCTGTGTGGGTATATTCGTGAACTGTTCGGGATTATTGGTCGTGGTACAGAAATGTTTTGGAACGCAATTGTCGGAAATTTATGGATTTTAATGGCAATTGGTTTTGGAATATTTCTGTTTATATATACTGCACAATACCTGTTTGATGCAACAAAAAAGACGGCGAACCTGGACACATCAGAAAAAAAATTGGAATTCCAGGCCTGGTTTGACAAGGTTTGGCGTCAGGGTGCACGTGTTATGATTTGTGGTGCATTAATTGGTGCGCTGGGGATGGGGGGGACAAATGCACTGCGCACGGTTGCAAATATAACAATCAGACCCGTTATGTATGTTGGGGCCGAATTATCAATGGCGGCCAGTGCTGTTAATACCGCGGCGACGTGCAACGCGTTGGAACAGACCGATACAAATGATATATTAAATCCGATAATGTCACCATTTATGTGTGTTATGGGAAATGTAAATTCGGTTATGCTGGCCGGGGCGGCGGGTGGTTTTTCATTAATGAATTATGCGTGGATGGGCCTGGGCGGGGGCGCGTTTACATGGGTTGCCGGACTGGGGTTGGTATTAATGTTTTTGATTATCGGCTTTAACTTGTTTTTCCAGATTTTGTCGGTCGTGTTCAAGTTGATATTTATAATAATATTCTTGCCATTTTTAATTGCCGCCGCCGCGTTTGAACCGGTTTGGAAAATGGCATCTGGATTATTACCCCAGGCATTTGATATGGTTGTAAAGTCGGCTGTTCAGATTGTTGGTATAACATTAAAGACGGTCATTATTTTTGCGGCTGTTTCATTCGCGGCCGATGAATATTTTCCTGGGCCGCGCGATGGTTTCAGTGCGATTTTACCCCCGTTGATTGGAATGTCACCGGAAAACCCAGACGCAAAAACACAATCGGTTATAACCGTGTTTACCGAATGCGAGCAGGTTGCACTGGTCGATGGTGAAATGGATGGCGACAAATTCCGCGATTGCTTTAACGCGCGTAAAATGGCGGTGGAACGCGTATACCCGGGTGCGTTTGACTTTATGTCAAATGGTTGGGATTTCATAATGATGATGATTGGGATTTTTGTACTGTATTTCTATGCGGTGTCACCACGCGTTGATAAAATATTAAACGTCGGCGGCAAAGAACAATTTGACTTTGGTGCATGGGTCAAAGATTTCGGAAAAACCGCATGGTCATTACCAAATAAAATATTCGGTGGTATAACCAAAGCCTTGGGTAAAAAATAGCATGATTCAATACGTAAAGACATTTTTATCGCGAATATTTGTTGTAATGTTTATTGCTGTAATACCGATTGCGGCGCAATGTGAACCAATATCTAATGTGGTTGGTGATATTGGTGATTACGGCACATGGGCAACCGAACATAACCGCGCCGAAGTAATTGGGAACCTGAAAAATGATTTGGAAAACTTTTTCCCATCGGGTGATGAAAACCCGCTGGTTCATGATGGGGTACCGATTGATGCGCGTATTGGTTTGGCGTTTATAAATGCATTATCATTTGTTGCACATGTATTGGATTCTGTATTGGTTCGGTTCGCGATAATATTCATGATTATTGCATATGCATTCTGGATTTTTATGGAAACGTACAACATGATGACCACGACATCAGATGTAAAAAAATTGGTCACAGAACTTGTTAAAAAAGGCGCAATTATGGCAATATGGATTGCCATTTTGGAATTTGGGTTGGCGCGGGTGTTTATGATGATTGTTGGGCCAATAATTACAATCGGTGCATATTTATCAGATGTGATATTAAACGCAATAACCGTAACAATCGGCACAACGTTACCCGATACATGTAATGCAATACACGAATATGCACGCATTCACGCCAGTTCGGACATAATGATTGATGCATCAAATGCCGCCGATATAATGTGCGTACCGTCGCGTATGACTGCATTGGCGGCAACTGGAATTGCCGCCGGTTGGCATTGGATGGTTGCCGGAATTGGGCACAGTGCGTTTACATTCGTTGCCGGGGTGGCGTGTATAATTCTGTTCGGGTTTTTGTTATGGAAATTTTCTGTTACGGCATTTGGTGTTATTGCCGATTTATTCTTGGCGGTGTTAATGTTGCCATTTACCGCAATTGCCGAAACAACAAATAAAACGTCGTACAAGGGAATCGCAGGTAATATTTATAATGGTTTCTTGGGGTTATTCAAGACGGAAAAACTTGAAAAACAGGTAATGCGTTTTATAAACGCAACAATATATTTTGTATCATTGTCTGTTGTTATTGGATTGTGTGGCGCATTAATGGCGGGTGCAATTGATGCAAATTTATTGGGCGACGTCCCCAGCGTGGAAAGTGGCGGATTTATAACATTGATGTTGACTGGGGCATTGATTGCATATATTGCGTACAAGGGGCAAGAAATCGCCAAAAACCTGGGGGGCAGTATTGATACATCATTCGGAACCCAGGTTGTAAAAGACGGCGAACAATTGCTATCAAATGCAAAAAGTAATTATGACAAGGCAAAAGATACATTCCGTGAAATAAGATATAAAATAAAATCAAAACGTTCAACGCCGTAAAATTAAACCGCCCGCATGTTTCTGCGGGCGATTGTATTTTTATTAAAAACGATACATCAGTCCGATTTTTATCATAGGATAGAATTTATAGTCATTTAATTCGTCATTTGCATCGGCCAATGCGTCGCATTTTGCATCATCAAACGCCGATTGCAACGTCGGATTATCAACATTTTGCCATGTGGTACCATCCCATACCTGTAATTTATCGGTTAACGGAACATCCAATGATAATTCGGCGGCACGGTTTGTGAATACAACACCTGCATCCATGTAAATCTTGATACCGGCAAACAGTCCTAAATCAAATCCTGTGCCAACGTACGGCCCATGAAAATTCCATTTTGCATGTGCGGTGCCGGTTATATCGCCACCATTGTAACGATATGTTGTGTCCATTAACTTAAATTCGGTTGCGGCACCCGGCACACCGTCAACATGCCCGGCCAGGTTTGCCGATAAGTCCATTTTTCCCATGTAATAACCACCCGAAACGCGCCATCCACCCAGGAACCATGTATCGCCAAATGGGTATATATCAACCATTGCGGCAAAATGATGCGCCTTTAACGCGCCATCATTGATGGTTAAATTATCACCAATATCAACCCCATCGTCACCCATTGCATTATCAATAACACGGTTAATCATGGACTTTAATGGTTTTGTCGTTGCAAAGTCAAAGCGTATACCAACGCGTTTCCACCAAAATGAATCAAATTTCTTATTCGCATACCCAACAAAACCATTCAACCCCGATGTTGCCGATAACCCAACGCCAATTTGCATGCCATGTGGGAAATGAATTTCTGAATTTGATTTCACAGAATATGTAACATTATCATCTTGTGTTTCTGGCGCGTTTGGTGTTTGTTGCGCCATTAATGTTTCGCGTTGCGCCGAAATATCAGATTGCATTTGTGTTAATTGTTCTTGAATCTGGGTTAACTGCGCCGATATATCTGTGTCATTGGTGCCATATTGTGCAGCGATAGATTCGGTTTCAGTGGTTGTATCGGTTTTTGGTGTTTCATCGGCCATAACCGGTATTGCAATCGTGGCGATTATTGCGAATATAGATAATTTGTTCATGCTTGTTTTCTCCCTTGGGTGTGAATACATTCACACTATAAACATAATTATTATTGAATAACAACTGCAAAATTATGTTTTATAATGTGGGTTTTTATGATAAAATTACATCATTATGAGATGTATTAAGTTCTTGTCGTCTGTAATGATTGTTGCGTTTGCCATGGCGGCGCATGCGTCGGATTGTACCGATGGCGCATGCGATATTGAACCAATGCGCCCGGCGGTGTCCGATATGAATGCGGCGATTGTACCATTGGCGCCGATTGTTGATGATGCGGCGGTTTCGCAAAAATATATTTACCCAACAAATATTCCGACGCGTTCGGTAAAGTTATTCAGTGTAAAGCCAATTGAACATGATTCACGTCCGGCCCTGTGGGATGGAACGCATGGTAAATATAAATCTCGTGCATATGATAAAACGGTTGACTGGCACACTGGTATACCAATATGGGATGATTCAATTGCAAATCCATATGACAAAGATTTCAGTGATTGGTTCTTGGAACCATTACCAGAATTATATACCGATGACGCAATTGCACTGTATAATCAAAACATGGCCGATGCCGCGGCAACACGGGCGCGTGTCGAAGAATTATTATCGCCGCAGCGACCAACAGAAAATCTGTGGACAGATGATGCGATTTTCGCACCACGTCATGAATATGTTCAACAAGATATGTCTGAAATTGTGCGTGCAACATTTGGTACCGATGATGGGTGTCCATTTGATACCGATGATGAATGTGAAATATGGCGGCGTAAACCTGTTATGCGTGAAATCGTTGCACCGCGCAGCAGTCAAATACGTAACGCAAATATGGCTGATTTTATTTCTGCGGCCCGGTACATTGGTAATATTGATGCCACACATTCGGCGGCGGCACCATTGGTCGCACGGTATAAAATGTTAATGAATGCATCACGTGCATGCTGTACCGACGGGATGGTTTATTCACTAAAACGCGCGGGGGCATCGGACGGATTGGTTTATAAATTTATGGCCGATGATGCAAATTTCTATGGATTGGGAACGCGTTGTCTGATGATGACAGACGAAGAATTAGATTCTAAATACCCAAATACGTCAACGGCGGTTGTTGCGGCCGATGTTCGCAATGGTTGCCTGTGCCGTGGACGGCAATGGTTTACGGCAATGCTGGCCCCATTTGTTCAGGCGTATGACGCAATGCCAGAATTTGCAAATCAAAAGTTCCATTATACGTATACCGATGGCCTGGGGCGCGTGTCAACAGTTTCGATAAACAACGATGTTCAGAATGTTCTGAATCAATTAGAACAGTGTCCATAAAAATATATTTTGCCGCGTATGCGGCATTTTTTTATTTTGTATGCCATGCATTGCGCAGCCCATATAAAAAATTTCATGTTATTGATTCGTCGCATCATATGTTTATGGCGTTTGATGCGGCGGGTATGTGTATGTTGGGTGAAAATACCGGCGATAATATACCCCCCATATCGTGATAAAAAAGGTACCGTAAATAACGCGTTTGCCGGTATATTTACACAAATAAACAACGTATCGATATATCACACTAAAAATTCAATCGCAATGCAACCGATACAAATGGCGTATCTGTTGTCATCCCCAAGGACAGCCAGAAATCAACATCACTGCTGTATTTATACCGAAAAGAACCAATAACGGTATGTGCGTCGTAATTGTCAGTGTCGGAATCCCAAATACCGGTGTCGGAAAAGATATATGATAAAGAAACACTGTATTTTAATAAATCATAACTGATACCGGTGCCGGCCGATATACCATCCGATACAATTCCAACCGGGTTTTCATCGTATATCGCGCGTACGTTCATGCCCAAAATCCAACTGTTATATTGTAAATTCATACCAATTGCACCCTGGGCACGCCAGTCGGCAAACACCGGTGCGGTGTATGCATCGGTTGTAAACCCGTCCACATTTTCGGTAAATGACGCAGAAAAAGAATACGCCGTTTTTAATTTGCCCGCTGGGCGACGAATTTTTATCCCAGCATCAATTGAATAGTCATAATCATCTGCAAACGCGGCAACCGATGCACCATATTGCAAACCGCGCATTGACGCAGACACGACGTTCAACCGAAACGCATCGCGTCCGGTTGTTAATGTTGTATCAGAAATAAATGCACCATCGGGACGAATCTTTTTATAAAACAACGGTTTATCATTAACGCGCATTCCACCAACATCGGGTAATCCGACGCTTAACTTTCGTGCCACAGAATCGGTAAAACCCAATTCAATACGCCCCAGTCCCCGTTGTTCTAAAAAAGTAAATGCTTCGCGCATATAGTCGTCTTCATCCAATGCGGCGGCATCAATTGCATATACCAACCCAAATGTCCGCACGTTATCCATTTCATAGTTCATTTGACCACGTGCGCGAAAATCGCCCAAAAAATCAGGTTGATTAAAATCTGGTTCTATAAAACCTGCTGTGCCATATCCGGTAAGTTTTAATGTCATGTTCCCAGAATTGTATTCTAATGCATGTGCGCCACAAATCGACGATAAAAACAAAATCGCAAATATTGATATATTCTGTTTCATTGTATTTTTTTTAGCCCTGTGATTCTTGTAAAATTGCATCGCGCAATTTGTTATATGCGCGTTCTTCTATCTGGCGGACACGTTCACGTGAAATGCCGTATTTTTTTGCCAATGCTTCCAATGTTTGTGCCGGTTCGGCCAGTCGTCTGGCCCGTAATATTTCGCGGTCGCGTTCCGGCAATTCGGCCAAATGCCGCCGCAGCATTTCATAACCCCGCCGTCGAAATTCCATGCGTTCAACGTTTTCTTCGATACTGTCGCGTTCATCGGCCATATTGGACAATATGTCACGACCATCTGTATCATCGCGCATGGGCGTGTTTAATGATACGTCGCGCGCATTAACGCGGCGTGCCATACGCGATACATCAGATTCCGGTACCGATAAATAATTTGCAATTTGCTTTGTCTGATCATCGTTCAGGTTATTGTCCATAATACCCAATGCACGTTTTGCCCGGGCCAGATTAAAGAAAACCCGTTTTTGATTCGCCGATGTTCCGATTTTTACAATTGACCAATTATTCAGAATTGTTTCATATATTTCCGCCCGAATCCAAAACATGGCATATGTTGAAAACCTGAATCCCTTTTCTGGGTCAAATTTCTGTAACGCCTGCATCAGGCCCATATTGCCCGATGCGATTAAATCCGCCACGGGAATACCATAATTCTTAAAATCGTATGCGACCGACACGACCAGGCGTAAATGACTGGCCACTAATTTTTCTGCCGCAATCGCATCATGCGTCTTTACCCAGTTTGTTGCGTATTCGTATTCCTGTTCGGCACTTAATACCGGGATTTTTTGCACCGTTTGAATATACTGGGCCAGGCCATTTTCATCGCTGACCCCACGGGCAGCAACGATACTGGTATTTGTAACGGCCGGTAAAGCGTTCTTGATTTGCTTTTTCATAACTTTTATAGTATACCAGTAAAATAAAATATATCAAGATAACAGGAGAAAGTTCATGGCATCAATAACCGAACGCAACAAGAATGTAAAAATGCCGAAAAAGACCCGCGAAGAATACGCCGAAGACGCATTATATCGCGAAGTATGGGAAGAGGTTAATAATGAAAAAACCGTACGCTTTGTAAAAAAATACTGGCGGCATATGGCGGCGTTGGCAATTGTATTAATGATTGCAGTTACCGGGGTTGAAATTGGAATGCGGGCACATCGCGCAAATAAAATTGCCGCGGCAATTAATTACGAAAATGCAATC
Source organism: Alphaproteobacteria bacterium (assembly GCA_017471445.1). Taxonomy (GTDB): domain Bacteria; phylum Pseudomonadota; class Alphaproteobacteria; order Rs-D84; family Rs-D84; genus Enterousia. Next base: position 2,110 of record JAFUTJ010000010.1, on the reverse strand, counting down.
GCGGCGGCGGATGTAAACGCATTGGCTGCCATTGGGGAAAATGGCGGTACGGCGAATGCGGACCTGGCCTTGTTTCAGGCGTATGCAATTGATGGCGACATAAAGAAACTGGAACATTTGGTTGAACATGGCGCGTCGCGCGATATGCGTGATTTGGCACGCATGCACTATATAAATGCCCGCGGTGACGAAATGTCGGCAGAAGACGTTGAAAAATATTTATCACCGGCATTAACCAAGAAATCGCCATTTTATTATTCGGCAATGTTAACCGTGGCCCAGAAGTACTTGGCCGGTGGCAATCGCGATGCGGCGAATAAATGGTTGGATAAAATTATTGATGATTCAGATGCGCCGGCGGTTATTTCTGCAAATGCGCAGATGTTACGGTAAACATAAAACGGGGGGATTTATGCGCCGCTTTGCCTTAGTTGTCATTTGTATGATTGCCGTTGTCGCATGTGATAAACATGATCCGATATTACCCGGTGTACGCACCGACATATTTAATTCGGGCGATGTAAACGTTCGTGGCGACAGTATTCCAAAACTGGCTGAAAACATTGATATTGAACCGGCGACCGAATGCCCATACCGGCGTGATGATAAAAATAATATTTGGAATGGCGAACGTAAGGTCTTTGCCGGGTTTCCAACGGCGAATTCTGTGCGTACAACCGCCACACCGGTGTGCAGTGGTGTGTTTGTTTATTCTGGATTGTCCACTGGTGAATTGGTGAAAATAAATCCCGCGACGCGCAGTGCGGTATGGGTTGCCGACATTTTCCGCCCCAGCAATATGACCGGCGGCGCGTCTTTGGTTGATATTGTTGTATCACCCGTTGTTTATGGCAAGTATGTCTATGCGGGCGGACTGGGCGATGCATTATGTAAAATATCCGCATCAACCGGCGCAAAACAGTGGTGCACACCAATTGGCGTTGCGCATGATTTTATTGTTACAGATAACGCACTGTTCGTTGTCGCAACAGATGGCAACCTGTACGCAATTGACACATCAAACGGCGACGCATATTGGCGCACATCGGTAAAAAAACAGTTGCGCCCAACATACGCAAATAAAATTATCACGGTGGGTCGGGAACGCTTTAACGCCGAAAATGGCGACAAAATAAAATAATATGTGCATATAATTTGCATTGCCCGAACTTTACATAAAATAATATTTTTGCTAGCATGGCATGTACGCGAATTTCGCGGCGGGGTTAGAAGCCCGTAAAACAAACAGTGTCCAACAATTGGACAACACAAATCTCCTGTATATCAGATTCGTTCTGGCAGGAGGGACGATGTCATATACCGAAAGCATCGCACTATTTCTGTTTGTAATAGCTTCTAGCCTCCTGCTGTGTAAATTTGCACAGCATTTTTATTCAATAAAAGAAAGGAGAAAGCATGAAAACAGTGTGCGGTTTGCAGGATGCAGAGTTCAGTTGCAAGAATTCTGGTTTAGAGAATGTTGCCCATAATGTGTATGGAATTCCACTCCAAAGGAAGGGGGGACGCGCCAGCACCAGGAAGGGTTACACAACGGTTCGCAACACAACCCGCCCCGTCAGTGCTGGCGCACTGTCACCCCGCGACATCACCAACACAATGCAACGCATTTTGCGGGGGCCGATTGCAGACGGGGAACTCGCATCGGGAAACACTGTGACATGTCGCGATAAAAACACGCTTTGTCATGATTTACCCGCACGACAGAATGTCGTGCAGGATAGCGTGGCAATCCATAATAATATGCTGCATGAACGGCATGCGTGCAAATTACCGCTATTCACTATTCTCTGTTCACTATTCACTGCCAATTCGGCGAATGCCGAATTGCCAGAAAATGTAAAGTTCTGTATACCGAAACAATATAGGGTAACATACGATTGTGGGGAATTTGGTGGTACGGCACCGGACGGTGTACAAATTGGTTATGGACAAATGTTTACAACACCAGCAAATGCGGCGTGTGGGGGTGTGCATAATCGTTGGCGGGTGGATGATAGCGATACATTAATAACCACAAATACAACCATTCCATTTTCATATGTGCGCGATATAAAATTAACCGCCGCAGTTGATATGACACAAGACTATG
>JAFUTJ010000009.1 GCA_017471445.1 Alphaproteobacteria bacterium | reverse complement strand
GCAACCCCGGGTTGAACCATAATCATATGTACCGGTTTCTGGATTGTAATAACATGGTTGCGAACCAAATCCATGTGTCGCATAATAATTATTATTACGAATGACCCAACAATACGTTTCATTACCCATACATTCGTCTGGTGTTTTAACCCAACGGATACCGTCGACTGTATCTTCACAACCTATGATAGAGTTGCTGGGTTGATATGCCAATGGTACCTTACCGTTATTTGGGCATTTGTGCATGGTATCATCACCCGGACAATAATATTCCCCAGAACATGCCACACATTCGCCATTGTTCAACCAATACCCGGCTTTACACGTTGCAGCGTGGGCATTGGTTAAAATGCACATGCCAAACACCACACCCCATGCACCAAAAAACCACCGTTTTTTTGTGCACGGGTAAAGGATGATAAAATGGCGGATTTCTGGGGTTTTATAAAAACAATTTGTGCACCAAAAAAACGGTGGTTTTTTGGTGCACGGCTTATTTCCCTGTACGCCACGCATTGTAACGCATTGGGCGATTTTTTGCAATATGTTTTTATTAATAAAGAAATACCGGCAAATGCCGGTATTTCTTTATTATTTACGCAATCCCAATTTCTTAATCAATATATCATATTCCATCGGGTTACGTTTTTTGATATACGCCAATAACTTTTTGCGGCGATTAACCATTAACAGCAATCCGCGTCTGGAATGTTTATCTTTGTGGTTTAAACGCATATGTTCGGTCAAATTACGAATACGCGCCGTCAGAACCGCAACCTGGGATGCGGCCGAACCACCATTATCTGCATCTGTTGTCTTATAAGACTGAACTATCTCTGCTTTCTGTTCTTTTGTAATGGACATTATATTTTTCCTCTTTGTTGTTTTATATTATTCTTTTGGGGCGCAAGAATCCATCCGTGAAAACGCCGATTCCGATAAATTCACACCCGGCATAAACCTTGTATAAACCACCATCGTCGCAACATTTGTCTTCTTGCGAAATCGTAACAAAGCCACCATTCTTAAACAATTCAATGTCTTTGTCACATGTCAGAGATATGACTGACATGCCCCACAGCCAATTCTCTGATGGCAACAGATATTTATCTATCGCGGTGCCATTATTAACCAGATTTTCCAAAAAATCAAGTTTTACCGCCAAATCAAGTGTAAATGGTCCAGATTCGGTGCGGCATATCATTGAAACCGTCGCAATTGTCCCAATGTGTTTTGCAATGTCACGTGCAATTGAACGTACATATGTTCCACGGGAACAGCGCATACGAAAATGAAATGTGCCATTGGTTTCGCCCGTGCATTCCAACAAATAAACCGTAACCAAACGCGGCGGAATATCAATCATAACACCACGACGGGCGGCATCATATGCACGCACACCGTTCACATGTACGGCCGAAAATGCCGGTGGTATTTGTGAAATTTCACCGGTAAAGGTCGGCAAAACATCGCGTATTTCATCAATCGTTGGCACACGCCCACCATCGGCATTTTTTTCCCCGGTTATGTCCAGTGTATCCGTTGAAAAACCAAATACGACATCAAACAGGTATTCCTTTGTTTCAGGATGCGCATTTTCAACAAACGGAATTGTTTTTGTTGCGCGACCAATTGCAATTGGTAATACCCCAGACGCCATTGGATCCAGTGTGCCGATATGACCAAATTTCTTTTCACCAAAGATTCGTGCAACACGCGCACCCGCATGCCGTGATGACACGCCGGAATCTTTATCTAAAATAACCCATCCATCCATTACCGTCAATCCCCAAACAAATTCATTTGACGCGTTGGTGGATTTTCAGAAACACGCATATGTTTACGGTTTGTATTCACATGTTGTGCCCCCACCGGTTCCGCAATATTTGGTTGTACGCCAGATTCCAGTGCCGTTAACACATTTGCCGCCCGTGCAACAACACAATCCGGCATGCCGGCCATTTTCGCAACATGAATTCCATATGAACGGTTCGCAACCCCCGAAACAATTTTATGCATGAAAATTATTTCATTATTATGTTCGCGTACATCAATGGTCAGGCATGAAACACAATCTAATTCACCACCCATGTCAGATGCGTGCGCGGTTAATTCATGATAATGCGTTGCAAACAATGTTCGCGCCCCAAGGGTATTCAGGAATTCCAACACCGCCTGGGCAATTGCCATACCGTCATACGTTGCGGTGCCACGCCCAATTTCATCAAATATAATAAACGATTGCGATGTGGCACGCCGCAGGATGTTGGCAGTCTCAGTCATTTCCACCATGAATGTTGATTGCCCCGCCGCCAGGTTATCAGATGCACCAACACGACTGAACAATTGGTCACAAATACCAATACGCGCCGCGGTTGCCGGAACGAATGAACCCAAGTGCGCCAACACGATAATCAGTGCATTCTGGCGCAGATATGTTGATTTACCCGCCATATTTGGCCCGGTCAGCAATGCTATTGCATGCGCGTTCAGGTTACAATCATTTTTTACAAAATTATCGCCACGCGTCCGCAAAACATATTCAATAACCGGGTGCCGACCACCGGTAATATCAAATGCGTTGTCTTCACTGATATCTGGGCGTACCCATGAATATTCATCGGCTACGGCGGCCAATGCGTACCAAACGTCCATCTGGGCCAAGATGTCGGCCGCATTCAACAGACCATCTGATACCGCACGAATATCGTTGATAAATGTGTTTATAATCTCGGCCTCTATCGCGGCAGATTTTTCGCCCGCACTGCGCACATCGTTGTCCAGATTAATCAGGCGTTCGGTTGTAAACCGCATATTTCCCGCCATTGTTTGCCGATGAATAAACCCAGAATCAGGGCGCATCATTATATCGGCGCGGGCACTGGGAACCTCTATAAAATATCCCAGAATGTTATTATATTTAATTTTTAATGTATGTATTCCGGTTGCAGCGGCATATTCAGACTGTAACCCTGCAATTGTTTCACGTGCCCCATGGGACAGCCCACGCATATTATCCAACGCCGCATCAAACCCGTCACGTATTACGCCACCGTCACGGAAAAATGTCGGTAATTCATCCGCCATGGCCGACTTTAATTTTGCCGCCAACGCATCATATGAATGCAATTGTGAAACCTGGGCCGCCATTTTTTCATCCAGCCGCGCGGCCATCATTTTTAGCCGTGGAATTTCAATCATAAAATCGCAAATATGACGCATATCGCGCGGCGTTCCACGCCCCGACATCAGACGTGACAAACTGCGCCCGACATCGGGTACTGCACCCAATGCCGCGCCAACCGCCGCCATAACATCGCGATTTAATACCAAATGTCCAATGTGTTCTTGGCGTGCACGAATTTCATTAATGTCGGCCGATAATGTGCGCAGATACGAACGTAACTTGCGCGCACCGGCGGCGGTGCGTGTCTTGTCCAATACATCGTTCAGGCATGCACCACCATCGTTTATTGGTGCATCAATTTCCAAACTTTTCCATGTTGCCGAATCAATTAATAATTGCCGTCCCGAATTAAATGTATGCGGCGCACGAAATACAATTGTCGCATCGCGTTGGGTATTAAACAGGTAACCCGCCAATAATGCAATTGCCGAATTTGACCGCGCCGCATTACCATCGGCCGCGCCACCAAATACACGCGAAACAATCATATCAATATCGGCCCGCCGATACAGTTTTTCATAAACTGGCGTGGTCTTGAACGCGTCGCGTAAATGTTGAATGGTTTCATTTTCCGCATCAGATTCTGGGTAAATTATTTCGGCCGGATTTACACGTACCATATCGTCAATTATATTTGACGTTTGACCGATAAAAAATTCCCCGGTTGATATATCGCACCCGGCAATATCAAACACACCATTTTCACCGCACAACACCGCAACCAAGAAATTAGAATTTTTTGGCGTTAACAGGTTTTCATCGGTCAATGTGCCCGGTGTTAACACACGAATAACACGGCGTTCAATAAATTTGTGACCACGTTCTTTGGCCTGGGCCGGGGTTTCCATTTGTTCAACCAATGCAACCTTGAAACCGGCACGCACCAGGCGACCAAAATAATTATCGGCGGCATGCCATGGAATGCCACACATTGGAATATCTGTGCCATCTGCATCGGTTCCACGCGATGTCAGAACCAGCCCCAGATTCTGGCTGATTATGCGGGCATCGTCAAAAAAAGATTCATAAAAATCCCCCAAACGAAACATTAATAATGCGTCTGGATTTTCCGATTTCATATCAACATATTGTTGCATAACCGGGGTCAGTTTGCTTTTTTCTGCCATAATTGGAACCATTCATAAAAAATAATTATTCGCCGACTTTCAGGGTTTCAATTTTTAATTCGGCTTCCTTTAACAATTGTTCACAGTATGCCTTTAACTTCACACCTTGTTCATATGCGGTCACCGAATCTGCCAATGGCATTTGACCAGATTCCATTTTCTTGACCAATTCCATTAATTGCCGATATGCATCTTCAAACGATAACTTTTGTTCATCCATTGGTTGCCCCCTGTAATTATCAGAAAAACGATACAAAAAAGAAACCGCGTTTGCAAGCGGTTGTTAGATTTATATCTGTATACTTTTTTTATTAATTTAACGAATAAATACGTATGCGTATAAATTAAATACCCCCACAAATGGGGGTATTGTTACAGTTGTGCGCGAACCTCGGTCACTTCGTAGCATTCAACGCGGTCACCTTCTTTCAGATCGTTGTATTTATCAAAGCTCATTCCGAATTCAACGCCACCGGTGACTTCTTTGACTTCGTTCTTTTCACGACGCAATTCGCCGATTTTTCCGTCGTATATAACAACATTGTTGCGCAACAGTCGGACGAAAGCGTCTTTCTTTATTGTACCTTCGGTCAGGCGGCAACCGGCAACGCGTATGCCCTTGCCAACCGTAAACAATTGTATTACATCGGCATAGCCAATAAAGTTTTCGCGTTTTTCCGGTGCCAATTTACCAGACAGAATTTCTTTGATTTCATCTGTGATGCGATAAACAACACTGTGATAGCGAATATCAACATTGTTATTACGTGCCATGTCGCGAACCATACTGTCGGCACGGACATTAAATGCGATTATAACTGCACCGGATGCCGTGGCCAGACGTATATCACCTTCGGTAATTTGACCAACACCAGATGACAAGATTTCAACCGCCGCCTTGTCTGTGTTGATGTCTTTTAACATGTCGTTAATGGCTTCTACACTGCCCTGAACATCGGCGCGCAGAATAATTGGCAGGGTTAATTTCTTGCTTTCGTCACGTTTTGCAAACAGTTCTTCTAATGAAGAACGTTTTACCGCGTTCGCACGGTCTTTGGATTGTTGTACGCGATATGCGGCCACTTCGCGGGTTTGTGCCTCGGTCTCCATAACGTGTAATTTGTCACCGGCGGCCGGCACAGAATCCAGTCCCAACACAACCGCGGGTTGGCTGGGATGAACAGATTTCACACGCGAACCATCTGACATAATCAGTCCACGCACACGACCAAATGTTTCACCAACAACGAATACATCACCGATTTTTAAGGTACCTTGGCGTATCAGTATTGTTGCCGTCGCCCCCAGGCCTTTTTCCATCTTTGCCTCTACCACATGCGCGACGGCCGGCATATCTGGGTCGGCGGTTAAATCCATCATACTGGCCTGTAATAAAATCGCCTCTTCTAACTTATCAAGACCGATTTTCATCTTGGCCGATATTTCAACACATTGAACATCGCCACCCATTTCTTCGACTTGAACTTCTTGCTGTAACAGGTCTGTTTTTACACGCTGGGGGTTCGCCTCTGGCAAATCGCATTTATTGATTGCAACAATAAATGGTACATGTGCGGCACGAATGTGATTTATCGCCTCTATGGTCTGGGGCATAATAGAATCATTGGCGGCAACAACCAAGACAACAATATCGGCCATTTGTGCACCACGCGCACGCATTGCCGTAAACGTTTCGTGTCCCGGCGTATCCAAAAATGTGATTATTTGACCAGATTTTGTTTTTACCTCGTACGATGATATATGCTGGGTTATGCCACCCGCTTCGCCGGCGGCAACATTTGCATTGCGAAATGCATCCAACAGGGATGTTTTACCATGGTCAACGTGTCCCACAACGGTAACAACCGGTGCACGTGGTTGCAGGTTGTCTGGATTGGGTTCGCGTTCCAAAATTTCGGCATACGGTTTTACAACAACACGTTTAACCGTTGCACCAAATTCAGACGCAACTAATTCGGCTGTATCCGCATCAATTGATTGGTTAACAGAAACCATCATTCCCATTTCCATTAACTTTTTAATAACATTGCCAACCTTTTCTGCCATTGCTGCGGCCAAGTCTTTGACAATTATCGTTTCGCCCAATGTCACTTCGTGTGAAACCTTTTGCGGGGCGTTAAACATGGCACGCGCCTTTTCGCGGAATCGTTTCAGTGACGCTTCGGACCGACGACGATTTGCGCCACGAATGCCGATTTCGTCATCGTCATCATCGCCACCCATGACAATATCATGCAACGAAATTTTACCCGTTTTCTTGAAAGACTTTTTCGGGTTATTAAATTTCTGTGAACGAAAATCTTCATCTGACGTACTGCGCGTCTTGGTGCGTGGTGCCGACGTATTGGTAACCGGAATTATCGTGGCGGGCGCGTCATCTGGTTCAGGGGCTTCGTCCGATACACCGGTTGTTTTCGCGGCCAATTGCGATTTTACCTGTTCGTATTCGCGTGATTCGCGTTCAATTTCTGCCTCGCGTGCGGCACGTTGGGCGGCTTCGGCTTCTTCCCGCTTTTTGCGTTCTTCGTCACGTGCCCGTGCCGCCGCCAACACCGCACGCAGTTTTTCATCTGCGGCATTGCGTGGTGTTGATGTTGGTGTTTTCGGTTCATCACGCAGTTCACGCGTACCCGGGGCAACGACGCGCCGTCTACGTTCAACAAACACCGCGTCGCCCTTTTTACTGTGTACTGCGTCGATTGTAACTGATTTTCCAAGTGTCAATGTCGCCATAAAAAACCTCCGACTGTTTTATTCTGCTGATTGTGCGTCGTCTTGTTCAGATGCATTATCGTCTGGTTTAATGCCATATGCGATTTCACGCGCTTTCATAATAACACGCGCCGCCAAACGCATAGACATTGTATCTTCGCCCAAAATTTCAATCAATTCATCGGTTGCCAAATCTGCCAGGTCAGACAATGTCTTTATTCCGGCCGCCCCCAGTTTCATAATCGTCGGACGTTTGATGAAATCAAAATTCAGTAAATCATCACTCATTCCGATGTTATGCCCCTCGTCTTTATAATCTTGTTCGATTTTTTCCAGATATGCCTTGGCGCGTTTTTGCAATTCCATGGCTAATTCTGAATTAAACCCTTCGATTGATTCCAATTCAGACGTTTCGACAAACGCAATTTCTTCTATTGTGCGGAATCCTTCGGTTACCAACAGATGCGCAATCATTTCATCAACATCCAGACCCGTGGTGAACAATTCTGTCTTTTCCTTAAATTCGCGTGCACGACGTTCCTGTTCTTCGGATTCGTTCATAACATCAATATTCCAACCCGTCAATTGTGAAGCCAAGCGTACATTTTGTCCGCGGCGACCAATTGCCAAAGACTGTTGATCTTCGGTAACAACAACTGCGGCTGTACGGCGATCTTCGTCAACGATAATTTTCGCCACTTTGGCCGGTTGCATCGCGTTTACAATGAACACCGCCGGGTCTTCTGAATATAAAATAACGTCAATCTTTTCGCCGTGACATTCGTTAATAACCGGCTGAATACGCGTTCCCTTGATACCAACTGTCATACCAACTGCATCAATTGACGGGTCGGCGGTTTCAACCGCGATTTTTGCATGTGAACCCGGTGCACGTGCCACAGATTTAATCTTGATAACACCTTCATAGATTTCTGGCACCTCTTGAACAAACAGTTTTTCCATGAACATCGGGTGCGTACGCGTCAGAAATATTTGCGGTCCAGAATTAGAACGCGAAACATCCATAATCAATGCACGAATACGGTCACCAACCGCCAAACGTTCCCCCGGAATTAATTCAGAATTTTTGATATAACCTTCGGCCTTGCCGTTAATATCGACATAAATACTGCCAAATTCCATACGTTTTACAACCCCGGATACAATATCACCAATATTGTCCTTGAATTCTTCGTATTGACGCCCCTTTTCTGCGTCACGGACACGGGCGGTCATAATTTGTTTTGCCGTTTGGAACGCCATACGACCAAATTCTGGTTCTGGCAATGGGTCTTCAACCATTTCGCCAACAACCGGTTTTTCAGAATATTTTTTTGCCTGGGCCACGGTTAACATGGTGTTTGGATCATATTCGTCACCTTTATCGGCCGGTGTATTAATAACCTCGAACAAACGTTTTACGTGAATTGCCCCATTTTTACGGTCAATATGTGTTACGATATTAAATTCTTCGCCATATTTATGTTTGGCAATTTTGGAAATTGCCGCCTCTAATGACTCAATAACGATTTCGCGGTCAATTAACTTTTCACTGGCCAACGAATCGATTGCCAATAACAAATCTTGACGGGGCATTGAAACAAAAGACATTTGTGTTTCTCCTTTGGGTTATTAATGTCTTATCTATAAGGGCGGGGTCTTTCAACCCCGCCCCTAAAAAAACAATTTTTTAAGAACGTTTTTATTATAATGCCGAATCGGGTAAATGCAAGTAATTTCTGAATTGCATGTTCGGTGTTTCTTTTTTATACTGAACATATTATGAAGATAATAGATAAATATTTTTCACGCCAATTGGTGACCGTTTTTGTCATGTTACTGATGGTGCTGACCGGGTTGGCATGGATGGTTCAGATTATGTCCATGATGAAATTCCTGTTGAACTATGGCGTTGCCGTGGGCAGTTTTATAAACCTGACCATGATGATGATACCGTTTATTATTTCAATAATAATCCCATTTGTTGAATTTATCACCATAATGTTCGTTTATAATAAAATGATTGGCGATAACGAGGTGTCGGTTATGGCGGCAACGGGTCTATCGCCGCGCCAGATTGCACGCCCGGCGTTAACATTGGCCGGAATAATCACGGCGGCGCATTTGGTTTTAAGTTTATTTATCGTGCCGGAAACACAATCGCGTTTTTATGACATGCAATGGAATTTAAGGTATGGGTTGGCACACCTGAAATTACAAGAATCTGCGTTTACAGAATTATCATCGGGGTTGGTTGTATACGTGGACAAGGTTTCCGGTCATGATTTGTCCAAGGTTATGTTGGCCGATACGCGCGATGAAAAATCTGAAATGGTTATATTTGCCGAACGCGGTAAATTGGTATCGACGCCGCGTGGACTGTCATTGGTTATGACAAACGGTTCGTTAATGGCCAGTGGCGACACAACAACAATTGGCACATTTGACAGTTTTGATATGAACCTGAATGTTGCGGACAAGGGTGGTGATTCCGGGTTCCGTGTGCGCCGCATGCCAACCGGTGAATTGTTAACAAATGTTTTTGATATTGATACGGCTAAACGGTATAAATCCGTTTTGTCTGAACTGGCGACACGTATTTTAAGTCCGTTTATGAATATGGTTTTGGCGGTGTTGTGTCTGTTAATGTTGTTGCGGACATCGCTGTTGCGGCGCCGGGCCAGTTTTGCACCCGCAATGGCGGTTGGGTTAATGGCGACATCAATGGCGGCGTTTATGTCGGCAACAAACATGTTGACCAGTATGACCGACCTGGGGATTTTGGGGATTATATTGTTTGTGTATTTGGGGGCGTTGACATTTTTACTGTTAAAGAAATGAAAAATATAGTGCTGGTATTTTTTATGCTGATTTGTATTGCGCCGTCATGGGGGCTGACATTTGATACGAATCAACCCAAGACGATAATCGCCGATAAATTAGAATACGATGTAAAATCAGAAACAATAAAAACAACAGGGCGGGCGGAAATTGTTAATCAATCTGGCCAGCGGATGACAATAACAGATTCATATATTTCACAAAAAAAAGGTGAATTATCTGGTGATGATATAAAACTGTGGCTGGGGCATAATGTTTATATTGATGCCGAAACAATCACACGTGACGGTGTTGTTACGCGCGGAACCAATGCCCACTTTACGGCATGCGATGGATGTGATGAAATGGGAAACGCGTGGACGATTTACGCAACCCGGTTTACCCATGATATGGATTCACGAATGATGTCTTTTCATAATCCAATACTGCGAACGTATTACGATATACCATTGTTTTGGTTCCCGTATATAACGATGCCAGACCCCGCTGTTAAGCACAAGACAGGTTTCCTGTACCCTGATTTCGAATCAACGAATAATATGGGTACCCAGATAAACATACCGTTTTATATATACCTATCGCCACAACACGACATGACAGTAAAGTTATCATATTTAACCAGGGAAAACCCATTATTTCAGGCAGAGCATCGATTGAACGCGACGCATTCTGAATTTCGTACGCGCGGTTCGTTTACACATAATCGTGACGGTGAAAATCGTTGGCATATATCAAATCGCGATGTTATTGAACTGGGGGAACACGCACGCGCAACCGTGTTCTTGGAACGTGCATCTGATAAAACATATTTGCAAAAATACGGCTTTTACGAAGACCAGCCGTATTTGGATTCTGGGGCAAAATTAGAAATATTTGGAATGTCGGGTTATGTTGTGTCCGATGCGCATATATTCCAAGAATTACGTGAATCAACCGGCGTGTTCAGTGCACCAAATGGAAATATATTGCCAAATATTCGTGGACTGTATCAAACCGCGCCATTGTTTGATGAAACATTTGCTGTATTTAATACCGACATCTTGGGAATATCCGGTTCCGATGCCGCAACCCAACGCGTTATTGGCGATGCACGTATTATCAGTCCATGGACGCTATGGGGTGGTAATCGTGTAACGGCATCGTTATCCGCCCGTTATGATGTTTATAATTTTAGTGACACGCAAATGATTGATGGCGATACGTATTCCGGGTTAAAGAACCGTTTCTTGCCCAGTGGCTATGTTGAATGGTCGTTACCGTTGACGCGTCCATCTGACACATGGGGCCAGATTATTGAACCGCGTGCACGTTTAACTGTAATGCGACACATTGATAATGAACAATTTGCAACATCAAACGATTCTGCGGGGGCATTGTTATCGGACGCAACATTGTTTTCTATGAACAGGTTTTCCGGATTTGATTTGTGGGAAAACGGCACATTTGCAGATTATGGCATTCGTTGGGCGACGTTTAACCCAGATGGACATATGGTGGAATTATTCGCCGGTCAAACATATGATTTTACAGAACGTGCCGACACCGACCCAAACAGTGGTTTTCACAATGGTGCATCTGATTATGTTGGTCGTATTTCATACAATAATATGCAATGGCTAGAATTGGCAAACAGGTTCCGGTTGGCGCGTGATAATGCCGCATTACGCCACATGGAAACATCGGCTGTAATTGGTGGTGGACGAAACTTTTTATCGGTTGGACACATTTGGTCGCGTCAATTTATTGATGCCGCAACCGCGTATGATACAATAAACGAATTTTCTGGCGGGCTTGGCATTGGGATAACCAAACGCTGGTCGATACAATTTGATGCAATTTATAATGCAACATATGGTGAATTTCATCGTCATAGTGGTAATTTATTCTATAATCATCCGTGTTATTTCATGGCAATTGGTTATCGACGCGATAATGCGGTAAAGCGTGACTATGTCGGAACGACAACATATCAATTCAGATTTGGAATTAACATAGACGGTAAAAAATACTAAAAAACATTGGGGGAAAATCATGTACAAATTGTTGGTATTGTTATTCTTAGTAATGTCTGCGCCCGTTTATGGGGCCAGTATTGTCGCAACGGTTGGTGGTACACCCATCACAGATACCGACATAACCGCACGTACAAAATTAATGTCACGCCAGGGAAATATATCTGCAAACAATCGAAATGTTGCATTGCAAAACATTATTGACGACAGTGTAAAGTTGAACTATGCCACAAACTTTAATGCCATACCAACAGATGCAGATGTTGATAAAGAATTAAAACGCATGAACATGACTGATTTAAGTGCATCAGAACGCGATATGGCACGCCGCGCCATACGCGCCGAAATCGCATGGCAGATTGTTGTTGCACGCACTGTATTGCCAATGGTTGATGTATCAGATGATGATATTGCCCGCGAAAAACAATCATTAGCCCAGGAACGCGGTTTGCCGTTGGAAATGACGATTGTGCGTTTGGTGAATGTACCAGACGAAGTGGCATCAAAATTAACCCGCCCAAAATCGTGCGATGCCGCGGTTGAAATGGCCGAAAAATTGGGGGGCGCGCCACAACGCTTTACCGCGATGCAATATGAATTGGCACCAGATGTACGATCACGCGTTGCAGGAATGGGAACACTTGTCTGGTCCAAACCAGATGATGGGACCATTTATTTGGTATGTTCCAGTAAAAAGACCGCAGAGTATGGAAAACTGGATGATATAATTAAACAAAACGCAACGTATAAACAGGCAATGTTTATGGCAGACCAACAATTAAAACAACTGCGCCGCCGGGCGGTTGTGGTTATAAACGACAACAGATATAAATTATGAAAACAATTCTATTTAATTTAACGGATTCTGAACTGGCCCAGTTTTTGGTTGATATGGGACAACCGCGTTTTCGCGCAAAACAAATTCGCGATTGGATGATGCGTGGATGCCCATGTTTTAGTCTGATGAAAAACATACCCGCGGATTTGCGTGAAAAACTGGATGCGGTTGCGCAAACATTACCGGTAAAAATTGTAAAAAAATTAGAATCATCAGATGGTGAAACAACCAAGTTTTTATTAGAATTAAATGATTGCGAACAAATTGAATGCGTTTTAATGCGTACCAGTTATGGTAACAGCGTTTGTGTCAGTTCCCAGGCCGGATGTGCCATGGGGTGCAAATTTTGCGCCAGTACACTGTTGGGTGTGAAACGAAATCTGACAATAAATGAAATATTTGCCCAGATTCTGGTTGCGCAATGGCAATTACGTAATGACAAATTTTCAGATAAACCAATTCGTCCAAATGGCGACGCAAATAATGATGACGTTTCGCATATTGTTATTATGGGTACCGGCGAACCATTGCAAAACACAGAAAATGTTATTGGCTTTATGGAACGTGCAAATTCTGAAATGGGTATTGGTTGGCGACGAATAACATTGTCAACATGCGGTATTGTTCCGGGAATATACCGTTTAATTGAATGGGGGCGGCCAATAAATCTGGCAATATCATTACATGCACCAACCGATGAATTGCGTCGCCAGATTATGCCAATAAATAATAAATATAAATTAACAGATGTGTTATCCGCTGCTGATGAATTTACAAACACACATAATCGCCAATTAATGGTTGAATATATATTGCTGGGGCGGCGTAATGAAAACGGCGAAACAGAATTATATAATTGCACACCAGAACACGCAGAACAGTTATCATCGTTATTACACGGCAAAAATTGTATGGTTAATTTGATTCCATGGAATGCTGTTGATGAACGCGACTTTGCCGCGCCATCTGGTAATGCGATTCATCGATTTCAAGATATATTGATAAAAAACGGGATACATACCCGCATTCGTCGCGAACGTGGTGCAGATGTTGGTTCGGCGTGCGGCCAATTAAGATTAAATAACAACAAGATGTGACAAAATGGAATTACGATATATAACTTGTTCTGACCCACGCGAACACAACAGTGTTGATTCAATCATGGACCTGTTAAATATACACCCTCTGGTCGAAGTTGCGATTCAGGCACACCCATCAAAAATGTCATTTGGTATGCCGCGCCAGCATTTTTTGGACCGTATATTATCGGCATTGATAACATCACCGAAACAACTGAATTTTGCAGTTCATGTAAACCTGGAATGGTGCATCAGTTTATGTGATGGCGTGTTACCCGCCGAATTATATAATGCGTTCCATTTGGAATATAAACCGGGAATCCCGTTAATTCGGCGGTGGCAGTTAAATATGCCAAAAACTGTATCTGAAAATTTTCCATCCGATACCGTTGCGTCATTAATCGCACACAACCCACATAAAGAATTTATATTTCAATATAATGCACAAAATTCTGATGCAATTGAAAAATTAAATAAAACAGGCGTTCGTTTTTCCGTACTGTTTGATGCATCCGGGGGACGCGGCGTTGAATCAAAAATCCAACCGCCGGTTTATGCAAATCGCCCAATGGGGTACAGCGGCGGTCTGTCACCAGAAAATATTTCTGATAAACTTGACCACATTTCATCTGTTTCAGGCAAACGCAACGATATCTGGATTGATGCCGAAGGAAAATTAAAAGACAAAAACAACAAATTTGACGTTATGCGTGCCAAACAATATATAAACAACGCAATTGCATGGCAACAAAAACACAGATAATAACTTAAAAAACGCGCCATTGGCGCGTTTTTTAATCAATATTTGTATACTCGCAGAACCCTTCGTTCGTATCACAGCGTGAAATGGTTCCTTCGCTGATAAAGTAACCTTGGGCGTGCAGACATGCCGGGCAAACCTTTGGTGCCTCGGTCCCGATGTGCCACATACCACAATTGGTGCAACGCCACATTACAATTTTATCCTGCTTAAACAACGTGCCGCTTTCAATCGCATCAATCAGTGCGCGAAATCGTGATTCATGGTACCGTTCGGCATAGCCAATATTTTTCAATACTTCGGCAATTGCGGCAAAACCTTCTTGGGCGGCAATTTGCGCAAAGCGCGGGTACATATCGGTATTTTCTTCGTGTTCACCGAATGCCGCGGCCTGTAAATTTTCTAATGTTGTGCCAATTTTGCCCGCCGGGAAAGACGCAGTTATTTCAATATCACCACCTTCTAAAAACTTAAACAAACGTGATGCGTGTTCTTTTTCTTGATCGGCGGTTTCCAAGAATATTTTAGAAATTGCCTGGAACCCTTCGTCTTTGGCACGCGACGCAAAGAATGTATAGCGGTTACGCGCCTGGGATTCACCAGCGAATGCGATTAACAGATTTTTTTCTGTTTGTGTGCCTTTTAATGACAATGGCATAATATTTTCTCCTTAGGTTTTACATGTTGATTACGTGCCGAATGCTAGCAGAATATACATCAAAAATCAAAAAATTATTTTGTACGGGTCACCGCCTGAAATCTGCCACACGAATCAGACACATCAAAAATGCAAAAATACATTGCAAATTTATCTGCTATAACCTATCTGGCGACGTTCGGCGGCATGGATTAAATCAATATGCTTATCAAACAATGCAATACCCAAAAACGCACGGGCCGCTTCGATTGTATCGCCATATGCCCACATTGGCCCATTGTCGGTATCATAACGCGCAACAACATGACTTGGTGCGCCAATTATTGGCCCGTAACAATTTTCATATACAGATGCCGCCCGGTAATATACAAACAGATTCTTTTCCGTACGTTCAATCTGATCAAATAATACAAAACGTTTATCACGCACCTGTTGAACAGTATATGGAAATATACGCTGAATCCGCCACAGACCGCCAACAAAATCAACATCGTTAATATTTACATTACGCATCGGTATCGGCACCCCGGTTTCACAATGCGCAAATTCATTTGCGGCAACCGCGTTACGAAATGCGACACGCTTTTCATCCAATGTACGAAATTGTGACAAACTATTCATCTTGTTTTGTTACCTTTATTTGTTTTTCAATTGTGGAAATTAAACTATCAATTCCAATGCGTCCGGCGGCACTGATTGTAACAATCTCTGGTTTCTTTTTACGGCCAAATGATTTACGAAAAGCCGTCATCTTTTCTGCCATTTCATCTGGCGAAATGGCATCAGTTTTGTTTATAACAACAATTTCTGGTTTGCCAACCAACCCACCGCCGTACGAATCCATTTCGTGACGAATGGCGGCATAACGTGTATCCCAATCGGGTTCAGTACCATCAATTACATGTAAAATCATTCGTGTTCGCTCCGCATGACCCAAGAACCGATCCCCCAATCCAACGCCGGTATGCGCACCCGTAATTAACCCCGGTAAATCAACCAAGACATATTCACGATCATGTGCGTACATAACGCCCAATTGCGGGTTTACCGTGGTAAACGGATAATTTGCAATCTTTGGTCGTGCCGCTGTTACCGCCGCCAACAGTGTGGATTTACCGGCATTTGGGAACCCAACCAATCCGATATCGGCAATTAGCTTTAATTGTAAAACAACCGTTCTTTCTTCACCGGCCAATCCATCATTTGCCTGTTTCGGGGCACGATTTGTCGGGCTCTTAAAATGCAAATTACCCCAACCGCCATTGCCGCCACGTGCCGCACGATATTCCATGCCATCGGTATTCAGGTCGGCAAATTCAATCTCTTCATTTTCAGATAAAATAACCGTACCGGTCGGCACCGGCAAAATCAGTGTTTCACCCGAAACACCCGTACGCATGCGCCCCATGCCGTTTTGACCACGGCCGGCCGCAAAACTGGTCTTGTAACGATAATCAATTAATGTGTTTACGTTTGGCACCGCGCGAAATATAACATCGCCACCACGGCCACCATCACCACCATTTGGGCCGCCAAATTCAATATATTTTTCACGACGAAACGTTGCCGCACCATTGCCGCCATCGCCCGCCTTGATATGAATCTTTGCCTTGTCTAAAAATTTCATCTGTTGGTTCCTGATTATTGGTTGTCGGTTGTTGGTTGATGGTAGATTACAATTAATTCTATAATTACGCGATTATTCCCAATGTACCATCAGCAACATATACCCCGATTATAACTAATAAACTTGCAATTTCAAGCCCGCGGATTTATAATAACCGCGCCGTATAACGGTGATGATTCTGAATCCGTTGTGAAATAGTCATTTTGGACCCGGGGGCGGTACCCGGCACCTCCACCAATAAAATATCGACGGGGGTGTATCAGTTTCGACAGATGATAAAAGACAAATTGGGTGAATTCGACATGGTGTCGTAAAAAACCAACAAAAAAATGAATGGCGATAGAATCGCTGCGAACGACAATGTTCGCTTTGCAATGGCTGCCTAATGTGGCACCGAACATGATTGGCAATTGTTGATTATGTTCATTTTGGCTATTGCGGGGCATGCCGGGTGCCTGGCACCAGAAACCCGGCACTGATTAATAAAAAAACGAAAGGAACGAAAATGTTTGGAAAAGTAAAAAAAGTATTCTTTACAGGTATATTTGGGATTTTATATGTCGGTTTTGTGGCCCAGTTGATTTATGTTTTAGGTTGGGCCGGTGATTGTGAAAGCACAATGATTGGATTGGGTATGTTATCGGCAGAATGGTTCGTGTTAATTGCGGCACGTTATTTGTCCAAGCGCAGCAGTGGTAACGCCCAGCACGGAAACAATTTCCGTCGTCGTTAAAAAAAACGCGCCATTGGCGCGTTTTTTTATTTTGTATTCTGTTTACGCTTTAATGCAACACGAACCAATGGATTTTTTGTTTTATTGTTTTTAACTTCGTCTATCAATTCAATCATCGGTTCACGATGTGAATTAATAAACCCGCGTAATTGGTTTTGTATTATTTGTTGAACATCTTTTTCGGTCGAATCCTTAAATTTTGCCGCCGTTTCTGTCCAGATGCCATAAACATTTCCTAAATACAAATTATGCAACGTTACCGCCGTACCACGCGGTGCACGCACCATGCCATATTGGTCACGCCCGGCATTGCGAATATGGTTGAACAAATGTCCGGCTTCGACACTGTTCTTGAACATTTCTGGATTCATGGCATGTTTATCTTGAAAATTAACAATTAAATTGAAAAACTTAACACTATAATCGTAAATCGCCGTACCCGATGGACATGGCCCCAGTTTTTGCAAATCAGAACGTAATTTTATTAAATCGTTCATCATCTCAACTTTTGTTGTTGCCTTGGTAACCAGTTTTTTCAACATCTTTTCTCCTTTGCTATTCATTGCTTACAATGTGATTATTTTACCACATATAATCAATTAATCATAATAAAAATTTATGGTTGGCGCGAATGGCGTGGGGGGGCGGGGCGGATTATTGCTTTAAATTTTAATTATTATCCGTTATTTTTATACACACCAGAATTGTAAAAAACCATTGTAAATATTTACGCGATATTTTTATATTCTTAGAAAACATTGCCATCTGATGCGGAATGGATTATTTTTATATTGATATGACAAAGATATTTACAATTGGGTTTAGCAGTAAAAAGCCAGAGGTTTTTCTGGACGTGCTGGCCTTGACACGCATAAGTTGTATATGGGATATTCGCCTTTGGCGAACCAGTACCTATGTCCCATATTACAATGGCGATAATTTAGCAACGGTACTTTGTAATCGTTATGAATATCATCGGGAATTCGCGCCAACACCTGATATCTTAGTGGGCTATAAAGATAAAAAAATTACATGGAATGAATATGAAAAAATATATCGCGAATTGTTACAACAACGTGCCCCCCTTACAGAATTGCGATATATCAAAACTTGATAGAATATGCTTACTATGCACCGAAAAGACGGCAGATATGTGTCACCGACGCTTGGCAGCAGAATATATCGCAATCAAAATTCCAGACGTTGAAATTGTGCATTTATAACCATGATGAACAACCAGTTAAAAAATCAGCATTGTATGTAATTTTGGAAAACAGTCATATTTGAGCAAATAAAAAACCAACCATGACTGGTCGGTGTTTTTTGGTGGGAGCGGGTGGATTCGAACCACCTCAGTCGTACGACAACAGATTTACAGTCTGCCCCGGCTCTCCAACTCCGGCGCGCGCCCAATCTCGTTTTTCTTATCTGTCTGTTGGTTGCGGTTGCCGCCTAAGACAGATGGTGCGGGCAGCGGGAATCGAACCCGCATTTCAAGCTTGGAAGGCTTGCATACTAGCCTTTGTACTATGCCCGCAACAAATTCAAAGCACAATGATTATATATAATTTTTAATCAAACGCAAGTGTTTAATTGGGATGCTTTGCCGTATTTTACACGATGGATGTTTTTTCTTACCAGCCGACAAATTGTCGTGTTTAATAATAATATTATTGTTATCCCCCCCCAGGAAACACTTCTTATACAAAAACACTGATTGTAGCGGCATAATTACAATGTATAAAAAGTGAGAGAGAACAAGGATGCACGGCGCAATATGGGCAGCCATAAATATAATTGCGGCAAATCAGAATATGTCAAATTCTGGACTTGCGCGGTTTTGTGGATTGGACGCAACAACGTTTAACAAAAGCAAACGGTATTCTAAATATGGCCAGCCGCGGTGGCTGTCTATGGAAACGCTGAACAAAGTCCTGAATGCCACAGGAACTTCGTTTACAGAGTTTGCGCGTATTGTTGATAATCAATTACGTAAAGATGGTGAAAGGAATTAGTTCACCATCTGTAATTTCCCGCCATTGTCGCGTGTGGCGTTAATCCAACAGGTCGCACCTGCGCGTGGTACGGCCATGGCGTATTTGGTGTGCTTTTCGGCGTATATGTTTATGCCATTCATTGCGGTGTCACCAATCCGGCATAATGGCAAACACCGGTCATCGGATGTATGACCATACCCCGCATCACATTCCCACGGGCAATCGCCAACATCCGGTGTGCCGGGGCCACTGTAATGTGAATTGGCAGGAATTTCATTTGTACATGGTGCAAATGCCACATATCTACCACTACCGTTCGGCCACTTTTGTTTCAGATAATATC
>JAFUTJ010000008.1 GCA_017471445.1 Alphaproteobacteria bacterium | reverse complement strand
CGTACAGGGAAATAAGCCGTGCACCAAAAAACCACCGTTTTTTTGGTGCACAAATTGTTTTTATAAAACCCCAGAAATCCGCCATTTTATCATCCTTTACCCGTGCACAAAAAACGGTGGTTTTTTGGTGCATGGGGTGTGATGTTTGGCATGTGCATTTTAACCAATGCCCACGCCGCAACGTGTGATGCGGGGCAATACATGAACAATGGTGAATGTACAAATTGTATCTCGAAACATTACTGTCCGGGGGATGATTTAAGTTATAAATGTCCAGAAACCAATTTGACCAAGTCGGATATTCTGAATTTGATGCCGAATATTTCAGATTATGGGTATATATCGTATAGCACAACCGCTCATAGAGCTACCCCAACATCAATAACAAATTGTTCTATTCATCTAATAAATGCATCAAATGATGCATGCGCAAGTATTTATATTGTTTTGGATTATTCTATAGATTCATCTGATTATACCAAAGTCACTAGTGTTATGTCATGTTCTGCTGCACAAATTGGTTATTATTTACAAAATCACTATAGTGGCACAGGTTATAGAAATGTTGCACCATGCACAAACGCACCGGCAAATGCGCACTATACCGGCCCCGGTACACCGGACAGCCCGGATGGCACAATTAAGAACGCGAACGATTGCCCATGGGAATGCGATGATGGATTCGGGCATACATCCGACGACCGGTGTTTGCCACTGTGCCGGATTGGCGACACCGCAATGAATGGAATAAATATATATGCGGAAAAGCACACAAAATACGCCATGGCGGTACCACGCGCGGGCGGCGTATGTTGGATTAGTGCCACACGGGGGCAGGGCGGGAAATTAATTCCAACCAATTAATGTTTAATTGTTACATCATATAAAAAATAAATCTGCAATCATAATCTGTGATATAAAATAATAAACAATCGCCCATTGGGCGATTGTTTACTTCATTTCACAAATATCGCGCACAAATGCGGGAATGTCTGTAATTTTTATACGTTCTTGGGCCATGGTGTCGCGGTGTCGTACGGTAACTGTACCATCATCAATTGATTGGTGGTCAACCGTTATACATACCGGTGTCCCAATTTCATCATGTCGGCGATAATTTTTACCGATATTGCCAGAATTTTCCAATTCAATACGCCCAATGCCCAATTTACGCAGTGCATTTTCAATATTGTTTGCGATTGTCTGTAATTCTGGGACATTACGTGCCAACGGTATAACCGCCGCCTTGACCGGGGATAACAATGGCCGCAGTTTCAGTACTGTGCGCGTTTTTCCATCGCCCAAATCTTCAACCGTATACGCGTTCAGCATAACGGCCAACATTGCGCGATTTACACCCATCGCGGTTTCAATAACATACGGAATAAAACTCTTGCCGGTTTGTGCGTCACTGTATGCCAATTTAACCGTGCTGTCGCGGTTTTCCATAACATGTGCATTGATATTAAATTCATTTTGACATTTTGTGTGTGACCCCAAATCAAAGTCTTGGCGGTTGTGAATCCCTTCGACTTCGTCAAATCCATCGGGAAATTCGTATTCGATATCAACTGCGGCCTTGGCATAGTGGGCCAATTTTTCATGTGGTGTAATGCGCAATTTATCGGCCGGAATCCCCAGTACATTTACCCACCATGCAACGCGCGTATCGCGCCACATGTTAAAATATTGTTCATCTGTTTCGGGGTCAACAAAGTATTGCATTTCGGCCTGTTCAAATTCGCGCATGCGGAAAACAAAGCCGCGCGGTGAAATTTCATTACGAAACGCCTTGCCAATTTGGGCAATACCAAACGGTAATTTATGCGGTGTCGCGTCCAAGACATTCTTGAAATTCGTATATGTCGTGGTTGCGGTTTCTGGCCGCAGGTATGCGTTTATCGCGCCATCGGCAACCGCCCCAATGGACAGGCCCATCATCAATTGATACGCGCGTGGCGGGGTTAAATCAGTGCTGCCACAATTGTCACACTTTGACGGGTCACGCATTTTATCTTGGCGCATGCGTGTACCGCATTTTTTGCATTCAACCAACGGGTCGGAAAAGTTACCTTCGTGGCCGGAATATTTCCATAATAACTTGTTGCTGATTAATGCGGCGTCCAATCCTTCGATATCATTACGCGAATAAATCATCGCGTTCCACCACGCATTGCGTATATTTTTCATTAATTCTACGCCATATGGGCCATAGTCATATGCCCCGCCCAGGCCACCATAAATTTCAGACCCGGTAAATATAAAACCGCGTCGCTTGCACAATGCGACAATATCATTAATCGTTGTATCAGACATAATATAATCCCTATATTTAACATGCGTAATTATTATACGCATGCCCGCGCAATGCAAGGACGGATTTATAATTTATGAATGTTTTGCGTTGGTGTCATCGTCATTTCCGGCAACAATGGCGACTGTGCACGGGTCCCACCGTGTTATATCGCACAAACACAGAAATCCATATACCCCCAATTCGTATTTTCCCCGCACCAGGCGTGCATAGTTTTCTTCGGTTACATCCAATATTTCGCACATAACCGCCACCCCCAGGTCGTGTTCTACACGGAAATTTTCAATAATAATCCCTAAGTTTCTGTAAAAATTATCGTGCCCAGATGTCATCAATGGCATATCTGACGGATTAATATTTTGCATGATATAAAACTCCTGTTTAATGTCGCCTATAAAAAATACAACCACCGAAAAATTTTTTCAGTTGGTTGGAGTTTAAAGCCAATTAACAGTAATTGTGGGCTTATTCTATATATTCGCCACACTCCAACCATCAGGCTGGAGTTTCTTTGTCCCCAACATCATGGGGGGACGCATCTGTTATGGGGCTTTAATCCCAACAACCAAATCTTAGTTGCAGGCCTATTATATATCGTGGGTTACATTTTATCAACAAAGTATTAAAGATAAAAATGGCGGTTACAACCGCCATTTTGTGCAATTGTTTTTTGTGCTAATGTTCTGCGGCAATTGCCGAAACCGGGCACATTGCAGCACACGTGCCACATGACATGCATTTTGTTGGATCTATTACGCATTTACCGTCTGGGGAATCACCAATTGCCATTGCCGGACAAACGCCCATACATGTGTGACATCCGATACATTTTGTTTGATCAATTTTATATGCCATATTTTTATCTCCTTGAAATAATTATTTATTAATTACGATTTAACAAACTTAACAGATACTGAAACATTGCAACGAATGAAATGTACAGGTGCAATGCGCCCAATACTGCCAATTGATTGCGTGTGTTTTCATCGCCTGTAACAGAATACGCGCGTTTTAATGTCTGCATGTCATACGCCGTAAACAGTGCGAATACCAACACCCCGATAAAGCACACGATTGTTGCAAATGTACCGCCCAACGGCCATATAAACGATGCCAATCCAACCAAAATTAAACCAATCATACCCATCATCAGGAATATGCCCAAGAATGACAGGTCTTTGACCGTCTTGTAACCAAACATTGCCATGCATCCAAACATAATTGCCGCAATAACAAACGCCTGTAATATTGATGCCGGATTAACCGCCAATGCACCGGCAATTAACGGTGTCATTGACACACCAATCAGCACCGAATACACCGCCAACAACACCGCCGCGGTTCCTGGACGCAGATGAAACGCACGTACCTGGGCCCACAGGGACAGTCCCAACGCGCCAAATAATATGATATAGTATAATCCGGTAAAGCCACTGTATCCCACCAGATAGCTTAACCCGCCACCCCATATTGTCATATACGCAGCAACGGCGGTTAATGCAACCGCGCCGAACATCAAACTAAAAATTCGTTTTAAGTATAATTCAATGCCGCCTGCGCGTGGCATGGTTACATCGGCTGATTTTCTTGGTGCCATAATTTTCTCCTTGTTTAACACATTGAATATAATATAGTATATGCATGTTGCATTTTCAAGAATTAAAACCAAGGGGCTTTTTTATGGATGTAATAAAGAAAAAGAAAGTTGACAACAGTGCAAAACCAAAATCAGAGGTAATGGCGGATTTGCAAAAAAAGTACATAGATGCCAAAAAACGCCTTGATTCTGCAATTGAAAGTGGCGATGACGCACGTATTGCAAAAATTCGCGAAATCGTTCAGAATCTAGAAACAACACTTAACCGGTAATTAACAAAATAACAATATAAAAGGAAGTAAATATAATGCGTGATAAATATAATAGAGCAGAATACGTAGAATTTTCTAAACAAGAAAAACAGCTGCTGCGCGAAAAGACTGTGCACAATAATACCATCGATTCGTTGTGTACTCTGCTAAAATCCAAAGAAAATAAATTGGCGGCATTAAAGCGTGATTATCGCAATATAGACATCAATTGTCATCGTATAAATTGCTTGGAACGGGTTGTCGCAGATTTGCGTCAAACTGTGATGAATGCGTTTGGTGGTCTTGCGCGGCAACGTGGTCGTTAAATTAATATAATAATGGCAATTGTTATAAATCCAATTTCGCCGGTTGCATTTTCAATTTTAGGCATTGATATTCGCTGGTATGCGTTGGCGTATATTGCCGGTTTTATCGCGGGTTATATACTGTTTCGGCGATTAATGCGTGACACAGATTCTCGTGTTAAATTGGATGCCCGTGGCCTGGATGATTTGTTGACCGCAATCGTTTTCGGTGTAATCTTGGGTGGGCGAATTGGGTATGTGCTGTTTTATAATCTGGGGTTCTTTATTGAAAACCCGTGGGAAATATTCGCCGTTTGGCATGGTGGTATGTCGTTCCATGGTGGTTTAATCGGTGTTATAATTGCAACATGTGTATTCGCATGGCGACGTAAAATCAGTGCGCTGGCTATATTGGATTTGTTGGCGGTTGTGGTACCAATTGGTCTCTTTTTTGGCCGCATTGCAAACTTCATTAATCGCGAGGTTATGGGTCGTCCCACCGATATGCCGTGGGGAATTGTTTTTAATGGCGATGTTGCCATTCCGCGTCACCCATCCCCATTGTACGAAGCCACCGCCGAAGGTATCGTTTTATTCGCAGTAATGTATGGCCTGTATCGGTGTACGAATTTACGCATGCGCCCAGGTGCCCTTGGTGGGATAATGGCCATGGCATATGCATTATTGCGTACATTTTGTGAAATGTTCCGTGCCCCTGATGTACAGATTGGTTTCTTGACATCATGGGGATTAACCATGGGGCAGTTGTTATCTGCGATAATGTTTTGTGTCGGTGCAACAATTTTTACCATTGCAATTTGGAAAAAATATGTATAGAATGCACACGCAAAAACGTATAAGGTATCGTCGGTTTCGGATGGTTGGCAGAGCGGTCGAATGCGGCGGTCTTGAAAACCGTTGATGGGGCAACCCATCCGGGGGTTCGAATCCCTCACCATCCGCCATGATTCTGGGATGCATGGCATCCCCAGAAAAATCCCGCAGAACTGCGGGATTTTTCATGCATTGACTTTGGTATAGGATAAAATATGAGACTTTTTAGCCCCAAATATACGGCTTTCTATACAATGGCCATTTTTCGATGATAGTCAATGGTCTGAGAAAAACAAAAAAACACCGCCTTTAGGGCAGTATTTTTAGCATAAAAATCTTTTTTATTTGTTTTTTAATATGCCGACACATCTTTTATTTTATACTTAACTGCCTCATCCTCTATAACATATGCATTAAATCTCCATTTGCCGCCAGGTTCCAAATTATTAACATTATCTAAAGTTGAACCTATTTGTGTTCCAGATGCATCGTACAAATTTATCTCTATTTGCACATAAGAATATTGCCTATTTGTATTATTTACAATGATGCCACAAATTGTTCTGGATCCAAATTCCCCATGACACCATTTGTCTTCTACTACTTCAACAGATCTTTTTTCACTAACAACATGAGCATTATTAGAATTGTGATTCGTATTAAGATTTTTATTTTTTGGTTCACAACTGAATATAGACAAAAATAATCCGATTAAAAACAACCATCCTATTGCCGCTAATACTGGATTTGATTTTCTTATTGTGTAACCACATTTTGGGCAAGTTTTTACTTCGCTACTAATTTGTTTGCCACATTCCGGACATTTTATTAATGCCATATAAAACTCCATACTATAAACGCAATGATACCATAAAACCGGAATCAAAACAACTTGATATATAATAATTTAGGTATGGGAAATTGTGCAACAGAATTCTAGTCCGCCAGGAATCAGTTATGTTTTGGATATAAAAACATATCGCGTTCAAAGCCCCGGGAAATCGGGGCTTTTATATTGGTTTCGCATATTTTGATAGAATGGCCAAAATATGGTTTGGCTGCATTCTTGTTCATGTATATAACATGAAAATATTTTTTATTCAATTTCTTGGATGGCCTGGGGGGGTGATAAAAAACAATTGAATGTAATTATGTTATTATGGATAATAGATTCCTATCTGGCAATATTGTTCACAATGCATGGATACAAGCAAATATAGAATTTTTATCAAAGGTATAAATTGTACCAATGACATAGACTGCATTAATTCATGCGGTAACAAGGTACATGTTAAATATAAAAGCGGTCAGTCATATGTCTATAATGCATTTAATGTAAAGATAGAAGAATCTGTACTGAATGATGATAAATCAAAAAATTGTTTTGATTATTTGTTGCAAATTGCGGACGTGGTTGGGTTGCGTGATGAAAAAGACAGAAACATATTGTCCAATAATTATAAAAAAATAGACTTTCTTGCCAAAGAAACGGTCTTGGCGAATTTTTTATCTGGACAAATGCCGAAATCATATGAAAATGGGCATTGTGCGCATATATATCCATTTGGTTTTAATTTAAGCCAACGTACAGCGGTGGACCGTGCATTATGTAATAAAATTTCAGTAATAGATGGGCCGCCCGGTACCGGTAAAACCCAAACGATATTGAATATAATTGCAAATATTATTATGTCTGGGCGTACCGTTGCGGTTGTTTCTGCGAATAATTCGGCCACGGCCAATGTGTTGGAAAAATTACAAAAATATGATTTTGATTTTATTGCTGCTTTTTTAGGGAACAGTAATAACAGGGCCGCATTTAATGCCGCGCATCACGATTTACCTAAAATGTTTGATTGGAAAAAGACTAATTCTTGGGAGCGCACTATCAGGCGTAACATCAATAATTTGCGCAATAAATTGCTAGAAATATTGCTAATGCAAAAAGAATTAGCGGTAAAGCGTCAAGAATACACTGCGATGGATTTAGAATATCAACATTTTAATCAAAAATATTCTGCATTAAGCACATACGGTATAAAGCATCTGAATCCCGACCAAACATTGCGATTATGGATGTCGTGCGAAAAATATGCATTACGCGGACGTGGGCCAAATATCATTGACCGATTGGTAAATTATTTTAGGTATAAAATCAGCGACAAGGCCTTTTATACGCATTCTGGCGAGAATATGATTGCCATTTGTCAAAAACATTGGTATGAAAATAGACTGGCAGATTTGTCTTTTAATATTACCAATATGGACAATCGTTTATCTGAATTTGATTTTTCAGAATGCATGAAAAATTATTCAGAAACATCCATGGCATTATTTAAGCATTTATTGGCGCATAGGTATAAAAACAGCAATCGCAAAACATCGCTGTTATCAACCGACTTCTTGAAAGAATATCCTGTTGTATTAAGCACAACGTATTCAATTACAAACAGTATGTTTAGCCAATTATATGATTATGTAATTATTGATGAAGCGTCCCAGGTTGACATATGCACTGGTGCGTTGGCGTTGGGGTGTGCCAAAAATGCGGTAATTGTTGGCGATATGAAACAATTGCCAAATGTTGTTGATGATAATTGTGCAAAACAAACAGATGAAATATTTAGTAATTTTAATCTGCCACAGTGTTACAGGTATAAAGCCCACAGTTTGTTGGCAACGATTTTAGAATTGTTTCCAGATGTGCCACGAACGATGTTGCATGAACATTATAGATGTCACCCAAAAATAATAGAATTTTGCAATCAGCGTTTTTATGGTGGTGAATTAATTACGTTAACACGACCAGATTCTGAACGGGAACCATTGGTTGTATATAAAACCGCACCGGGAAATCATGCCAGAAATCGCGTTAATCGCAGACAAATTGATGTTATTATAGATGAGGTAATTCCGCAACAGAAATTGGATGTTAATAATATGTCAATCGGCATTGTTACACCATATCGTAACCAGGTCGCAGAATTACAACATGTTTTTAAGGACACCATGGTTCAGGCCGATACGGTTGATAAATTTCAGGGACGTGAAAAAGATATAATCATTTTATCAATGGTTGATAACGATGTGTCTGATTTTGCAGATAACCCAAACAGGTTAAATGTTGCCATATCGCGTGCGGTAAAACAATTGATTGTTGTTACAAATGGTAATAATGAAACCAAAGATAGTAATATAAAATCGTTAATAGATTATATTGATTATAATAATTTGTCTGTTGTTACCAGTAACGTTAGTTCTATATTTGATTGTCTGTATAAATGTTATGCAGATAAACGTAAACAAATAGTTAAATCCAATGTTTCCGAATTTGACAGTGAAAATATAATGTATGATTTGATTCAGGATGTTTTGCATATGGATTTGTTCAAGATATTTGATGTTGCATTACATGTCCCGTTAAAACATATGTTTTGTAATTTGCAAAATTTAACAGACACAGAATTTAATTATGCAAACAACATAATGACACATTGTGATTTTGTTATATTTGACCGTGTGTCCAAGAAACCTAAACTTGGGATAGAGGTTGATGGCACTGCGTATCATCGTACGGGGACAAAACAATATGAACGTGACAGAATGAAAGATAATATATTCAGAACATATAATATTCCGTTAATACGCTTTAACACAGATGGCAGTCATGAAAAACAGCGATTAATACAAATATTAAAATCGCTGGTGTGAAATAATCCCCACAACAAAAAATCCCACTTTTGTGGGATTTTTATTAGAATCGCAGGTTTAATCGCAATCCGGTTTCGGCCTTGAAATTCGTACTGTTTGATGATTTTTCATGACCGTCGTCAAATGTATAATCCAGATACCATGCCAATTGCAGACAGTCTGTCATTTGACGTGCGATGGTAATTGTGCTGATATACTCGTTAAATTCGTCCTTCATATTGGCCAGTTTATCAACAAACGCCGCCGCAACGGTGCGTCCCATTGCGGTTGGGATTTCGGTTGAAATGCTCTTTACACCATTGTCGGCATGATGGTTATAACGGAACCCAAAACCACCGGACCACCGGTCATCAATCTGGTAAAACAGATTTGCACCTGCATTAATTTCCCATGTTGATTTCAGTTCTGCCGATATTTTTGACGGTACACCAACCGCGGTAACCGGCATACTTGGGGCCAACATTAGTTCTGATACGTTTATTTCGTTATTGTCGTTACCCCATGTTTTTAATACTTCGGCAAAAACACTGGCGGTCAGGCGCGACCACGTTTTCCCAACCTTGGACCCGACATGCACGCCCCAACGCCCGTTGGAATAGTTGCGATAATCAAATGTTCCGGCGGTGGCGGTACCTTGGTATGCGCCCTTCATTTTTTGTATGCCGCCCATGTGTAAATCGCCATACAAATCCCACACGATATCATCAGATGTCTGAATCACGCGGTATGTCGTCCCCAGCCGCCCCAGGTGGAAACCTTGGCGGTCAATATCACCATCATAGGTGTATCCAATTACGCCATGCACCATCCACCGGTCGGTAACGCCAACCCCAATTTCTTCGGACGCACGCCAAACGGGAAATTCCACTTCGCCGTCATGGTCACGCAACCGCTGGTGCAGGGTTGCATCAGTAATTTTGTACATAACGCCACCCGTTGTTTTGGAATACACTTCGCGTGAATGTGGCATATACAGTGGGTTTTCCATATTCGCGGCAAATGCCGGTGCCGAAATGACGGTCATGACGGCCGCCAACGATAAAGTTTTTTTCATCAAGAAACTCCTTATATTGTTATGATGAATTTCCACGGCCCCCATTATTGGCAAGACCGGGGTTTACATGCCCACACCGCCCATTATTGGCAACAGTATGCTTTTTATGGCATAAAACATCACTAATGGTAACCAAGTTTGGGAATAAAGTCAAAAATAATATGCGCCCTTGAAAAAGGTCACGTGCACACTATATAAATATGATGTGGGTAATGATGCGCCACATTGAAAACCAAAGGAGCGCACAATGAACAACAACACACAAAATCAAAACACAAATCAGTTTATCATGGCACTGTATGGGGCCAAACGCGCGATGGGCAATGCGTTGTCGCCTGAATTACAGCGTAAAATCACGCGTGAGTACAAGCGAATGTATTTCGGATTGGCCATGACGATGTGGACCCGTAATAAGACATTGGGGCATGCCTGGCAAAGCGCAATGGATATGGCGGGCACGTTTGTCACCACACGAAATGCCGATAATCCGGCCGCACAGCAACTGAAAAAGGCGCATGCCGAACATCGTGCAAAATGGTCGCGTGTTATAATGACCAACCCAAACAGTCAAATGAAAATACCCAACAACCCAGAATTGGTATCAAAATTGAATGCATACGGTGCAAAAAACACGTCAGATGCATTGAATATTATAAACGGTATATTGCGTCAATACGACAAACAAAAACCAAGCACCATCCCGCAAAAGCCCCGGCCTGCACCGGTAAAATCTGCGGTTGGTAATGCAAAGGTTCACACGGGACATGTGGCGGTAAATGCACGTCCGCATATGCCTGGGACACCGATATACCGTGATGTAAAAAAATCGATCCCTGGTATATTGCGTCAATCTGGCAATAAAAACGTATTTGCAATCGCAAAGCAAAGAATGCAGATGTTGTTGATGATGCAAATGTGCCAACAGGGTATGGAAAAATAGAGTAATTAACTTTGGCCTGTGTATGTTCTGCGCCGCATGGATTTTCATGCGGCGTAATAATATGAACCCAAAAAGCCAAAAACAATTAACACCTTTACAATTTTGCTTTTATTTGTTAGTCTGAATCAATGTTTGTAACCCAAGGGGAATTATTTACATGACGATAAAGGTCCGTGATTACGAGGTTCGATTAACCCGAAACAAAGAAGAACGTCGCATGGTGCGTAACCTGCGCTATGACGTTTTTGTAGCCGAGGAG
Source organism: Alphaproteobacteria bacterium (assembly GCA_017471445.1). Lineage (GTDB taxonomy): Bacteria > Pseudomonadota > Alphaproteobacteria > Rs-D84 > Rs-D84 > Enterousia. The sequence goes on along the minus strand of JAFUTJ010000008.1, from coordinate 173,801 downwards.
GGGGCATCCGCCACCCCGGAACAGCATGCATTGCGCGAAGAATATGACGATTATGATACACATGCCGATTATATGGCGGTCTTTCACAATGGGCGTGTGGTTGGCACATACCGTATTATCGGGCGCGATGCCGCTGAAAAAATGGGCGGGTTTTACACCGAAACAGAATTTAATATTTCCAAGATAAAAAAATCCCCTGCAAATATTGCCGAAATGTCGCGTGCGTGTGTTGCACGCGAATATCGTGAAAATGCGCTGGTAATGCGTATGTTGTGGGCGGGACTGGGCGAATATGTTGTGCGTCGCAAAATTGTTATTGTTTTTGGTGTTGCGTCATGGGTTGGTAAAAATCCGGGACTGGCGGCCCAGGCGATTTCGTACCTGTATTATAATAACCTGTCCCCGGCCAGTTTACGTGCCACTGTTTTACCAGAACGCTTTGCGCCCGGTGTTAATCCAAAATTATCTCGAATGAATATATTACCTCGCGAATTTGTTGACGAAGATGCCGCACGCCGCGAAATGCCCCCGTTGATTAAGGGGTACCTGCGGCTGGGGGCATCGTTTGGGCGTGGCGTATTTGTTGACGGGCCATTTAATACATACGACGTGTTCGTTATGTTACAGGTTAAAAACATTGATGCCGCGTACAAGAAACATTTCTTGGGGCGTGCAACCGCATTGGACGGCATTGACGACGGCGAAGGTCGTGACGGCGTAATTAAAACAATTGGGAAAATCGTCCTGTCGCCGGTAACGGTGCCATTGAAAATGGCGGGCGCAGTTTTTGAGTTTTTATTACGCGAAGACGCGGCCGATGCCGAATTTATCGAAGATGCCGATGATAATAACACCACGGGTATGGGCGCATAACATGAAACACACACCACACCAGAATATCTTTAACACATTTATTGCTGTGATTAAATTCGCGATGTTTTGCGTATTGGTTGGGGTTCAGATTCCGATTATCGCATTATTGCCACGTGGGCGCATGGCGGTTTGGTATATGCGTGTGTTTATGTGGTTCTTGGTAAAATTGGCGGGTATAAAAATACGTGTAAACGGTAAATTGTCCGAACACCGGCCATTAATTGTTGTGTCAAATCATATATCGGTATTTGAAATCGCAACATTCCCATTGGCCATCGGGGGCAGTTTTGTTGCCAAAAAAGAAATGGAACACTGGCCAATTGTCGGACCAATTTCGCGCAAATTTGGCGTTGTATTTGTTGACCGCCGCCCGTCGCATGCGCGCGATGCATTAACGCACGTGCAAAACCGGGTCCGTGGCGTAAAATACCCAATGATTATATTCCCAGAAGGGACGACGACCAACGGCGCATATGTGAAACCGTTTAAGAGCACATTGTTCAATTTCATTGAACAATCTGATACATGGGTTCAACCGATTGCGATGCATTACCGATATCGCGATGGTTCACCAATTGATGATGAAACATTGGCCGAACATTATGGTTACTTTGATAATGCAAAGCAAGACATGGGCCCCAAATGTTCCCACGAACGCAGTGCATTTGGTCAAATCTTTCACATTATGGCAATTGGCGGATTTCGTGTTGAAATTACAATTATGCCACCTGTTCAACCGGGTAACATGGACAGAAAAGAAATCGCTGCGACACTGGGGAAAATCGTGTCAGAAAAATATATGGAATTAAAAGATATTAAAAATAAAGAGATGAAAAAATGAAAACAGCAATAACACCAACAAGGGCGGAAAATTTTAGTGAATGGTATCAAAATCTGATTGTGGCGGCGGATTTGGCCGAAAACGCACCTGTGCGCGGTTGTATGACGATAAAGCCATATGGTTGGGCCATTTGGGAATTAATGCGCGACGAAATGGATAAACGAATTAAGGCATCGGGCGTACAAAACGCAAACTTTCCGTTATTGATTCCGATTGAGTTTTTTAATAAGGAAGCGGAACATGTCGCCGGCTTTGCCAAGGAAGCGGCGGTCGTTACACATTATCGTCTGAAAATGATAGATGGTAAATTACTGCCTGATCCGGAATCAAAGCTGACCGAACCATATATTATTCGCCCAACATCCGAAACCATTATTGGCGAGGCCATGTCGCGTTGGGTGCAATCGTATCGTGATTTGCCGTTAAAGTTGAATCAGTGGGTAAACGTTATGCGTTGGGAAATGCGTCCGCGTATGTTCTTGCGCACATCTGAATTTAATTGGCAAGAAGGGCACAATGTGTTCGCCACACACGAAGAATCAAATGCCGATGCACGCGCAATGCATAAAATGTATCATGACTATATGCGCGATGTTTTGGCAATACCATGCATTGTTGGTGAAAAAACACCCGAAGAACGCTTTGCTGGTGCCGACCATACATATACGATTGAACAAATTATGCAAGATGGCAAGGCTTTACAGGCCGGCACATCGCACGACCTGGGGCAACATTTTGCCAAATCATTCGGAATTCAGTATCTTGGGACCGATGGTAAATTGTCATACGCCTGGACGACCAGTTGGGGCACATCAACCCGCATGATGGGCGGTTTGTTAATGACGCACAGTGATGATGATGGGCTGGTTCTGCCGCCGACGGTTGCCCCGTACCAGGTTGTGATTATTCCTATTACACGTGATGAAACAGCCGATGAATTAAATGCCTGGGCAGAACAAATCGCAGAAAAATTACGCGCCACAGGTGTGCGTGTTTTTGTTGATGATACCGATATGCGGTCGCCGGACAAAATGTGGAAATGGATTAAACGCGGCGTTCCATTACGTATAGAGGTTGGTGCACGCGAAATGGCAGATGGCGCAATAACTGTTACACGTCGTGATATTGGGCGGGAATCCAAGAAAACGATGTCTGTGGATGCCTTTGTGACAGATGCCACAAATATGTTGCGCCAAATCCATGATGATATGTTGGCACGTGCGCAGAAACGTAATGAATCAATGATTCATAATGTCACAGATTTATCTGCGCTGGATGCGGCATTGGCATCGGGTAAAATTGGATTTTTCCGCATTAAATATGTATTAACGCAATGTGCAGAATTTGACGCAATGATGGAAAAATATAAAATCACGCGTCGTTGTCTGGACGATGCCGATTCAACATATGTATTCGTTGCAAAGTCTTACTAAAAAAACGCCGGTTATGGCGTTTTTTACTTGTTTAATTTGGTGCAAAATTGGTTGTGACGATAAATATTACGTGCCAAATCGTCACTGATTATGTCCCAGTCGCCCGCATGTCCATATATCGGCATGCATGGGCATATTATACTATTCGGCAATTGTGTATTGTTCGTGCAGGATGCGACGAATATCGCCGGTGCCAATATGAATAATTTCTGCATTTACACATTCCATTGTTTTTATAATTTTTTCGTTAGTAATTGTGTCACGGGCGGCAATTTCAACCTTGGCGGCGGAACGGCCTGTGGCACGCCCAATAAAATATGCGCCGACCATTGATGTCAGCGCAATTGTGATACAATAAAATTTCATCGTTTTTACTGATTCATTGAATTAAAGAAATCCTCGTTCGTTTTGGTCAGACGCAATTTATCCAGCAAGAATTCCATCGCCTCTAACGTTCCCATTGGATTTATGATACGGCGCAATACATACATTTTTGACAGTATTTCACGCCCCACCAACAAGTCTTCTTTGCGTGTGCCAGATTTTGTAATATCAATGGCCGGGTACACGCGTTTGTCGGACAACTTGCGATCTAAAATAATTTCGCTGTTTCCGGTGCCCTTGAATTCTTCGAATATAACTTCGTCCATTTTGGACCCCGTTTCAATTAATGCGGTTGCAATAATGGTTAATGACCCGCCACCTTCGATATTACGGGCCGCACCAAAGAATCGCTTTGGTCTTTGCAATGCATACGCATCAACACCGCCGGTTAAAACCTTGCCCGACGATGGCACACACGTATTATATGCACGCCCCAGACGTGTAATCGAATCCAACAATATAACAACGTCTTGTCCGGCCTCTACCAAACGTTTGGCCTTTTCAATAACCATTTCGGCAACCTGAATATGGCGGGCGGCCGGTTCGTCAAACGTGGATGATATAACCTCGCCCTTGACGCTGCGCTGCATATCGGTAACTTCTTCGGGGCGTTCATCAATCAACAGAACAATTAATTTTACGTCCGGGTAATTTGTCGCAATTGAATGCGCAATGTTTTGTAACATGACGGTTTTACCTGTGCGCGGTGGCGCAACAATTAACGAACGTTGCCCCTTGCCGGTTGGCGAAATCAGGTCAATTACACGTGCCGACAAACTGCGCCCTTTGTCTTTGTCGTCGGGAACTTCCATCTGTAATTTTTCATCTGGGTATAACGGTGTCATATCGTCAAAAGACACCCGATGCCGCAGGTTTTCTGGGTTTCCACCATTTACGCGTTCAATTGTTTCTAATGCGAAATACCGTTCTGATTCGTTTTGTGGTGCTTGAATGCGCCCTTCGATATAATCACCGGTTTTTAATCCATATTTTTTAATCAGATTCGGTGACACATACAAATCATCTGGCCCGGCCAGGTAATTGCTTTCCGGCGCGCGCAAGAACCCAAACCCATCTTGCATACGTTCCAGAACCCCGTCACCAATCAAAGTAACTTTTTTATCGGCGGCATATATGCGCATAACCGCAAATCGCAATTGCTTTACATCCAATTGCGACGGGTTTTCAATACCCATATCTTCGGCCATTTTTAATAACTGTTGCGGGCTTTTTGCCTTTAATTCGTTAACGTGCATTGAAAAAATCCTTTGTTGTGTGGAAGATAAATCGGACAAGACCATGCCCAAATTGATATGAATATTGTAGTGTCACCGCATATAAATGTCAAGTCCCCACACCCCGCATCTTTTTCACTTGCAATTTTGCGTAAATATTCGGCATAATCAATTATAAGAATAATAAAAACAAAAAAGGAAGAAAACCATGGCAGGCAGCATAAATAAAGTAATTCTGGTTGGCAACGTGGGCCAAGACCCCCAGGTTCGCACAATGCAAAGCGGACAAAAGGTTATCAGTTTTTCATTGGCCACATCGGAACGTTGGCGTGACCGTCAAACCGGTGAACAAAAGGAACAAACCGAATGGCACCGCGTTGTTATATTTAACCCAAATTTGGTTGATGTTGCCGAACGCATGTTGCAAAAGGGTACCAAGTTGTATTTAGAGGGTTCCCTGCGCACCCGCAAATGGCAAAATCAACAGGGTGTGGACGTTTATACAACCGAAGTAACATTGAATCAATTCGCCGGTCAAATGGTAATCTTGGGTGGTGCCAAGGCCATGTCAGATGGTTATGGTGCACCCGCCGCGGCCCCGGCGGCACCCGTCGCCCCACGCGAAGAAATTTCTGTTGCGGAAATTGGCGACGATATTCCGTTTTAATATGCCGATAAAAAAACGCGGGGCAAATCCCCGCGTTTTTTATGTTGTTTTTCCAATTACGTCATATGCACTTGTATGGTTGTTAATTGTAAATAAAAAACGCCGCCGGTTGGATTCCCGGCCGGCGGTGTTTCCGAATGCCCTTGAAAGGAAGGAAAGGAGAAAAAGAAATGGGCATTCTAAAAAATGTTTCTGGGGTCCATGGTCCAGAGGAGAGAGAATGTAGGAGGGAGTCTGAATCCCTGAACCCCACAGATGCTTTCGCACCTGGTCGCCGGGGTTGCCCCCTTTGACGAATCGAAATATAATACATTTTATTTTATTTGTCAATACTTTTGTCAAAAATATTTTTTGGGCAATATTTTCTATGCTTTTAGCCCTAGGAAACAGTCCTTGTTGTACATGGCGGATTTCAGGCATAAAATGCGTTTGGAATCGGGAAAATAATAAAACAGAGAGGAGAATATATCATGACACACGACGATGTTTGGCACGCAATTGAATGTTTTGCCACAGAACACGGAATGTCTTGTTCGGGCCTGGCCAAGTGCAGCGGTCTGGACCCAACAACGTTTAACCGGTCAAAACGCTGGTCTCGCGAAGGGCAACCGCGTTGGCCATCAACCAACAGTATTTCTAAAATCTTGTCATCAACCGGCGCAAATATTGACGATTTTACGAAATTTATCGCACATCGCGAATAAATTGTACGTCATATATTTAATTGTGTTTTTTGCCGCATATTGCGGCGTTTTTTATGGACATGTGTTCTGTGGTGGTTTAACCTGAATACATGTTGGGTGGCATTCGCATTTATACATCAGATGTTGTTTGGCGTCAAATCTTGGGCGATTTGGGGGCGACTGTTGTTGATTTGCCTGCGGATTCGGATGTTGATTTTGATACAATCAAATTAAATGATAAAATTTCTGGGATTGAATTAAAGGCAAAAATTTTGGGGGCGATGGACAATACCGGTATTATGAAAAAAATATTTGGGCACGACATGATATTACCCCCGGCCCAGGAAAAGATTATCGCACGCCTGTATAACGGCGGCGCAAATATGGCGGAATTAAAGGTTGCATTGGGTTATGATGCGTGTGTGGCAACGCATGCGGTTGACACGGCGATTTATCAATTACGAAAAACATTCGGACATCAATTCATAATAAATAACGGCGGAATATACACCATTGGCAAATTATAAATTAATTTCATTTGATAAAATCCCCAGCACACAAACCCGTGCGCATGAAATGATTGCATCTGGTACGGCAACTGATCACATGGCAATTGTCGCACACGCACAAAGTGCCGGTCGTGGTCGTTATCGGCGAACATGGGTTTCCCATCATGGTAATTTGTACGTCAGTTTTATTTACAATTCACCCGAACGCGATGCGCGCCTGTCGTATTCGGTTGCGGTCGCAATTGCAGAAACGCTTGCCGCATTTGGTATTTCGCCAAACATAAAATGGCCGAATGACATACTGGTTTCAGGTAAAAAAATAAGTGGTGTATTAATAGAATATTCCGGTGCATTTGTAATATGCGGAATTGGAATAAATATAAAAAACAATCCAACGGTTCCCGAATACAAAACGACCAAGATGTTGGATTATTGTTCAGATATTGCGGTTCTGGACGTGTTACGCGTGCTGATGCGAAATATGGATAAATGGATGCATTCTGATTTTGCGTCTGTACGTGCGCGTTGGATGGAAATGGCGATTGGATTAAACCAAACTGTACGTTATCGTGGAAACGCGGCTAAAATGATTGGATTAAATGAAAATGGCGCGTTGATATTGCGTCATGATAAACAATATTTTTTGGTCTATGGCGATGAAATAACATTATGAACACCGCGGAAAATCGGTACTTGCAATTAATGACTTGACTTTTTATGTAATTTGTGATAGTATATCATGCGTCAACAGGAGAGATTATGTCCGCAAATTGGTTGCGGATTTTTCGCTTTTAATGGTCCCGCACATTTCTGTGCGGGATTTTTTTATCGGGGGGAACCAATAATGCATTTTAATCTGATAAAGAACCCAGATGCGTCGCAACGTATCGTATATCGTGTTGCACGTGTTGTTTATGCAGAAACCGGTGGCACATCTTTGCGTGCCGCCGAAGCGTTAACATCAATGATTGCGAACGCTGCAATAAAAACAAAGCGTGAAATTCGCGATATTGTTTCTGATAAGAATATGTTCCTGGTTTTGAATGATACATCATCCAAACATGAATTATTAAATGTTGATGCCGCAAATCGTGGGTTGCAAATGTGCTGCCGTGTCGCAGAACGCATGTTGCATGGGAATTTACCAGATTACTGTTACGGCGCAACAATGTTTCACCATGATGGCGTAATCCCAGATTGGGCAATGTCGCGTGGATATATTGCCGATATTGATGGATTACTGTTCTATGCGTAAACCGGTGATAGACATGAATAAAATATTCAGTGGTGGTTTTTTTGCAAATTCGCGCACACGAATAATGTCTGCGATTGGAATAATATCTGCAATTGCTGCATACATGGTTGGTGATTCTGATTTGTTTGCGATGTGTGGTGCATTATTTACAATTGGTGGCATTTACTTTATGCAGCAAACAAATGAAACAAAAGGAAAATAAAATGGAAAAAATTCCAGAAAAATTCAAGAACAATGATGGCACACTAAATACAGATGCGTTGATAAAATCATATTGTGAATTGGAAAAGAAAATCGGTTCAATGATTTCAATCCCAGATGAAAATTCAGATGACGCCACGCGTGAAAAATTTAATCGTGCAATTGGTGTGCCAGAAAATGCATCAGATTATCCAACGAATGATTTATTTGATGACGATTCGTTGCGACAAAAATTTCGTGAAATTGGATTAACATCGGCCCAGGTTGAAAAAATTTATTCCTTGGCAACAGAATTTTTATCACCTGTTATATCTGATTTGTTTGCAATGCAAAATGAAACATCTGCAATGTCAGAAATGAAAAATTTTTTCGGTAGTGATGAAAAAACACGTGACGCATTAAATGCAATAAATGCATTTGGTGAAAAGTTTTTACCACGCGATGCGTTTGATGCATTGTGCGCCACACCCCAGGGAATCCAAAGCATTTACAAGATGATGCAATCAATGGAACCAGATGTGCGTACCGAAAAAAATGTATCTGAAAATTTAACAGATGATGACTTGCGTCGCATGATGCGCGATCCAAAATATTGGCGTGATAACGATGCAGAATATATTCGCAAAATAGAAAATGGTTTCAAGAAATTGTATTCATAATACAAAAAAAAGTTACTTTCTCCTTTACTAATTTTTTTTATTCATATAAAATATAAAGCAAGAACAAAACGATTTTGTTCTATCCAAAAATGACACAAGAAGGAGAGAAGAATGGCATTCACATTCTTAAAATCTGCAGCGAAAAAGACAGTTGCTGCAAAGAAACCGGCTGCGAAACCTGCTGCAAAGAAAACGGTTGCGGCGAAAAAGCCGGCGGTAAAGAAAGCAACGGCGACGAAACCTGCTGCAAAGAAAACAGTTGCGGCGAAAAAGCCAGTCGCAAAGAAAACTGTTGCGGCGAAAAAGCCTGTTGCAAAAAAAGCAACAGCCGCAAAAAAGCCGGTTGCAAAGAAAACAGTTGCGGCGAAAAAGCCAACTGTAAAGAAAGTTGCTGCTAAAAAACCGGTTGCAAAAAAAGCAACGGTTAAAAAGACTGTCGCCAAAAAGACAGCCACCAAGAAAAAATAATTTTTATTTTCCCGCGTAATGCGGGTTTTTTATTTTAATGCCCGGTATTTAATAGCCGGGCATTTTTTCTGATTTATGATTTTTGATTTGCATATAAATGGAAATCATTAATCAGAATTTTCCCGGGCAATCCATTTTTTGGACCCGACTTTTGCATACCGGCGCATATTGCACAACCGGCACACAAAATAAAATGCAATATATAAAACTAATAATTAATAAAAGGATAATTATAAAATGTCTGTTTCCATAGATAATGTTTTTATTAAGCAGTTCGAAGCCGATGTACACTTGGCTTACCAACAAATGGGCACAAAACTGCGTTCAACAGTACGCAGTAAATCGGGTGTTGTTGGCGCATCCACAACATTCCCAAAAATTGGGCGTGGCGTGGCCAGTACAAAATCACGTCACGGCATTGTTCCGGTTATGAATCTGGAACATGAACCGGTTGAATGCGTATTGTCTGATTACTATGCGGGCGATTGGGTTGACCGTATGGATGAATTAAAGACCAATATTGACGAACGTCGTGTCGTTGCGTCGGCCGGTGCGTATGCGTTGGGACGCAAGAGTGATGAATTAATCGTTGATGCAATGAATTCGGCAGAAACCGCAGTTGGTGATTATTCAACAGGTCTGACCAAAAATTTAATTTTGTCTGCGGTTGAAATATTAAACGCAAACGATGTTCCTGACGATGGCCGCCGCTTTGCGGTTGTGGGGGTACGCCAATGGAACGAATTGTTATCAATGGACGAATTTGTTTCCGCAGATTATGTAACTGATTCGCCATTAACACGCGGGTTTGAATCCAAAAAATGGTTGGGTATTACATGGGTAATGTATAACGCATTGCCGGTCAAAGATGATAATCGTGATTGCTTTATCTATCATGCATCCAGCATTGGTCATGCATGCGGGCAAGATGTCAAAACCGATATTTCATGGCATGGTGAACGCGCCGCGCACTTTATCAGCAACAGCATGTCCCAAGGTGCAGTATTAATTGATAACAACGGTATCGTGCGCGTTAAATGTGCAGATATTGCAGACCAACACTAACAATTTTTACCAAAGGATTAAGATAAATGGCATTTACAAATAAAAATTTATCGGTTATTGCATATGCAAATGGATTTACATTGTGGCATTATTGTGCGACCGAAACTATGGCAACAATTTCTGCCACGGGGTATTTTAATGCGGTAAAAACGCTGATGAATATTGGTGATATTATTATCATTAACGCATCGGATACAACGACGATTAAGCGAATCAATATTACTGCGTCTAATGTTACGACAGCGGCGTTGTCATAAATAATTTGGTGTGTTCATATTGGGCCGTGAATATCGCGGCCCAAATTTTATATGGGGGGGTATTTTATGCTGACCAAGATAGATATATGTTCAATGGCATTATTAAAATTGGGTGAACGTCCGATAAATGCATTGACCGATGATACGGCGGCGGCTAATTTGTCGCGCACACTGTTTGGACCGATTATGGATGGATTAATTGCGTCGCACCCGTGGCGATTTGCGTGTCGCCAAATTGATTTAGTACGCAATGACGGCGGGTATTTTGTTTTGCCAAACAATGTACTGCGCGTTGTGCGATGCCGTGGGCGCGTTGTGGGAAACCGCATTTACGCACCGGGAAAAACAAATCGCATACTGGCAATAACGCGCACGCCGGTTGAATGCTTTCCGGGGTATTTTGTTGATTTGGCGGCGACGAAATTGGCACTGGAATTCTGTATCCCATTAACTGGTGACCAGAATGTGTTTCGCATGTTGGCCACGTTATATGAATCAGAATTAAAAACGGCCCGCTTTATTGACAGTACAACCACCCCATGCGAAGAGATTGATTCATTTTCGCTGGTTAATATTCGCTTTTAATTAATGGGAAATTATATATGACAAATTTTGTAAAAACGTATTCTTCGTTTGCGCATGGTGCGGTTTCCCCAGAATTTTATACAAACGATAATATACATGGTTTATCGCGGTTGGAAAATATGGATGTAACCGACGGTGGTGGTATTATTCGCCGTTCTGGATTGGCGCATGTTTGTAATATTTATGATGCCGCGCGCCTGGTGCCATTCTGTGTTGGTGTTAATGAAAATTATATATTGGCAATTATGCCAGAACATATTGCAATATATACGCCCGATGGCACGCGCGTATGCGACATATTATCGCCATGGGGTACAGATGATATTCCATGCATACAATATGCCCAACGTTTTGATACCATGATATTTGTTCACCCAGATTATCGCCCGCGTGTATTACGCGGCAACGGTGGCACGTTTACATTAACCGGATTTGAATTTGCGCATTCTGATAATAATCAAGACATGTTTATGCCATTTATGCGCTTTGACGATACGTCGGATGTAACGATTACAATTTCAACGCATGAATATGGAAATAATTTTGCAACATTTACGGCAAATCGCGCATGTTGGACACCCGATATAGTCGGCAGTACATTTATCGTAATGAATCAACAATGGACAATTCGCGAATATATAAACCAATCGCAATTGGTTGCGTTTGTAAACGGTGCATATTCAATTCCCGCCGGCCCGGTTGCCGATTGGCGTGAATCGGTGTTTTCAAATGCGCGTGGTTGGCCAACCAGTATTACATTTCATCAAGACCGCCTGATATTCGGTGGTTCGCGGTCGCACAAATGTGGCGTATGGATGTCCCAGGTTGGCCGTCATAATAACTTTGATGTCGGTACCGGTCTGGATGACGAGGCAATTTTTGTAACATTGTTGTCGCAATCGCCACAACATATATGCACCGTGGTGGCCAGTGATAATTTACAAATATTGACCGATTCTGGTGAATGGGCGATTACCAGTAAACCATTAACCCCATCATCAATTGATATCAAACAACACACATCGGTGGGCAGTTTGACTGACAAATACCTGGCCCCACAATGTGTATCGGGTGCAACTGTGTTTATATCACGTACCGGATGCGACATTCGGCAATTGGTGTTGGATGATTTGGCCCAGAATTACCGTGCAACCGATTTATGTTCAATGGCGAAACATTTAATGCACGACCCAATTGACATTACATATAATGACACGTTGCGCCGCATGTATGTTGTAATGGCCGCGGGTGATATGGCGGTAATGAATTACAATGCACAAATGGGAATTGCCGCATGGTCACACTATACAACACATGGTGATTTTCAATCTGTATGCACGATTGGTCATAATACATTTGTATGTGTATGTCGCGATGGTGTGTATACCATTGAACGCTTTGATGAAACCGCAATGAATGATATGAATGCATACAGTTTTTCATATTGTGCATCGGCGATGCCACTGCGTGGTGGTGGACATAACGCGCGCCATGTGCGCATACGCCGGCTGTCTGTGCGTGTGCGCGATACCAAGTCACTGATATTAAATGGCATGCGCGTTACTTTGCCAAATTCTATATATTCGGATAACGCCACCGGTTTTTCCGGCGATGCATCAATTGGAATGTTGGGGACACGATATGACGCATTTACGCCAATCTGGGAAATCAGTGGTACCGATGCCATGCCAATAAATGTGTTATCGGTAACGGCATACGGCCACTATATAATTTAACAATTAAATAACAATGGGGGAAAACAATGGGACAAATTGTATCAGATGTAACAGACGTATTGGATTATAAAAAGAATAAATCCACCGCCAAGACCCAACGCCAACAAATCTTGGCGCAAATGGCTGCGGACGCAACGGCGAAAACAAACCTGGTTAAAAAGAATATCGCTGCCCAGCGCGCAAAATATGGTTCTGGTGGCGTTGCAACACGTGGCATGACAACCGATGCCGTACTGTCGCGCATTGCATCGGAATCGGGCGCAACATACGATGAAAAACGTCGCCGCAATATTGAAAAATTGCGCAACATAAAAACCACGCGACCGAATATATTAAAATCGTTAATTAATCGCTTTGACGAATTAATGTCATAACCCGGGGGGGATTTTTATGCATAAATTATTATATACCTGGGTCAGAACGTTTTGTGTTCCGTATTGCATGAATGGCGATACATGCCCATATTGCATAAAGGATTGTGTTTATATAACGGTCATGGCACCAAATGAAATATGCAATGATTACGGCGTTTTATAGATTCTTGGATGAATGGAATGCATGCCTGGGGCAAACAACACCATTGCACCACCGGCAAATCATGCGTTTCTTGGTTGAAACGCTGTGTACGCCACCACGCCGCGGATTGTTAATGGCGTTTCGACATTCTGGTAAATCAACCGTTGTTGGCATTTTTGCCGCGTGCGTATTGGCGCGCGACCCCAAAACACGCATATTAATTTTATCGGCGGAAAGTACATTGGCGTGCCGCATGGTGGGGCACATTCGTAATATAATTGAAAACCATCCAATGTGTCGCGATTTGGTGCCGTCAAATAAAAAAGAATGGTCATCTGACCGAATAACAATAAACCGCCCAATTGGTATTCGTGAACCATCCGTGGTATGCCAGGGTATTCATGGCAATATAACCGGTATGCGTGCCGATTTAATAATCTGTGATGATATAGAGGTTCCAAACACCAGCAACACATCACAAAAACGTGCGGACCTGCGGGAAAGATTGCGTGAATTGGATTTTATATTATCACCCGCCGGTACAATGATTTATATCGGCACACCACATACGCGTGACACGATTTATCGCACGTGTGATGCTGATTAATTTGTGCCGCCTTCGTCGTTGTTTGCGGTTGGGTGTTTAATACTGCTGATAAATGTGCGCAGTTTTGTTAACAGTTCTGTTCCTGCGTCCCCAAACATCGGCAGGTACATTTCATAATCTGGCATGTCGGCCTGTAATTGTGCGCGTGCGCGTTCTGACATTGGTGTGGTCAGCATATCGCTGGCCACTTTCCATAAATAATATGCACGATATGTTTTACGTACAACCGCCCATTTTTCAATTAATTCTGGGTATTCGGCCAATGCTGCGCGAATACCAACCAACCATTCATCGCCAAATTTTTTAACAACGTTTAACGATTGAATTCGCGCCAATCCGTCTTGGTCGGGTGTAAAGTTTGACAACCCGTTTGTCAGTTCCGTTATTTCTGCGGTGGTCAGTTTAATTGTCGCCGCGGTTTCGTCCATCAATCCGCCATATGGCAATAAACTGCGGTCAATGGTGTTCATTGGGGTACGTCCTGTGCGCAGATTTTCAATATGTGCGATTAACGTTTTTCCATTTGGCAGATTACGCATTTCGGCAATTACGTCTGCGGTTGCTTCGTTTACAAAAATTGGATTTACCGCAGACCACCCACCAAATATAACGTGTTCTTGCCGATACAGATTTAACAACTTTTGCGCGACAACGCTGGCTTTTGGGGTCATGTATATTCTCTCTCTGGTCTGTATGTATTAATTATTCCATGACAATCATGATAACTTTGTGCATTGTGGGGGCGACAATCTTTTCATCTGGTGATACGATTTGACCGTATTGTTTACCGTGGGCATCTTGGCGCACACGCACAATCTGTGCCGTTGCGGTGTCCTTTTCCCCCAGTGCAGTAAAATCAGAATCAATACAAACCGCCAAATCGCCCGTGACTGCGGCGGTTTCTGAATCCGCAAACACGTATGATTTTTCGGGTATAAAACCATCTGTGCGCTTGGCATTTGGAACAACGGCATAAATACCTTTGCGTCCTTCCAGTCCGGCGGGTGCAACAATCATTGTTTTGTCAGATTTTCGGAATGCAATTGATTTTCCATTTGGTATTCCAAATACCGGAATCAGTTTTTTGCGTGCACTATCGTACAATTTTGCGCCATATAAACTGCCTTGCATGTCAATACCGGCCAATGGGTTGCCCGGAATCAGAACAGACTTAACACGTTCTTTAACCTTGCTAATCTGTTTATTTAATTCGCCAGATTTATACAGGTTCGCGATTTTATCAAACATGTTTTCAACCGACAACGCAAACGATTTTGCCAACGGTTCAATTTCATTTTGATATACTTCGCGTTGACCAACCTCTATCTTGTGATACACGCTTAACGTCATGCCGGCATCTTTTGCCGCCTGGGCAATGGTCTTGCCACGGCTTTGCCGAATTTTGCGCAGTCCACTGCCAAATACTTTCAGACCGCTGTCTTCATTATCATTTAATCTGCGCTTGATTTCCGATTGCCATTGGTCCGCCACCGCGTCTGATTCATGAATGAAAATGTCTGACAATTTGCAACCCAAAATGTTACAGATGTTTAACAGTTGTTTTTGGTTCAACCGGCGTACACCTTTTTCAATCTTGGAAACCGCCGACAAAGACAACCCCGTTCGCCGTGCCAATTCGGTCATTTTCATACCGCTTTTCATGCGGATGTTGCGAATGTTATTTGGAAATATAATTTCTTCTTGGGCCATGGAAATCTCCCTTGATAATCTTGACAAAATTTTAATTAAAATTGTTCAAATACGCAAGCAAAATAATTACAACGGCATATCATCCGGCACCGCACTTAAATCAATTGAATCGGGCACTTCGTCACCCATATTGGTCGATTGCGCGGGCGCATTTGTTGTTGGTGTGCCATACCCATCATCGCCACGGTCACCCACATCATCCGGCAGGTTATCAAACAAACTGTAATCGCCAAAGAATGCCATGTGCAACGTATCTGTGCGACCATGACGGTTCTTGCCCAAAATAACGTCAGCCTTGCCCTTGGCACGGTCATAACGTTTTTGCCAACTTTCAACAATTGTTGAATTGGTATTTCCGGATATGCGTTGTGATGGGTCACGGTTTTGCAAATAATATTCTTCGCGGTATGTGAACATAACAATGTCCGCGTCCTGTTCAATAGAACCCGATTCACGCAGGTCGGACAACTGTGGCCGTTTGTCGTCACGCTGTTCAACACTGCGTGACAATTGCGACAGGGCAATCAACGGCACATCTAATTCCTTGGCCAATACTTTCAGACCACGCGTTATTTCAGATAATTCTTGGACACGGTTGTCATTGCGCCGTCCGCCGGGTGATGTCATTAATTGCAGGTAATCAATCACAATTAACGCAATCCCGCCACATTTCCGTGCCAAACGCCGCGCACGCGTACGAATCATTGGCACCGACATGCCGGGCGTGTCATCAATATATAATGGTACGCGCCCAATTGCCGACGAATACTGGGACATTTTCAGGAAATCTTCGTCTGTCAAATTTCCTTCGCGCATAGACGATGCCGGAATTTTTGACTGCGATGATAACACACGCGCCGCCAATTGCGATTGCGACATTTCCAAACTGAAAAATACAACCGCGCCACGATACCGGTCATTTGCCCGCCCGTTCAGAATGGCATTTGCGGCATTAAACGCAATATTCATGGCCAATGTTGTTTTTCCCATACCGGGACGGCCCGCAATAATAATCAGGTCGGAATGGTGCAGTCCACTGATTGCCGCATCCAACGCGTTTAGTCCCGTTGTCAAACCCGATAATTTACCGTCGGCCTTGTATGCAACCTCGGCCTCCTGCATGGCCTCGTTTAATGCGGTGGCGATTGATGCAATTTCGCGCTCGGACGAACCTTTGGTTGACATTTCGAACAGTTTTTGTTCTGCAACCTCTAACTGATGCGAAACAGGATTGTCCAAATCTTCAATGTATGCCGCGTCTGTAATTGATTGCCCCAGGTTAATCAGTTCGCGCCGCATTGCATTTTCGCATACAATTCGCGCATATTGTTCAACGTTTACAACGGTTGCGCCGGCCCCGGCCAATTGGGTTAAATAATCAACCCCACCCACAGATTCCAGTGTTCCTTGTTGGTCCAGATAATTTTTCGCAGTAATTATGTCAAACGGAATACCTGCGGCAAATTGACGTTCGGCCAATTTATAGATTTCTTGGTGTGCGGGGTGCGCAAAATGTTCGGTACGTAAAAATTCCGATACACGTTCCAATGCGCGGTTATTCATTAACACAGCGGCCAGTACGGCCTGTTCCGCTTCTAAATTTGTTGGTAAAGTTTTTGGGGTAAAATCCATGTCTGATATAGTATATGAAAAAATTGGTTTTTCAATTCCTTTTTTGCGAGGGTATCGTGTGTTGCGAATACCGATTATGGATGCCGCCGGCACGCCCACATGGCCCGATGTTTTTGGGACCGACAAGATAAATGAAATTCGCACGATTGTTGGTGAACGACATTTTTCATCGCAAATGATGTTAAATTTTGTGCCGATGGATGGCGTTCGTCTGGACCCGGAAAAAATTAAGTTTTATGACGATGATTTTGATTCAGACCATGCGCGAATTGGCAATTGGCCAATTAATGCGGCATGTGTTTATTGGGACCCATCGTCCGCCGGGCGTGGTCATGATGGCAGTGTTTGCGTCATCTTGTACCGCGACGATATATCGCGCCATGTATTTATTCACGACGTAATGTATATGTCACCACCAGAAAACATCCCTTCGCCAATCACGTGGCAATGCGGAACAATACTGAATTTAATGTCGCGGTATCAAATGCGCCGCATCGCAATTGAAACAAACGGTATTGGCGGCACATTACCTGAAATAATGCGCAGTATTGCCCGCGCCCGCGGCATCGGTGTTGTTATTGACCCGGTGTCAAACCACACGAACAAAGAAATTCGCATTTGCGATGCGATTGAACCACTGTTGGGGTCTGGACGCATGCATGCGCATACACGGATTACAAAAACGCAATTGTTGCCCGAAATGATTGGGTGGACACCAAATGGTGCAACGCATGATGACGGCCTGGACGCGGTTGCCGGTGCAATTTCGTGCCGCCCGATGCCGGTACGTGCAACATGCAACACGCCCACGACAATTTATGCGAATACAGAATTTAACCTGTAACAAACACTTAAAAATAAACCAAAAGGATTTTGTTATGCAATATGATATTGAAAAATTACAACGCATGTATCGCCGTGCAATTGATATGCGTGCGCCGTGGATTCACCGTTGGGACGATGCGCGGCGGTATACCATACCATCGTCGGATTCAGATGCGGCAACATTGTTTGACGCAACGGCGGCCGATGCGGCGGATAACCTGGCCGCGGCAATGTATTCATTGCTGACCCCGCCGGAAAGTTTGTGGATTAATCTGGTACAGGAAAGCGATTCTGCCCCCGACCCAGAACCCGCGGCGGCGGCATTGCGGGCGCACCTGAACGATTCTAATTTTTATACAACGGTCCATCAATGCTATATGGATTTGGTTGTTTACGGTACGGCGTGTATGTTCATGGCCGAAAATCCAATTGGTGCAGACAGTGCGTTTAACTTTATCGCAATACCCATTACCGATATTGCCGTGTTGCCAAATGCAATATTTCATACCACAACAATGACCGCCCGCGATGTCACAGAAAAATACCCAACATGGACACCGCCCGCCGACATTGCCGACAAAATGCGTCACGACCCAGACATGCCATTGCGCATGGTGCAATGCCTGTGCGACGATTGTGACTTTACCGCATGGTTGGATGTTGGCGGTAATATGGAAAATAATATCGTTGCACGTGGCACGTTTGACACAAACCCGTACCTGATATTCCGTTGGTCATTAATGTCGGGCGAATTGTACGGGCGCGGCCCGGTATTGCGCACATTGCCAGATATTAAAACCGCGAACAAGGTTGTTGAATTGGTACTAAAAAATGCAACCATTGCCGTTTCTGGTATATGGATGGCGGACGATGATGGTGTAATAAACCTGGCGAATATTAATCTGACACCTGGTGCAATTATTCCAAAGGCCGTGGGCAGTTCGGGCCTGACCCCATTGTCCAGTGGTGCCGATTTTGACGTTTCGCAAATAATATTGAACGATTTGCGGGAACGCATTCGCCATGCAATGTTGGCCGACCGGTTGGGATTGTTGACCGATAAAGAAATGACCGCAACGGAAATATTGGCCCGTAACAGTGATATGATGCGCATTCTGGGGGCAACGTATGGGCGATTGTTACATGAATTTATACGCCCGTTGTGTACACGGGGGCTGCAAATACTGTCACGGCGCGGGGTAATTGAACATATATCATTGCACAGTGATGCCGAATTAAAATACTTGGCCCCGATTGTGCAAATGGCGGCCGCCGAAAATATGATTTAGTTATGGGGGTAAATAACAAATGGAAAATATTGAAAATTGCTTTGCGCGCGCATTTGCCGGACCATCAGGCGCGGCAGTAATGGCGCACCTGCGGCGGATGACGGTTGAACGCGTATTGGGCGCAAACGCAACCGACGCAGAATTAAGAATGCTAGAAGGGCAACGCGCCCTGGTGCATAAAATTGAAACATTAATAACACGGGGCCAGGGTGGTTAATGATGTCACAGAAAAATAATATGCGTGGAATAATCGATTCCCTGCGCGACAGTTGGTTTTTAATCGCCTTTATCGCCGGTATGGTTTATTGGGTTGCCCGCCAAGATTCGTCCTTGACCGATATTGAACGGGCGGATGCGCGAATAACCGCATTGGAAAATCGTACAACCATTTTGGAAACGGGCATTGGCCAATTGCAAATGAAAATAGATGGCATCAAAGAAGACGTTACAATGATAAAGGGCGCGGTTTTGCGATAGTAATGTTTTTCGTTGAATATGATTGATGTTCTGCTAAAATCACATTCACAATAGTAAAAGGAAAATCATATGCAAAACGAATTATTGCACGAATTAGAAATGCGCGGTTTTATTAACCAAACATCAAATATGACGGGATTAAATGATGCATTAAATAACGGCAAAATTACGGCATATTTGGGGTCTGACCCAACGGCGGATTCGTTGCATGTGGGACACTTGGTGCCGGTGATGATGATGCGCATGCTGCAAAAATTCGGGCACAGGCCGTTAATGTTGGTCGGTGGGGCAACCGGGCGCATTGGTGACCCGTCTGGGCGTGATACCGGTCGCCCAATGATGACCGAAGAAACATTGGCAAAAAATATTGCCGGATTAAAAAAGTCATATTCTAAATTCTTGCACTTTGGCGATGGCGCGTCGGACGCGGTTATTGTTGATAATTATGATTGGATGCGCGGGTACAGCCACATTGATTTCTTGGCACAATTTGGTACCGACTTTACCGTGCCGCGCATGCTGTCCATGGAAAGTGTGAAACGTCGCCTGGAAAACGGCATGACATTCTTGGAATTTAATTACATGACGTTTCAGGCGGTGGATTTCTTGACCCTGTATAAACAGTATGGTTGTATATTGCAATTATGCGGTGCCGACCAATGGGGCAACGCAATTATGGGCATTGAATTAATCCGTAAAAAATTGGGCCGCGAAGCGTTTGTTCTGTCTACATCATTAATAACCGATGCCGCAGGTAATAAAATTGGGAAATCTGCTGGTAACGCAATTTGGGTCAACGAAGATAAATTGTCCCCGTATGATTATTATCAATAT
The DNA here is from genome assembly GCA_017471445.1 of Alphaproteobacteria bacterium. Lineage (GTDB taxonomy): Bacteria > Pseudomonadota > Alphaproteobacteria > Rs-D84 > Rs-D84 > Enterousia. Next base: position 153,060 of record JAFUTJ010000008.1, on the reverse strand, counting down.
TTTCGCAATATACCGGATGAATTGGTTGAAAAGTTCTTGAAAATATTTACGGAAATTCCATTGGCGGAAATTGACAAGATGTCAAAATGCCAAGGCGCAGAATTAAACGCGGTTAAGAAAATTTTGGCATTTTCGGCAACAGAAATTGCACACGGCACAGATGCGGCGCGCGATGCAGAAAAAATGGCCACCGGACTATTTGGTGGTGGGGACATGTCAAACATGCCATCGGTAAACATTTCAATGCCGGGCGATATGCCGGTGGCCGAATTTTTGGTCGCAACAGGATTGTTTACATCCCGCGGTGAATCCAGACGGATGATAGAGCAGGGGGGTATCCAAATAAATGGTGCCCGTATAACGGATGGTAAGTTTGTTGTTGCCCGCGCCCCAGAAATCATCGTACAGAAAGGTAAAAAAACATTCTTAAAGGTCGTTGTTACTGATTAACTTAATCGGTGATTATTCATCTGCATGAATTTATTCCCATGTTTGGGGGGATTCCGGGTGGCGAATTGCGTGTAACATCATTGCGTTTTGCAACATTTTTTGATAGAATATTCGCATGATGAAGTTGTCTGCATTTTGTTTTCTGGGGGTGTTAAGCATATGTGTTCCGGCCATTGCGGCGGACAGTAATGAATTGGCAAAAATTCAATCGCAAATAAAACAAACAGAACAGCAAAATAAAAAATTGGCACAACAGGTTAAAACATCGGATGCAGATGTTGCGGCCACGCGAAAAAAATTGGTTGCGGCCGCCGGTCGTGTTGGCACCCTGGAAGAACAGCGTGCCGCTGTTGCGCGTAAAATCGCTGAATTAGATGCCCAGCGTGATAAATTAACCGCCACAATGAACCAGAATCATCAGCGTATTGCAGATTCCGCGGCCAGTATTTTATTTGTGGCATCACATCCAAACTTTGATACCGATGATATGCATCAGTACGTTTTGACATCGGCGGTACTGATGGGGGCGGCCGAAAATTTTGATAGTGAAATTCAAACGGCAAAAAAACAAATTAATGAATTAACCCAAATACGTAACGAGCGCGCGATAGAAAAAGAAAAATTAGATCGTACGGCCAAAAAATATGCGACAGAAAAAAGCGAATTGGACAAGTTATTGCGTACACGCAGTGCGCAAAATGAAAAATTAAAGTCACAACAATCTGCCTTGCAGAAAAAATTGCGTGATTTGTCGGCGCGCGCAAAAAGTATATCAGAATTATCTGCCGGCGTGGGGTCATCAACAATGTCATCAGACGAACGTTTTTCGCGACGTAAATTAAACTTGCCGGTGCGTGGGCGCATAACGGTACGATTTGGTGAAAAGACCGCATTGGGTCTTAAATCTGACGGGTGGCGCATTCGCACGCGTGGCGATGCAATTGTTACCGCCCCGGCAGATGGTATCGTAAAATTTGCCGATAATTTCAAGGGTTTTGGCAAGGTTATAATTATGTCGCACAAAAATGGTTATAATACTGTTATGACAAACCTGGGGATGATTGATGTTTTACCAGACCAAGACGTTCTGGCCGGGGAACCGGTTGGTCGCATGAACAGTGACAGACCCGAAATGTATATGGAGGTTCGACGTGGCAACGCCACAGTTGACCCCGCACGCCTGTTTCGCGATGAAAACTGATATCGGTTTTTGATTTTCTGTTTTATGTATGGTGCGGTTAGAAACGGGTCTGGAACCCAACGTGCACATGTTCGGTATCGGCGCTGACTGTTACATTTTTTGGTATATATTTATCGACCAGTACCCATGTAAACAACGCCGAAACCGCCGCCCCACCCAACACATCATGCCAGTAATGCGCACGCACCGCTGTGCGCGACCATCCGGCAATTATACTGAAACCATATGGTATCAACGCAGGTTTCCAACCGTACCGTTTATGTACAAACATTGCACCAGAAAACGCGCCAACGGCATGGCCCGATGGGAATGATTTCTTGTCGTTACCATTTGGTCGCGTTTCCAAATTTAATGCTTTTATTCCTTCGCTGGCGGCCTGGGCCAAGATAACAGATTCACCCAATTGTAATGTGCCGATGTAATCATTTGCCATCATCGTCATCCCCAATGCATATGTCGGGGACATAACCATCATGACATCACCTAATTTATTTTTATTTGTAAACGGGCCACCGGCGTTTGCTGCGGTGCATGCAATTGAACAACACATAAATACGATTATTTTTTCCCCAGACATTATATTAATTCCCCTTTCATTTTTTTGTTAATGAAAAGACACCTAAATGTTAGTCAGGTGTCGGGAAGTTAATCAGTCCGTTATTACAAAGACCGCGTTGCTTTTCCCGTTGTGGGTATTGTATAACAACGCCTTCCCGACATGATTGTCGGGATAAAGCCAGGTCAGTAATGCATCTGCATCAGTAACAACAGGGTGATTAAGCCCTTTCTGTACTAACTGTGTCTTGCGTCGCGAAAAAATATTTTGTGACGCATTCAGAACATACAATTTAATATGAAAAATTTCAACATGTATTCATGTAAAAAGTACTGTATTTTATTTTTTTTGATTATATTATTATGGCGTATGGGGGGTGGGCTATGAAGTACCTGTTTCAATTTGCAATCATTTTATTGTTTGTTTTTTTGGGTGAATTGTGTGAATACATAATACCATTACCCATCGCAGGCAGTATTTGGGGTCTGATGCTGATGTTCGTTGCGTTGTGGACACGCGTTATTCGCTTAGAATGGGTCGCCGATGTTGCTGATTGGATGCATGGTATAATGTCGTTGTTTTTTATTGTGCCTGCGGCTGCTGTGATTGATGTGTGGGGTGATATTTCCAACATTTGGTGGATGCTGGTATTATTGATGATAATTGCATATGTTGTAACAATGGTGATGACCGGTGTTACCGCAGATTATTTCTTGGAACACCGTAACATTGGGGGGCGTAAAAAATGATTGAATTTTTGTCGAATGCAACATATTTTGGCGCGACGTTAACAATAGGCATGTTTTTGTTGGCGGTTGTTATAAATCGGCGTTGGACCAATCCGTTTACAACCCCATTGTTTTTGGGCACAATCGGTGTTATTTGTGTGCTGATATTGACCGGTGTACCATACGAAAAATACAATATGGGGGCAAAGTATCTGACATATATGTTGACCCCGGTAACAGTTTGCTTTGCGGTACCAATGTATCGGCAATTACCGTTGTTGCGCAAACATATGTTTACAATTTTGTTTTCAATGTTGATTGGTGTTGTTGCGTCGGTGTTTTCGGTGTGTATTGTGTGTATATTGTTTGGATTGGGTGATGTGATTGCGAAATCACTGGTCGCGATTTCTGTTACAACGGCATTGGCGGTTGGTATTACATCAAAACTGGGTGGGGTGGTTGCGTTAACTGTGTCGGCGGTGATTGTTACCGGTATATTGGGTGCATCGGTCAGTGATATTTTATGTCGTGCAATTGGTTTACGTAATCCGATATCGCGTGGTATTGCAATCGGCAATGCATCGCACGCCGCTGGTACAACCAAGGCCATGCAAATGGGCCCAATAGAGGGGGCAATGAGCAGCCTGGCCATCGTAATATCTGGGTTGTTAACCGCGGTATTGGCACCAATTGTGGTGTGGTTGTTTTTTTAGTTATTAAAATAAACCAAGGCATATTGCAAACTGTGGCATGGTGATGTGTTGTACCGTCACTGGATACCGGTGAATTTATTTATGGTCGGGATAGAATGTCGCATTAAATACTTTTATGATGGTTGCTTTTGTGATATAATATGCGCAAAGGAATAACAGGCAAGGAATGAATAATACCCGAATTTCCGCCGTTTTTATTGGCGTTTTGTTGGGCGTCCATGGTGGCGCGGGTGCGGTTTATCCGGTGAATCCGGCGTATAATGCTAATGTGGCAAACGCGGTCAATCCGGTTGTTGTTGTGCCTGGAAATTCTGTAAATGTCGCGGCCGCTAATCCTAATTCCCAGGTTGTATACCTGCCGACACCGTCAAATGGTGTTGTTGTGGCAAATTCAACGGTTGCGGCCCAGCCGGGACGTATAACCGGCGCATTGCCGCGTGTTGGGTCGGCGGCGACAACCGCCGGACGGCAATATTATCAACCGGCGGATTATGAACGCCTGGCGGATAGTGGGCTGTATATCGGATTGTCGGCGGCATACGCGGCCAGTATTATGGGTGACATGTCCCAAGGTTACGGCGGCGAAGAAGGTGGAACGTACGTTCCGGGTTCGTTTGCGCCATCGGGATATAATTCAGACACGGTAATCCCGTTACAGGTTTCTGTTGGTGCGGCAATTAATAACGATATTCGTATTGACTTTTCGTATTTGCGTTATTCCGGGCTAAGTTATGCCAGCGATGTTTTAACCGCCGATGATACGGGGGCGGCAACTGTTAAGGCCAGTGTTGATGGCGGCGCAATTACGTCAAATACGGTTATGTTGAATTTGTATTACAATATTGATTCGTATACTGGGTATATTGCGGGCGGGTCACTGCGGCCGTATGTGGGTGTTGGTGCCGGGCTGGCGTTGAATACAATTGCTGACTATGTTGTCCTTGATAAAAATTTCTATTCTGTTGCATTACCCCAAGAAACCGAGGCCGGAAAATTAACCGGTATATCGGACGTATACGCGTATCACAATGGCGGCACGGAAAAGAATTTGGCCTTTATGGTCGAAGGTGGCGTATCAACCGATTTGGGCAGTGGCCTGCGTGCTGATTTCTTTGTGCGGTATGCCAACATGGGCAAGGTAAAGACATCGGGCAGTATTGTTGTTTCCCAGACAGAATGGCTGTCAGATGGGTCGGGTTACAGCGATGGCGAATACGAGGCACCGTATGATAGTGTGTTTCACTATACCAATTGGTACGAAAGCGGCCGTTTAAGCAGTGTTGATGTTGGTGTGCGTCTGCGGTTGCAATTCTAAACCACGTGACATTGGCGTATATGTCCAGCACAGATGGGGGAAAAGAGGAGAGATGCAAAAAAACTGTTTGTTGTTTTCAGGTCGCTGTTCGTTGGCAACCCTGTGCCTTGTTTCCTGTTCATTGTACCCTTGGTCGTGTGATGCGGCGGTGCGTGTGGGAAATCTATCGCGCAGTTATGCCGAATCTTATAATGCGGTTGCGCAACAACGGGCGTATGCAAATGCACAAAATGCCAATAATGTATCGGCGGCGGCTGAATTGCCGGTTACGGTTGCAAATGCGCAATTGGCCGAACAAATTATTAACGGTGAAAACGACGCGGCGCGTGAAAATTTGGAAAAATGTTCGCGTATTTATCCCGACGGTGAATTTGAATGGGCGGTTCCAACCGCGGGGCGTGGTGCCGGTGGTGCGGCAACATGTGTTGCCGTGGTGAATATGTACGGTTATCAAATGGGGCCCGGCGGAACGGATGCAAATGTTGCACGTGTAAAAATTGCCGCAGGTGACACAATAAAATGCAATATATCGGAATTTCCCGATGGTTCGTATTTACCAATGGCATCTGAAATAATATTTCCGGCAGACAGTGCACCGACCAAGGATGATGTTGAACGCGTTATGAACGCCGAACAGAAACAAAACGCGGGGCTGAAAATTGCGGCCGCGTCGGTGGTTGCCGCCGTTGGCGGAAACGTTGTCGGCAAAAATGACCCCGGGAAAGACGGCCTGTTTGGAACCAGTAAAGGTAAAATGCAAAGTACTTTAATTGGTGGATTGGGTGGTGCGGCATTAATGGCAACCAGCATATACAGTGGCAAAGTTGCCGGTGACACGATTTTATCTGCGGGGGTTAATGCCGTTGCCGGTGGTGTTATTGGTAACATGTCCGGCATTGGCGACAGTGTTTTGCGAATTGAAAATTGCCAGGATCTAAAAGGTGCACAAACTAAATGTTTATGGGGTGCGTTGATAAAGGGGGCACAATACAACCCGTCAGAAAACAAAAAGGCTTTTATAAATATATCTGATGAATCAATTGTTGAATGTAAATATAATACAACAAACAATAAATTTACAGAATGCGCACCGATATCTTTGATACACGTTGTAATTAATGCAAACCAAGATAAAGAATTTTCTAAATTGAAATCAGGTAACAAAGATTTTATCGCCAGTATTAGCACTGAATATCGTTATGAATTGAATGAAAAAGAAATGTCGTCGGTATCAACCGGCGAATATGTTGAGATTTCGTCCGCCCAAATCCCAACAGAACATATCGCAGCGATGATAACCGGCGTTTCCGATAGTTTCTTTGGGGTCAAGGCATCGCAATGGGACAGTGAATTAAAGGCTAAATTTAAACCGTCCGACATTGTTGGTCGTGATGCAAAAGGTATGGCAATTTCGTTAAAAAACACAAAAAAAGATCAGACATCAACAGATTCCCAGGAAACAGAATATACTTTGGACGATTTTTATCCGATGACTGTTGATGCCGAAGATGGCGCGTTAATTGATTTCAGTAATCGTGCCCGTATGAAATCAACGGCAATTGGTGCCGGTGCTGGTGGTACGATTGGCGCGTTTATTGGGTACCAGGGTGCTGTGAATGATATTGAAGAACGATGGGTTACCGCGCTTCGTGAATACCAAGATTCCCGGCAAAAGGTTTATTGTATGACAGGTAAACGTTACTTGTCGCAATATAATGATATGTTGACGATACCAGATATGCAGTAACGAAAATAATACCGGTGGCACCATCGCCACCGTTTATTGATTTATAAGACAATATTATTTGTATGATTGTTAATTGCGCCGTGTTGTATTATCGTATATTTGGCGAATTTTGTTTTGCCGGTTGTGCGATTTTATTTTCGCGAATTTGTTGGGTTGCAAAATTATAAACGTCGGTCATAAATCTGTTGCCATTTTTCTGCATTTTGGTAAATTCACGTTTAATTTTTGTATCATTTTCACCATCTAAAATCAGTTCTTCAATCGGCCCCAGTGGCGCGGCGTCGCCGTCACAATCCATGGTTAACGAATTTTTTATGCCGTTTATTATTATGTTACGTGATAATTGCATTATAAACCTGCCATCATCGGTCATACCGTCGTATAAATAATGCGAATTATTGTGTTCGTCATTGCCAATTGGCGGGTTAGTCCCATGGCCGACCAATGCAAAACGTTTCTTTACAAAAAATATATTGCCATATTTTCCCGACAAGAAACCGCGTTTCATGTCCCATTTTTTATTATCGTTTAATTCTGAATTGCGGCGATTTGTAATATATTCAGTAACCCAATTTGCCGGGCGTTGTAATTGTTTATCATACGCAGACATGAACCCGAAAAATTGTGATTTTGACACACCAAATGGACATGCCGGATTTAATGCCACAACCAACATCTGGGATTGTATGTGTTTCATTTCAGATTCACAATACCCCAATTCGCGCATTTTGTTTTGCATACGTTTTTCCATCCCCAGTGCGACATATGCACCAAAGCAATGTGCCCGAAAATTAATTTTACGAATGCGTCGTGCGGCAACATCGGTTGGTATGCGATTGCCATTTTCATCTGTTATTCGCGGTAACAGAATCGCGTTAAACAAATCATCCATATACGGTTCTGAAAAATACAAATCGAATGGAAAAATGTTTTTTATATACTGTTGTGGTTTGGCCGTGATAGATGAAATTCGTTTTGTTATTTCCGATTTCATACGTGTTTTATCGCCGTCAAAAATAAAATTTAATTTTTGATGGCCCGCCGTAATCAATGGCGCAACCCGATGCCGAAATACCCAATTAATGTTTTGTTCGTTTATGTATAAATTTACCGGTTGGTCTGTTGGCGGATTTGTAACAATATTTTGCCGATGTGTTTCATATTGCATCTGAATTCGGGTTGGGCTAGACATACCTTGGTCATAAACCACGACATAATTTGGTATATCGGGCATTGAATTCAATAATTCGCGATTGACAATCTGGGACATGCGCATTCCGAAACTTAAATCTGTAATGCCACCGCCGCCCAACGATACAACACACACGCAATCGCCCGGAATCGATTTGACCACGTGCGCGTGTGAATTTGTTTGTAAAATTATTTTACATGCCGACATTTCGGCAAAATTATACCATAAATTACGAATTACGCCAAATAACAGATGGTATTAATCGGGTTATTTTATTACGTAATTCATCATCATTAAAAAATTGGTCCCGGTCGGCCGCGGTTGTTGGTGTTTGGCCGTCTTCGTGATGGGGGATATATTTCTGAATTGCGACGGTTTTTACACCGCGGTTATGTAAATCGGTAATTATTTCCATTAAATCCGATTTTGTTATATACCGTGGGTCGCATGTAATACGAACCTCAAAATCCATGCCAGATTCAACCAGGAAATCCAGTGACCCAGACATTAAATCATACGCAACGTCGTTACCAACCAATTCATGATAACGCGCACGTGTTGCCTTGTAATCCAAACCTACCCAGTCAATAACAGATTCCGCGCGTCGTAAAACGTTTGGATAAAAACCGTTTGTGTGCAGGCCAATATTAAACCCCAGTTCACGTACGCGCCGCATGTATTCAATTAATGCATCACCGTGCATTAATGCCTCGCCCCCGGAAAATACAACCGCCTCTAGCCGGCCAATGCGTGATTTTAGCCAATCAAAGACCAATTCTGGGTCATATTCGCCGGGGGCGGGGGTAATTAAATGGGGGTTGGAACAATACGCACACCGCAACGGACACCCAACCAAGAACAGCACAGCGGCCAATTTCCCGGGATAGTCAATGGTGGTGAATGAAACCAATCCCCCGATTTGTATTTCGCGCATGACGGATTACGCCGCTTTCTTCATCAATTCACAGTGGCGTGCGCCGGTGGTCAAACTGTTTGTTTCTGTAAATGTCTTGCGTTCACAGAATTCAGAATATTTGCCAACGTTAAAATTGCTGACCGGGCGAATGAATCCCATTGAACGTGAAAATTTTTCGCATGGTGTTCTGTTTGTGTTTGTCATTTTTCTTTCTCCTTTTTTTTGTTAGTTTTTGTTGATTTGTATTGTTATTTATCGTCCATCCGTTCGCAATCGCATTTGCATGTGTCTTGGTTGGCCACAATTTCCGCGTCGCATTTCGGACAGAAATCGTACGCACCCGCCAAATACCCATGTTTTGGACATATTGAAAATGTCGGGGTTAATGTCATGTACGGTATGCGATAGTTTTCGAATATCGTGCGAACAATTTTTTGCGCGGCCGCCCCAGATGACACCGGTTCACCCATATATAGGTGCAACATTGTGCCACCGGTATATTTACGCTGTAATTCTTCTTGGTGTTCCAGTGCAACAAATGGATCATCGGTATAGTTCACCGGTAACTGGGTTGAATTTGTGTAATACGGTGCATCAGGTGTGCCGGCCGTGATGATGTCCGGGAAATTCTTTTTATCGGTCTTGGCAAATCGATAAGAGCAGCCTTCGGCCGGTGTTGCCTCTAAATTATACAGATTGCCGGTTTCTTCCTGGAAATTGGCCAGGTTTTCGCGAATAAAGTCCATAACGTCCAAAACCAGTTTTTTCCCAAACGGCGTTGCAATGCTTTCGGTGCCGTTTGTAAAGTTCATAACCATTTCGTTCGCGCCATTTACGCCGATAGTTGAAAAGTGGTGATTCCAGTTGCCCAGATAGCGTTTGGTAAACGGATACAGTCCACGTTCCATGTTCTTGGAAATAATCTTGCGCTTGATTTCCAGCGAATCGCGCCCCAAGTTTAATAAACGCTGTAATTCGCGGAACAGGCCGTCACGGTCGCCACGGTGTGTATATCCCAACCGCGACAGGTTGATTGTTACAACGCCAATTGAACCGGTCTTTTCCGCTGAGCCAAACAGACCGCCGCCGCGCTTTAACAATTCACGCACGTCCAGCCGTAACCGACAACACATTGAACGCACATCGGTCGGGTTCAGGTCAGAATTCAAGAAATTCTGGAAATTCGGAATACCATATTTTGCCGCCAGGTCAAACAATGGCTTTACATTCGGATGATCCCACGGAAAATCAGGCGTGATATTATATGTCGGAATTGGGAATGTAAACGGACGACCCTGGGCATCGCCTTCGGTCATAACTTCTATAAATGCTTTGTTAATGGTGTCCATTTCCGCCTGTAAATCGCCATAGGTAAAGTCAACCTGTTTCTTGCCGACAAATGGCCGCTGATTTGCCAGGTCTTTTGGACATGTCCAATCAAATGTAAAGTTAATAAACGGTGTTTGTGTTCCCCAACGGCACGGCACCGCACAGTTAAATACCAGTGTTTGCATCGCGTTTTTAACGTCTGCATACGACAGTTTGTCGATTCTGACATATGGTGCCAGATACGTATCAACCGATGAAAACGCCTGGGCACCGGCAAATTCGTTTTGCAACGTGCCCAAGAAATTTACCATGTGCGAAATTGCCGTTGCCATGTGTTTCGCCGGTTCGCATTGCAGGTAACCCGGCACACCGTTGAACCCCTCGTATAATAACTCGCGCAGTGACCAGCCCGCACAGTACCCGGTTAACCACCCCAGGTCATGAATATGAATTGCGGCGGATTTGTGCGCGTCGGCTACTTCGCGTGGGTACAGGTTCAACCAATATTCCGCCGTTACGCGTTCCGACGTGCGCAGAATTAACCCACCAATTGAATAACCGATATTTGCATTTTCTTTGATTCGCCAATTGGAACCACCGACATAGCCTTCGATAATATCAACGGCATCAACCATTGCGTGACGAATTTCGTTGCGTTTATGACGGTAAACAATATATGCCTCGGCCGTCTTATAGGCATGGGTGTCCATTAATGTCTGAATAACTGTTTCTTGAATATCTTCAACCGTTGGTGTTTTTTCGGCGAATTTTTCGTCCAGTTTGTCCAACACACTCTGCGTTGCATTTGCAATCTGTTGGTCGGTCATTTCAGTTGTAACCGCAACGGCCTTTTTAATTGCGTCAAAAATCTTTTTCGCATCAAATGGCACGGTTTCGCCAGACCGCTTTTGCACGGCAACCAACTTTGTGGTCAGTGTCGGCAGGATTTGAATCTTTACTTCGTTTTGTACATCAGACATTGTTTGTTCCCTATATTTTTATAAAAACACAACATATAGTGGTTTTTAGATTCCTTTGACAACAATATATAGTTTTGAGAAAGTTTTCGCAATGTGTAAAAGATAAAAAAAATTTTTTTTTTGCTTTACTTTTAGAAAGGGGACTTTTCTGCTGTGTTGCGCATGTATGTGAATCGCTGGTTTGTACACTGAAAGTGTTTTTGTATGAATTTTTATCGCGAATCTGATTCGTTTTTAATCAAAAACACAATATGTGGGCATAATATTTTGATTGTGTGTCTATATATTGATTGTTTGGGCGTGCGAATCAATATTTGTGAACTAAGTCTTATGAAATGCTTGGTTTTTGTGTGTATACGTTATATAATTATGATGTTTTTATAACAATGCAAGGGTATTACGTATGAAAAATATTTATGAAATGTTGGCGGATGTTTGTGCGCGCAATCGCGACAACATATTCTTTGTGCGCCAGAATGAAACATATTCAGATTTATTGACCAAGGTAAAGCGTCGTGCGGTATTATTGGCCCAGCGTTTTGGTATTCGCCGTGGTGATACGGTTGGAATATTGTCGGGTAATACGCCGGATTTTGTTCGGTCGTATTATGCAATTACGGCAATCGGTGCAAAATGTTTAATGTTGGATACTGGGTTGGCGCGTGTGGAACACGTGAATATGATTCGCCGCACAAATTGTAAATTGGTTTTGGCAGATGCCGTACACAGATTCGATGATGCGGGTTTTCAGATGTTTGATATCGAAAACATTGATGACACAGACGAATCAGATTTTGTTGCCGCCGATGTTGGTCCGGCCGATATTGCCCAGTTATCGTTCACATCTGGGTCCACCGGAAATCCAAAAGTTGTTGGTATCACGCATGGCAACCTGTTGGGGTTGGTAAACGGGGCGTATTTTTATGCGCATGTTGTGCGTCCGGGCTTTACATTTTATGGTTTTTTACCACTGTATCATATATATGGTGTGGTGATAAATATAATCGTTCCTGTGTGTTTACAGTGTAAATTATTGCTGCAACCTGTATTAAAACCGCAAGAATTTATCAAAGACTGGAAACAGTACAAGCCAGAGGTTATTCCCGCGGTTCCCCGTATTTGGGAAGTGTTTTATAAAAAAATTGTCGATTCGGCACGGGACAAGCATGCATGGACGTTAATGCGTTGCATTATATCAATGCGGCATATATTGCGTGCGTGTGGGCTGGGGTGTGTTGTGCGGCGCGTAACGCGGCCGGTGCATGATGCATTTGGTGGAAATACGCGCGTGCTGGTATCGGCGGGCGCAACGTTAAAGCCATCGATTCGCAAGTTTTACGAACGCATGGGTTTTTCGGTGGGTGATTGCTATGGTTTAACCGAAACAACGGGGCCGGCATTGTTTAATTGGGCGGTGCCAAATCCCGATGGTCGCGGCACACATTATGCAGGGCCACTGCGTGGGAACGAGATTAAGATTAATAATCCCAATCGCGATGGTATTGGTGAAATATGGTTTCGGGGGAATATGTTAATGCCGGGCTATATCGATAACGACGCGGCGAATCGCGATGCGTTTACCCCAGATGGATGGTTTCGCACCGGCGATGTGGGCATGCGCGACCGGCGTGGGCGTCTGATTGTGCGTGGACGTCAGAAACAGGTTATTGTTTTGGACAGTGGTAAAAACGTTTACCCCGATGAATTGGAAGACTTGTATTTGCAAAACCCGGAAATATTGGCGGCCGCAGTGTTTGAGTATACGATAAATGGTAAAATTGTTCCGTTCGCGGTGTTTCAGGTAAAGCCGGGTACCACAATTGATACGGTTTCATTGTTGGTGCGGGCATCAAACCTGAAAATTGCGCCGTACAAGTGGGTCGGTCACTTTGCCATCACAACCGATGAATTACCAATGACATCGGCAAAAAAGATTCGTCATTTTATGGTGCGCGATATGCTGGATTCTGGAAAATTTACGCGTAACGACATATGATTGTTGACAAATATTGACAAAAGCGTTAATGCGTGCTATATATATAATGAACCGGGTTATAACCATGGGGGGATTGTATGGCACGCAAAAAATCAAAATATTCCTGTTACGAAGATGTTATTCGTTACAATACGCAAACCAAATATGTTGGTGAATTTTCAGCGGCGGATTTAAGTGCGTCGGTGACACGTCTGAAACTTGGCGAAAGGTATGATAACCCCATCCGTTTTGATGAGATTTATATTGGTAAAATTGATGGTGATGCAATTTGTAACGCGTTATGGTCCCAAATGTCATATAACCCGGGGCGTTGGGGTACAAGTTCGCCGTTCGTGTTTAATGGGCATAACAATATTATGCGATTTTGTCGGGGACGTGAATATAATGTGCAATTGAACCAGTTGCGACACTATTTAATTAATTTTATGAATAATAACCGTTTTAATAACGGTAAATGGAATGATGTGTTACGAACGCACAATAATGGGTATGTTACAATATATATCCAAGATAACGGTCATATGAATCGGGGATATCATGCATTGGCAAATATCCGTGATTGCTTTCGTTTTGTTGCCGAATGCAATGTGGCAGATTTACGTGCGGGCGGGGCGCGTGCAGACGAAATTATTGCAAATATAAATATGCGTCATGGCCCCCGGACAACCGTTCCAACGCGCAACAATGCAGTATACCAGATTTCTATATTTGATACCATGGCATACGATGCGATTGAATCTGATTTGCATCAAAAAGAAGAACAGAAAGAAAGGTTACATCAATCCGTCCGCAATATAGAAGATTGGATTATGGTAAATCGGTTGACAGAATCGCCCGCAGAAATAAAAGAGGCAGAATTTGATATTGCAGAATATAACGACCGTATTGAACGGGTCACGGCAGAAATTGCAAAATTAAACAACCAACGTAACAATTTCTGGAAGAATCGTATCGCGACCCAGGAAAAGTGACGTGGTATGTTTAACAAAAAACAGCAAGAATATCGTGCCACGTTATTTTCTGCGGTTGTTTGTGTCGTGATAATAAAAACGTTGGTGCAATTTGCATTGGTCTTTGGTGGGACATTGTGGGTCATGTGATTGTAATATTTGTCCCAAAATACCACAGCCAACAATTAATGAAAACATACAAAAATCTTTGGAATCAATTTATTTCAACCGAAAATTTTGACCTGGCGGCGCGGCGCGCAATTAAAAATAAAAAGTCCCGCCGGGCCGTGCGTGCATTTATGGCCAATCGCAATGGCAACCTGCGACGATTGCGCGAACAGTTAATGCGCGGGGAATATACAACGTCGCAATATCGCACGTTCCGTGTGTTTGAGCCCAAGGAACGCCTGATATACGTATTACCATTGTACCCCGACCATATTGTTCAACATGCGTTGATAAACATTCTGGGGCCAATATGGCAACGTATGTTTGTTCGTGATTCATATGCGTGTATTTCAGGACGCGGATTGCACGCCGCATCAAAACGAACAATGCAATTTGTGCGCCGGAACAAGTATGTTTTGCAATGCGATATTCGTAAATTCTATCCGTCAATTGACCATGAAATTTTGATGCAAATAATTCGTCATAAAATTAATGATGTACGGATTGTCGCGTTGCTGGAAAATATCGTGCGGTCGGGCGGGGCCGGTAAAAATATGCCGATTGGAAACCTGACCAGTCAATGGTTGGGAAATGTATATATGAATGAACTGGATATGTTTGTTAAGCATGTGTTGCGATGGCATGACTATATTCGATATTGTGACGATTTCTGTTTGTATGGTAATGATTCACATATGTTGCATGTTGCGGCGTGGCGCATTCGCGAATTTGTGCGTGAAAAACTGAATATGGATTTTTCACGCTTTAATGTCGGGCGGGTTGCGTGTGGCGTATCTTTTATCGGGTATCGGCATTTCCCACGATTTATAATGTTGCGCCGACGTGGCGCGTTAAAAATTCGCCGACGTATTATACGAATTATTACAAGTAATGATACGCGACCATTGGCCATTGGACGCATTGCCGCCGCCCGCGGGTGGATAAAGTGGGCATGCACATATAATTTACGACAATTTATAATGCGACATGTTTCGCATACAACAAATCAAGATTTGGTGCAACAATTGCGAAAGAATCTGATATAAACACTATTTACAAATGGCGGTGTATGGTGGAACAGAACGCGCAGAATCAATTTCGCCCGCACCACAGTCCATGCAATTAAAGCGGCGATTCTGGGAATGTGATTTATCAATTGGTATATATGCATTTTTCAGTGCATCCACACCTGTCGCCGCGGATGCATTTGTAAAACCAAAATAAAATGCGCGTGATGGGCCACTGCATTCTGAAATTGTTCCGGGATAGCACGCGGGTAAATTAATCTTAGCCGGGTCGGGAACGCACGCAGATGCGCATGTTTCAGAATCAATTATCATACGTTCGCAATCGGTGCATGACGATGCCGCCGAAACACGTAATGTTGCCCCAATGCCACCGTATACAACACCACGTGTTGCCGCCGCGCACTTTTTTGTATCAACCGTTGCCGCCGGGTCAGGAACACATTCCCATTCCAGTGTTTCATAATTTAATCGCGATATCATGTTGGTGGCGCAGCTCTGTTCTGGGAATGGGTCAATGCATTCCCATACATCGTCAACAATAACCGCCGTTTGTTTGGATGCACACAATGGCTTGCGCGATTCATCGGGGACGCATTCATATAAAGTCGAATTCCATATCATATCGCCACCACAATCAGATTTCATATTATGGGTCACGCATTGCCACCGGCCAAAGCGGTATGTCTTTATCGTGCCGCCGGGGCATGAAATATCGGCGGATTCTGGGTCTGTAAATTCAATATCTGCATCAGGAATTTCATATTGCGTCATGTATACCAATTGACCGGCGGTTAATTCCATTTTTGTAATTACACCACGTGGGACGATACGGCGACTGGCCGTGCCCCCAGATGCAATTGTGCCATCGGAAAATATCCCAAATGTGCCCGCATCGGAATAGTATTTGTCCATTATTTCCATCATGTTGTTATATTGGTCCATTGGTATCGGTGATGTCGCGGTGACAATGTAACTAAATACCGGGCGGCGACCGGTTGATGCGTTGCAATCTGTAACATCCAGCGATTTGTTTAGACATACAAACAGGCTGGTAATACCATTTTCTGAAACGCATTGGTCATCAAATTCCCCACCACGGATTGATGCGTTATGTACCGCCGCAGTGCATTCGGCAATGCCGCGTAAATCGGCCTGGGTTATCGCATATTCAACCGTATGTGTTTCCCGGTGTAATGACGGTCCAGATAACATGTAATATGTGCCCATGAATAAAAATGCCAACAGCATCAGAAAAATATTCATCTTTCCCCCTTGCGATTTACTAAAAGTCTAGGTAATATACAGGTAAATTGCAACAGGAAAACAGAATTACCGATGCGCAAAATTATATTCTTTTTGTTGGTGCTTGCAATGGCCGGATGCGGATTTCGTCCAATGTATTCTGATAACATTGCCGACATATATGTCGCACCGGTCAGTGGTGTAAATGGTATTGAACTGCGTAATGCATTGAATGCCCAATTCGGTGGACAAAAAGATGCAACCGCACCATATGTGTTAAAGGTTAACCTGATGGGCCCCAGTACCAAGTACAAGGCATTAAACCCAACCGGTGATGCCACATGGCAGGAAATTTCTATGCGTGCAACATATACATTAACACATAATGGGAAACAAATTGCATCCGGAACCGAAGTTGCGTCGGAAAGTTACACATTTGTGCGATACTTGGTTGCGGCAAACGCATCATATAACAATGCAGTAAAAAATACTATAAACGTGCTGGGGAATAAAATCGGTGCACGCGCAATTGCAGAAACGCGCCGGTATGAAACAGACGCAGATAACGATAAATAATGAAATGGAAAGAAGCGGACTTTAACAACGGTATTGAAAAAATTCGCGCGGTGCTGGTATATGGGCCCGACGGTGGCCAGGTGGATGAATTTTGTGACAGGGCGATAAAAAAACTGGGGATAGAAAAGGATAATCTGTTTGCGCTGGACGCGGATGAATGGCGGGAAAAAGAAGACGCGTTGTTTGCAGAAAGTTGCAGTCCGTCAATGTTCGGTGGCCGTAAAATGGTCATTGTGTCGGGGGCGGGTGACGCGGCGGCAAAAAATATTTCAGAATTGGTGAACCATTCGGGACTGTGTGCGACCGTGATTGTTGCGGCGGGCGATTTGCGCGCGGGTGGTGCATTGCGCACAATGTTCGAAGGGGGCGATAATGTTGCGGCGTTGGCATGCTATACCGATGATGCGCGTTCGTTGGCGGCGTTAATTCGCGGTGAATTGTCGGCCGCCGCCGGTATTCAACAAATTACACCCGACGCAATGGCGTATATGACATCGCACCTGGGCGGGGACCGCGGAATTACGCGTGGATTCTTGGCGAAAATTGCATTGTATGTTGATGATAAAAAAATCATTGAATTGGAAGATGTGGAAAAATGTTTGCCTGATACGGGTGCGGCGGATACAGATGATTTTCTGTATTCGTTAACCGCCGGATATGTAAACCAGACAATGCAGGCATTGGACCGGTTGCTGTATGATAATGCCGAACCGAATATGTTGGTGCGAATGCTGGATTCGCATTTCAAGAAATTGTTGACGGCGGTGGTTGATGGGCAATTGCCACGTCTGTTTTGGAAAGTTGCCGAAAAATTTAATCGTGCGGTGAAATTTTGGACCGCAGATGAAATCAGCGCGGTCTTGGTGCGATTGAACGAATTGGAAAAGCAAATGCGCACAACCGGAATGCCCGCCGATATATTGTTGCGTGATTTTGCATTAAAACTGGCTGTGCGGGCCGCAAAAATGTCAATTAAACAAAGGAATTAATAATGTTATCATCTGTATATGCCCCCAAGGATTTTAAGCGTTTGCGTGCATCTGGCGATTTGGTTGCACGGTGTTTTGATTTTATTACGCCACATATTCGGGCGGGAATTTCAACCGGTGAAATTGACCGCATGGTTGCAGAATTCTTGCGGGAAAATGGGGCCCGGTCGTCTGATTTTGGTTATCACGGATTCCCAAAGCATATTTGTACGTCGGTAAATGATGTTATTGTACATGGAATTCCAAACGATAATGAAATATTAAAAGATGGCGATATTGTAAATGTTGATTTGACCGCAGAATACAAGGGATTCCATGGTGACGCGTCGCGCATGTTTATGATTGGTAACGTGTCCCCGCGCGCCCGCGAATTGGTTCAGACATGTCAAGATGCACTGAATGCGGCAATATCAATTTGTGCGCCGGGTGTGCCGTTGTCTGAAATTGGCAAAACGATTGAATCCGTTGTTAAGCCGCACGGTTTTTCAATATCGCGGGACTTTGTGGGCCATGGCATTGGCAAGGTTATGCATGATGACCCGCAAATTTATCATTTTTATGACAAGATGTGGGATCGGGTTAAAATGGTGCCGGGTTTGGTGTTTACAATTGAACCAATGATTAATACAGGACGACCAGAATGCAAGATTGATGCCGATGGTTGGACCGCGCGTACGGTTGATGGCGGTTTGTCGGCGCAATGGGAACATACCCTGGGGATTACCGAAGATGGCGTTATAATATTTACGGAACGCGCAGTGTAATGTTTGGTGCCGACGATAATTTTTACAGTGGTCATCGTGGCCGTCTACGTCAAAAATTCATAGACGGAAAGTTGGCAGATTATGAATTGTTGGAATTGTTATTGGGATATGCAATCCCACGGCGCGATGTGCGGCCGTTGGCGCGTGGGTTGTTGCAAAAATATGGCGGAATATACCAAATATTGACTGCATCGCGTGATGAATTAGAAAAATTCCCCGGTATCGGCCACAGTACGGCGTTGTTCTTAAAGGTAATTCACAATATTGTTTTGGTCGGTTACAGAAAACGCTTGGATGAACGGCCGATATTTCATGATGAAAATTTATTGGCAGACTATTGCAGATTATTATTGAATGGCAAGGCCGTAGAAGAATTTCATGTAATTTACCTGGACAGTGATATGCATATACTGCGTGACGATACGCACAGTTGCGGTACCAGTGATTGGGCGGCGGTGTATCCACGTGAAATTGTAAAATGTGCATTAGAACAAAATTCAACCAGTGTTGTTATTGTTCATAATCATCCAATATCTGGCCGTTCATTTTCACATGATGATATTGAAATGACGCACGAGATTCAGCGTCTGTTAAATGTGTTTGGAATCCGGTTGTATGACCATTTCTTGGTCGCAGGTGATGTTTTATATTCTGCGCGTAATATGCAATTGTTAAAATAATTCGCCAACATCACATACGGTGCCCATGTCACGCGGTGACGATTCAACCAATTTTTCACCATTTAATTTATATATTGTCTGAATGGCCGGGGTTGGTGTATTCCATGTATCGCCCATTGGGCGGTCAATTTTTTGTATGCTAAATTTCGGTTGAAACATAAACCGGAATTTTCGCAGTGCACAGTCGGCCCCTTCGACCGTTTGCATGTCGGGCGGGGTAATATCAATAAACGACGCGTTGCGGCGAATTTCAATAGTATATTGATAATAAAAATGTGGTGTGCCATTTTCAATACGGCGGCGCGTTATACGGTCAATCATACCATCAGAATTTATGTCGCGATTAAATTCAACAATTTCTGCCAACCCGGCCCCAATTTCATCCAATTCATATTTTTCAGTCTTGTCGGCACGCCCCAGGCCATCGTTAAATTCTGAATCAGAATATTCATTCAACGTGGTTACAGAGGTATTTATTTTCGCATCATTATCAATTGGTGTGGTTGTTGGTGACGATATGCCAACCGCGTTCCCAACACGTGACGTATTTGTGCGTAACATATAAATTATTGCAAATAACATACCGATGGCCAAAATCATCAGTACTGTTAACTTAATATCACCACGTTGGTTTTTCATTCCATTTACCTCTTGTTACATTTCCACAATTTTGCCGGGCGTCCACCCTTCGACGGTGCGAATTGTATTTGCAACGGCATCCATTTGTGTGTCGTTCAATTGTGATAATTTTGTGTTTATTGAAACGCCTGCGCGTGATGCGATTTTCTGGGCATATTGGACGGGGCGGTTATTATCTGATGCAGGTGCATATCGTTTCATTGCGTCCAGAATACTTAACCGTTGATAGTTTGGCGTACGTAATAACTTATGCAACGCGCGCATTCCGTCTGATTCACTGGCAAATACGGCAAAGCCACCGGCGGTGCCAATGGATGTATCACCACCGCGCAGGTTGCCTGGATTATTGTTGCGCCATGCGCGACTGCCGCCAACGTGTTTATATCGTGAACCGTCGGGGCGTGTGTAAATAACCTCGTTCCGGGATGTGCCATTGCTGGCATTGTGTGGTGCGGTTGTTGTTGTTCCGATTCCCGCACCGCCATCGGATGTCAAATGCGTATCATCATGTGATGGTGGTGTTCCATCGCGTACGACGGTTGGTGTGTCGGCTATGGCATCGTCGGGGTAATCATCCATAACATTGGTATCAAATATGTCTTCATCGTAATACGTTGGTCCCGAATCATACATATCAAATTCTTCGTATAATTCGTTTTTGCCGTGTTTGTTCAGTGTTGCGTTACGGGCATCTAATAATTCGGCCACGGCGGATTGTGAAATCTTGATTGTATTGCAACCACGGCCAAACAAATTATCCCCATAAATCGTGTTTATAATTGGTCCCGCCGCCCCAAGTATACCAAATATAAGGGCTAAATTACGCATATTTGTGAAAATATCATTCTTGGCACCGCGAATCAGTGAAATTCCCCACCCAAACAGCAATATTCCCGTAATACAGCAAATAATAATCCACATATATTCGGCAAAGGTCTGAAAACTGCGCAGGATGCATGATGGGTCTTCTAAATACAAGAAAGCACTGTCTGCGCCCAAAACATTAAAACCAGAATTGCGCAATAATCTGACGGCGATGCTTAGATTTAATGTATCCATTGCATATTATTTTTTTGATGCGGCGTTCGTAAAGAATCCAGGGATTGAAAATTCTTCGTCGTTGGCGGCAATGCCGGCCCACCCAAACAGGTCGCCCATTAGCCCAGAATCATTACGTTTTGCCTTTTTAAATGGTAATATATTTTTTAATTTTCCAATTTTACCGCCGGTTTGTGGACGTTCGTCTGGTGTGGCAATTTTATCGGCCGATGCAACAAATTCTGATGCCAAATGTTCCAGTGTAACATCGTCATCGTCTGATTGGGCGGTAATGTCGACAATTTCGTCATCGGATTCCAGTGATTCAACAATCGCGGTTTCTTTATCTTCACTTAACGGGGCCATGCTTTCCAGTAATTGTTCCAATGTTTTTTCGGTGTCATCAATTGCCGGGGTAATTTCAGTTTCTGGTACCGATTCGGCGATATCGTCCGTAACAGTTGTGTCAATAACGTCGGTGTCGGCAATATCCGGTGCAGATTCTGTGTTGGAATCATTGTTCTGTTCTGGCTCTGGTTCTGGGGATGCAGAATCAAATGTATCTGGGGTTGGTTCATCTTTTTTACCCAAAACCGATAAAATTGGTACAATTGGCGTTTCGTCGGTCATGATTGTATTGGAATCAGTATCCATTGTATCTGGCACAGGGGCCGGTTCGGTCGTAT
This sequence comes from Alphaproteobacteria bacterium, assembly GCA_017471445.1. Classification (GTDB taxonomy): domain Bacteria; phylum Pseudomonadota; class Alphaproteobacteria; order Rs-D84; family Rs-D84; genus Enterousia. The sequence continues at coordinate 131,177 of JAFUTJ010000008.1, read as the reverse complement.
CGGTATGTGATTCAACAATTGGTTCAATGTTGATTGTGGCCGAATTGGCGCGTGGCCGCCCGCGTGGACGTTTTACGGGCAAATCAACCGTGGGGGTGGGTTCTGCGGTGGCGATATCAATAATTGGTGCCGCGGTATGTACGGATGCGGCATCTGCCACAGTATCGGTTGCAATATCTGATGTGATAATTGGCGTGGCGGGTGCGATTGCCGCATCGGTCGTGGTGGATAAAACAGATGCATCCCTGTCAACCGGTACACCAAACAAAACCGTGTCTGGTGCCAATCCCAATGCGTCGCGAACCGTGTCAAATGCGGCACGAATATCGGCAATATCAAAAACTTCATTCCCAGAAATATAAATAATTTTTGGCTTCATAAAACAACCCCGCTACATTTAATTAATTAACGTCGGTATTATACCATATTTTGGTGTTGAACGCATATAAAAAATATCGTACAATCGCTATTGTTATGACAGATATAAAGCATCAGATATTTACAGAACTGGCGGCGTTGGATGATGCGGTGTCGCGACTGCGTGCAACCGCGGTAAATGCCGGAAAGCAAACAGATTTAGAGGTGGCAATCCTGACCGAACAGGTGCGGTCACTGCGTGAAAAAAATGCACGTGCGGCCGATATGATTGATAAATCAATCGGAATATTACAAAAATTAAAGTAAGAAAAATATGAGTGTTGTTTCAATACCAATTGTTAATAAAAATTACCCCATGGGATGTGAAGACGGCCAAGAACCACGCCTGATTGAATTGGGTAAAATGGTTGATGCGCGCGCCCGTGAAATATTGGACAGAATTGGTCCGTTGCCGGAAAATTCATTGTTGGCCACATTGTGTATTGTGTTGGCCGATGAAATAAATAACCGCGTTACGCCGTCGGTTACCGATGCGGATATGAAAGAAATATTGGCCCGCATCCGCGAAATAAAGCACAAGATTGGTTGATGACAATCTGTTGTGATGAATGTGGTATGTTCGGTACGCTTTTTTTGTGGGGCGGTGACAAGAAAAAAACAATATATAAAAAAAATCACGCATGGCGTGATTTTTTGTTTTGTGTTTATTTGGTTGAATTATCGCGATAGTTTTTTTGTATGCCCGCAATAATAATCACCGGCCAGAAAAAATTATTCTTTGACAATGTCAACGACCGTTACCTTGAACACAACGTCTTTACCGGCCAGGTGTGGGACATAGTTTTCTGGGAATGTGATGTTTACGTCGCGTTCTTCGCCTTTTTCGGCACCAATTAATTGGTCCTCAAAACCTGGTACGAATTGACCGCTGCCTAATTTCAAGGGGAAATTTTCGGCGGTGCCGCCCTCAAATTGTTCTTCGCCTAAAAAACCGGCAAAGTTAATAATAACCGTGTCACCACGTTGTGCGCCGGCGTTACTGTCGCATGCCGCCAACGTAAACGCGCCACATACACCCAAAACAGACATGAATTTTTTCATTTGTTCGTTCCTTTCGTTTGTTGTTAATTAAGTTTGGTTAGTCGTTGTATACGCACCGGAACCCGTATTCGCGCATGGTTACGCCTTCGGCTTCGATGCGATAGTCGAAATATGGTGTTGGGCGCATAACGTCAAATGACGGGCGGTCATAGACAACAACAATGCTGTCTGCGTTGCGACCGCACACCCGTTTCATCTCAAAATCTGCGACACGTGCCAAGATTGTACGTGAATCGCCATCAACGTCCATGCCGTCGGCACTTTGCATTAACCGCAGGCGCATTTCGCGCATGTCGGTGTTGCCCAATAATATCTGAACCCGGACCATTGTTCCGCGATATTCTTGCCAGCGGGTTTCCATACGCGCCGTGTTCCAACGGTTGTCGTTTTCTTCCTTTTCTGCGGATGTTTTTGGTTTGTATGAATCAATATATGAATATTGGTTGTCATCCTGCATAAATTCGGCGGTGCGTTCGTTGTACAGTGGTGCATCCGGTCCACCGTTTGCAAAATCATATTCATTATACGGTGTGTCACCACCGGCACACGCGGCCAGCATTAATGTACCAGATAAAGCGCAAATCAGTGATAGTTTCATCTTTTTCTCTCTTTTTAATAATCTTAACAAATAAATCCCCTTTGTTCAAGGGGCGATTTATGATAAAATTAATGGCGTAATGCCAAATGTAGTCTTGGAATCTTTATTGCGTCCATTGGCGGATTTTTATACACCGTCATTTGTCGAAGAAATTGCAATTAATCACGCAGGCCAGGTATGGATGCGACTGCATGGGGCACGTGTTCCATGGGTCGCGTACGATGCCGCGGTGTTAAGCAAGCAGTACTTGGTTGACCTGATACATACGGTTGCAAATATTTATGAACGTCCGTTTGACCCGGTTCATGGTGTGCCGGTGGTTTATGCAACATTGCCGGGCAATCACCGTTTTTCGGCAATTGCCGGGCCCAATGTGCAATATGATGAAAACGATGTAACGGGTGGCGTTGCAATGAATATTCGTGGTGGTGGCGCGGTTGAAACCAGTTTCGAAAATTACCACCTGAAACAGGGGGAACAGTTAATGCGGGTAAAGCCACGTGACAAAACGCGCCCAGATGACCCGTATGACCGATTAATGTCTGCCATAAATGACGGCAGTCCGATTTTGATAAGTGGTGCAACCGCAACCGGAAAAACGACATTCTTGAACCATATGTTAACGTTGATTGATAAAAACAGTCGCGTTATCACGGTGGAAGACGCGCGTGAAATTCGTGTGCCCCAGAAAAACCGGGTGCACTTTGTTTTGTCGCGTACCGAACAAACAAACGACTTTAATTATGCACGATTGTTGGATTTGGTCGTGCGCATGACCCCAGATGTAATTATTGGCGGGGAAATTTCCACCGATAATGCATCGGTGTTGTGGGAAATGCTGGGGACGGGACACGACCATTTCTATACAACAATTCATGCCGAAAGTGCCGATGCCGCCTATGCCGCGTTCGCAGACCGCATATTACATACCCAACCGGCGTATGACCGCGCTGAATTAATTGCGGAAATGAAACAAAAGATTCGTGTTGTACAATTGTCGCGGGATGGGGCATTGCGCGCCGTGACCGAGGTTGTATAAATACCCAGCCAACAAGAGATGACAAATAAAAAAGGAGTTAAATATGGCAAAAGATATAAAATACGATGGCAGTGACGCCGAAATGATAGAGTTGGGTCTGATTACCGAAAACGGCGTTGTTGTTGAATCAGAAAGATACAGATACAGTATGTATATAAAGGAAGTAGAGGCGCGTAAGAAATATCGTAATCGTACCGATTTGATTAATGCAGGTATCGTTGATGAAAATGGTGCGGTGATTGACGCGGAAAAACTGCGAGAATATGAGTTGCGCGAATTAGGGGCAAGCAAAGAATACACATCTGGTCCGGTTGTTGGATTGGGCGACGTATTCCGTCGGGCAATTGCAAAAATTGGTCTGGGGCGTAAGAAAAGCATGCCGATAAATAAAAATAACACACGTTAAACATGGAATGGCAATGATTGATTACGATAAAACAATTGATAAATTCTTTGATGGGGTTGTTCAATACCTGAACAGTCGCGTGTCGCGCGCCAAAGATACACAAGAATTGGCGAAAATTCGTGAATCCATTAAATCGTTTGAATTGGCACGTAAAAATCCGCGTGAATATTGCGATGTCTATAAGAAATATCAAGAATTAAAGGTAAATGGATTGTTGCGTGGGCAGAATAATTCTGTATATATTGCGGTAAGAGATGTACTGGCCGCGATGGATACATATTATAAACATGAACAATACGGATATAATGACGATGTCAAGAAAGCATTGTTGGAAGCGATTAAGAAATTTAATTACACCGCATCCAGCAGTGTATTAAAGGACTTTACATTCGCGTTTATGTCGCCATCGCGGTTTGCGGTACGTGTAAAACCCGGAAACGAAAAATAAAAATCGCCCCAAACGGGGCAATTTTTATTTTTCTGAAAAGTCTGCATCGGTTGCGCCATTATTATCCGGTTTTTGGTCCGCACCATTTTGCTGTGCGGCCGCTTCCGCTTGGGCGGCCTTGTAGACGGCTTCGCCTAATTTCATGGCTTTTTCCGTTAATGCATCGGTCTTTTCTTTCAGGCTTTGCGCCGTCGCGTCCGATTTTGCCAATTCGTCGCTGACCGCTTTTTTTGCATCTTCGATTGCATTGCGTTCATCCGCAGAAATCTTGTCGCCATGTTCTTTTAGCGATTTTTCAATGCTGAATACAGCGGTTTCGGCGGTATTACGGGCCTCGGCCAGTTCGCGTTTCTTTTTGTCTGCGTCGGCGTTGGCGGCGGCTTCATCAACCATGCGTTTGATTTCATCTTCGCTTAACCCACCGTCGGATTTAATCGAAATCGCCTGTTCTTTGCCGGTGCCTTTATCTTTGGCCGATACGTGAACAATGCCGTTTGCGTCGATATCAAAAGATACTTCGATTTGTGGCATTCCACGCGGGGCAGGGGCAATGCCCTCTAAATTAAACTGGCCCAATAATTTATTATCGGCGGCCATGTCACGTTCGCCTTGAAATACGCGAATTGTAACGGCCGATTGGTTGTCTTCGGCGGTGCTGAACACTTGGGATTTCTTGGTCGGGATTGTTGTGTTACGGTCAATCAGGCGCGTAAACACACCGCCCAGTGTTTCAATACCCAATGACAATGGTGTTACGTCCAACAATAATACGTCTTTGACATCGCCTTTCAGAACGCCGCCCTGAATCGCGGCACCCATGCCGACAACTTCGTCCGGGTTTACACCCTGGTGCGGGGCGCGACCAAAGAATTCGCGTACAGTTTCAACAACCTTGGGCATGCGGGTTTGGCCACCAACCAAAATAACTTCGTTAATTTGTGATTGGGTCAGTCCCGCGTCCTTTAACGCCTTGCGGCACGGTTCAATTGTGCGTTCAATTAAATCCGCAACCAATGATTCCAATTTTGCACGTGTCAGTGTTGTGTTAAAGTGCTTTGGCCCTGTTGCGTCCGCCGTCAGGTACGGCAGGTTGATTTCTGCCGATGTGCGCGACGACAATTCGATTTTTGCCTTTTCGGCGGCTTCCTTCATGCGTTGCAGCGCCAATTTATCGCCCGATAAATCAATGCCGGATTGCGCACGGAATTCCGCCACCAAGTGTTGCAACACGCGTGCGTCAAAGTCTGAACCACCCAGTGCAGTATCACCGTTGGTTGATTTAACCTCGAACACGCCATCAACAATTTCCAAGATGGATACGTCAAATGTGCCACCACCCAGGTCGTAAACCGCGATAACGCCGTCCTTGTTTTTGTCCAGACCATACGCCAATGCGGCGGCGGTTGGTTCGTTTACAATGCGCAGTACGTTCAGACCCGCAATACGGCCCGCGTCTTTGGTCGCCTGGCGCTGGGAATCATTAAAGTATGCCGGCACAGTAATAACCGCATCCGTTACCGGTTCACCCAGGTAACTTTCGGCATCTTTTTTCAGTTTTGCCAATGTCATGGCCGAAATTTGTGATGGGGCATATTTTTTACCGTCAATTTCAACCCATGCGTCGCCATTGTCGCCCGCGACAATTTTATATGGCACACGTGCCGCGATTTCGCGTACCGCGTCACTGTCATAGCGCAGGCCCATTAAACGTTTAATTTCATATATTGTGTTTGCCGGGTTGGTGACCGCCTGGTTCTTGGCGGTGATGCCGACCAATTGTTCGCCGTTTGCGGTTATCGCAACCACAGATGGGGTTGTGCGGGCCCCTTCGGAATTTTCAATGATTTTTGGGTCGCCACCGTCCATGAACGCCATGGCGGAATTTGTTGTCCCCAGGTCGATACCAATTACTTTTCCCATATTTTTAACTCCTTAGCATATTTATAAAATTTCGGTTGCAGTACATATAGTTATGTTATTTCCATGTGTCAAGGGGTGGATACAAAATATTTGCAAACGTATAATTGTATGCTATTGTGTAGGATATAAACAACATATCAGTTACAGGAGTAATTATAACATGTTCCAAAATACAAAATCATCCGATGTTCAAGAATCGGTATACAGAATGCGAATCATGAAAATCGAAAATATCACCCAAAATGAACGCCGCATTCGATTAACAAATAAACATGGCCGTGTGGTATATATGACCGTTGATGGTCAAGATTTTCCATACAATGTTGGCGATATGATAGACGTTACAAAGCAAAATGATAAATGGGTTTTTCTGAAAAATGCGATTGGTAAAAATGAACCGTGTGAGATGCATATAAAAGCAATGCGCACCATAAACCAATATTATCGCGATATTACATTGATTAACACAAATGGTGACATGTATGTATATCGTGAACGGCAACCGTTTTTGCCAGAATTAAAGGTAAATGATGATATTATTGTTGAAACCAACAACAACGGACAAATTGTCGGTATTCAGCAAAAGTTACACCAACAATTGGAATGTGATAAAATGATTGTTACAGGTGTTATCCAAGAAGAATATTCCACCATTATGCATGTGTATGGTAAAATCTTTGGTGAAATGACGTTGCATAAAAAATATACCAATGGTGAAAGTATTGCCGACTTTGTTCAGCGTGGCGATGTTCTGGAAATTAAGCGCAATAATAATACTGTTCCACCGGCATATGAAATTGTAAAAAATATAACTGTAAATAAAATGCGTGATGATTTTATGAACAAGAATAGATAAAAAAGACGGCCGAATGGCCGTTTTTGATTTGACTGGTTTGATAATTAACGGTATCAAACACCGTCAATCGTCAATGTGCAATCCAAATACGGCACATATTTCCCAATGGCGGCTACCCACGAATTGGTCAACCGGGGTGATTGATTGTGTTCGGTATCCGGCGCGGGTTAATATTTCTGTGTCGCGAATAAATGTTTGTGGGTTGCATGAAACGTATATAACCCGTGGTACATTTGCATGCGCCAATTCACGACATTGGGCATCGGCACCGGCACGTGGCGGGTCCATTATTACACAATCATATTGATTTAACATCTTGCGCGTAACCGGTTGGCGGAACAAATCGCGCCTAATATGTGGTCCAACAATATCAAATCCATCGGCATTTGTTGCGAATGTAAAATTTCCCAATCCGCAAAATAAATCTGCGATATGTTGTGCGCCATGCGATGCACGAACAACCATGTCACGCAAAGCGTCGGCACCGGGGATTGTCGGCTGTAAAAATGCGCCAATTGGGTATTCAACGGAATGCGTACCAAACGAAACACGTGGCGTTGCGCGTGCCTGTATGGCGTTGCCATTCCATGATACGCGTATCACCGGCAGATTATTCACCGCCCCCCGCATTTCTGCGGAAAAGTATGTGACATTTGATGTTATTGCCACGTCCACCCCATTATCGCACAGCGTTACCAGACATGACCCCGCGCCATCAAAGGGTATTGCACGCAGATGCGGAATAATTGCGTTTATTTCATCGCATAACAATGGACATGCGTCAATGGGAATTATGTCCTTGCTGTGCATTTTATAGAAACCAAAGCGACCGCCGCCAAAGCAAAAATCGGCGCGTCGGCGTGTGCCGGGCGCAATCCAAATTGGCGGTTCGGTTATGTTTATATTTCGTAATTCGGCCAATTTTTTATCGTGGTAATCGGGGGCGGTAAAATCATATTTACACCCGCCACATATTCCAAAAAATGGACATGTTTTGCACATCAGAAATTAACACGTGCGCCAACGCGAAACTGATGCGCGCGGGGATTCATATCAGATACAACATCAAACCGTGGCGATACCATGTATAAATACCGATATCCAAAATCAATTGCAAAATATTCCCCCAGTTCAACCGCAACGCCGCCCAGGGCCGCAAACGCCGGCGACATGTCGTGCGATATTTCGGTGCCGTCGGCATCATTCCACGACAGGCCCGCACCCACACCAACATACGGCACAATGTGTTGCCGGTAAAAGATACGATACAAACTGTCAATGCGGGCATCAACAATCGCGTTTATAAACGCGGCATTGCCAGTCAATGAAAACGTATTCCATTTTGCGCGTATGTGGGTATAGTCAAGTTCCAGTCGGAATGTGTCAAGCGCACGCACCCCAACGACCGCATCAAACGAAGATGTGTTTTTTCCGCCCGCATGTGTCGTACCATCATTATCAGACAACCACATTGAAAAATCATACATACCGCCGACATAGAACCGATGTGCATCTGCAAATGCCGCAGTATCACTTTCGCGTGTATCATGCGGGGTTCGCACCTGTTGTACGCGGTATGGAATTGCCGCCGACGCAACACATGGCATAAACGTAATCATTGCAATTAAGTATTTTATATTCATCGGTATCACCCCATTGTTATATTTCAGAAATTAAAACGCACAGATGCCATTATATTGCTGATATCATCGGTGCCGCCGCGTGCGACGTTCCAACCAAATCCATTGCCCGACATCATCTGATACTGATACATTATGTCAATCCCAATCAAGTCGGTCAGCATTACATTAAATCCGGCCGCAACACGTGGTGCGGCAATAACCATGCCGTCGGCCCCATCTGCCCCAGAAAAGCGATATTCACCAATTGCGGCCCCAACACCCATAAATGGAACAAATGTACGCCGCCGTGTGACATCGCCATTTATAACATATCGACGTGCAAAGTCAAAGTACAACATTGCGCCACCGGTATGATATGTTGCACTGACGTCCGGTATATGGCGAAATTTTAATTCAGACATTTGGAAATCAAATTCTGTGCGCACATATGATGACAGATTCAACCCCAACCCAATTTGCGCAGAATACGCATTGTCAATTTCATGACTGTGGCCGTTGTAACGTGCATGTTCCGACATAAATGGTAAGCCAATTCCACCACCCAATCGCACATACATTGTTGTCGGTATAAACATTTTTATGTCATCAGATTTAACCGCGTCGGCAAATTCATAAACTTCACGCCCCAGTTCGCCCGGTGCCACATCTGGGGTTTCATGTGCGGTGCGTTGTGCACCAATTATGTCCAAGCCGTCGCGCACTTCGTTGCGAAACGTGCGGTCACTGTACTTCGCGTTGGCGGTACCACACAATGTCGTGCCAATTATCGCCAACGAAACAATATATTTTGCCATCATTTTCTATTCCTGTTTAGATGTTATGGAAATAATAACACAATTTGCAACTTGATTCCAGATACAATTGCGCGTACCATTAACGTATGCGTAAAATAAAAGATAATAAAATTGCACTGGTTGCCGGGGCGTTGGATTTGCCAATGCTGACACGGGATGCACTGCGTCGGGCAGGGTGGGATGTTTTTGTCGTGGGACTGAAAAATTTCTATGACGAAAGATTAAATCCTGATATGGTGGTGCGACTGGGTGGGGGTGGGCGTGCGATACGCGAATTTCGGCGACGTGGAATACGACAAATGACATTTGTTGGGTCACTGGGGCACCCGAATTTAACGGATTTACGGCCGGATTTGTGGACTTTGCGCGCATTGTTTTATATAAAGCGACATCAACGGGGGTATGATTCTATGGCGGTTGCATTAAATAAAGTTTTGGAAAAATCGGGTTTTCGTGTTATTGCCGCCCAAGATGCGGCACCGGAATTAACATTCGAAACACCGGGTGTAAAAACACGTACCAAACCCACCAAACGCGATGCGGCCGATATTGAACGCGCGGTGGATGTTTCGCATACAATCGGCGCGGCGGACATTGGTGCATCGGTTGTTGTTGATGCCCAAGTTATCGCGGTCGAAGCGGCCGAAGGTACGGCGCGCATGTTGGACCGTGTGGTGGAAATGCGCAAAAATCAAAAACGTGTCAGTGGTGTTTTTGCAAAAATGACCAAGCCTGGTCAGGATTTACGTATTGATATTCCGGCAATTGGTGTTGACACGGTGCGCGCGGTGGCGGCGGCAAAATTGCGCGGAATAATTGTGAATGCAAAAACATGCTTTGTTGTCGACCGCGATGCAGTCATTGCGGCGGCAAATGCGGCCAAAATATTTATTGTTGCGGTGTAATATGGTTATCTGATGTGCGAACGGCACATAACAATAATTGGGCGACCCGGAATGTATTCCGCGGCCCATTTTTTATTGTGTGCATATGCACGATTTTTGCAATTTGTTATCATTGACCCAAATGGCAAATCATAGAACATAATCATTCCGCCCGGCGCAACATGTGGCATTAAATTGTCCAGCACAGATTCACAATCATGCGGTTCCATATAATGGAATATGTTTGACAGATGCATAAAATCATATTCCTGTGTCAAATGCGTATGTAAATCCGAAATATCAGACCATATGAAATTGAATGGCCCATGTGGCGCGGCCCGCATTTTTTCGTATTCGCTTTCGGATGGCAAGAATTTTTCCGGTTCGGCACATTGCACGCCCATGCCGAAAATACCGTATCCGCGCATTTTGTATATGTATTGTTTTTCAATCTTGTCTAAATCTGGAAAGATTTTTGACATTCCATTCACGGCGGTAACATCGGGCGCATTATGAAAATCCATTACCATTGCACAATATGTTTTGTAATCTAGTGTATCTAGTGCCGCCGACTTAATATCCATGATACATTTTGCGTTGTATGTAACGTCAAACGTATCAATATGCGATGCACCATACATTGTGCCAAATAATGGGTGGTCGCCAGACGCCGCAACAGTCAGCATGCTTTTACCGTCTAAGCGTGCATACCGTAACGTTGAATGCAAATCTTCATTTGTTATATTATATGCACGCGAATACCGGGAAAACAAAGGTGTGTTATCTGATTTGTTTGGTCGCAGTGATTCTTGTGCGGCATTTACGTCTGGTATGTGTTGCATTTTGTTTTACCTTGTTTCTTTATTAACGTTCGCGTTCTAATACGTTGATGTGTCCTGTTTTTATCGCACGCCAATTTGACTTTTTGGATTCAATAAACCGGCAGAAATCACCAATCAGACCGCTTGGGCGTTGTTGTATCATAATTATTCGACCGCCAATGTTTGTGTGGTTCATTAACGGCGATATAATCTGTTCCATATCATTGGGTTTTATATACTCAAATATATTTGACGTATGAATAAAATCATACGATTCCGTCAATTTTTCGCCTAAATCGGCAATATTTGACCATATAAATGGAAATTGATTCTGTATTTTCTGGCGCATTATTTCGTATTCAGCCGGCAAAGGGGCATATTGATTATATGAATCTGCGCCTAATCCACGGCTAAATATTGGGTATTCGTTCATTTGATATATGTATTCGCGCACAATGGGTGATAATCTGGGTAATATCAAATCCATATTTGGCAGATTTTTAATATTCTGCGAATAATGTAACTTATTTAATATTTGCCAATATTCGTTCAAACTTAAAACGCCAAATGCCGCCGTTTTGATGTCTAAAATGCATTTTGCATTGTATGTAACATCAAATGTGTCAACGTGTGATGCGCCATTTAATGCGCAAAATATCGGATGGTCGCCCGAACCGGTTGTAACCAATGCGCGATTTGTATGCATCGGCATGTATTTCAATTCTGAACGCAGATTCTCGTTTGTGATTACATATGCGCTGGAATATTCCGAAAAAGGCATCATCGATGCAACAAATTTGTTTCTAAGTGTTTTGCGTGCAGCGTTAATATCTGGTTGATATTCCATAACTCTCGTCCTTTATTTATACAATAATATAGTACAAATATTGTAATTGTCAAGTGTGTTAAGTGAGTGAAATATGTGTTTATCGGTTTTGATGTACTTACAACATTATATCTGGTGCCGGTTGATGGAACAATGCCATCATAAAAAAACAACGAAAAATCGCCCCAAAAACGAATTTTGACATGAAAATACAAAAATGCCCGATGCCTTTGCAAAATATTTTGTTCCCAGCATAAAATTACAGTGTTTTTATCAAGTTTTCATTATTTATGATTATCTTTAGTGGTATAATAGAAGCCAAGAGAAGGATTTTTTGTTGTGGTGGTTATAGAAAAACTTCTATAATTATCGTGCGAAGAAAGGGAAGTTTATGGCAAGTGAACGTTTAACCGAGAGTTTAACACAAAAAGAAATGGATTTTGCACTTGGTAAAAATCCTTGGGGGGTTGTTTATCCACAATCTGATGCCTCAAATATCAATGGTGATTTACGTGAAGCGTTGATGCGTGCCGGTGGCAAACCCAAGATTTGTGAATTAAATCAATATGATTATGGCGGCAAAGGAATCGCTAAACCAGAATTTATTATAACGTTTGACAAAGCACGTGATACGGTTATTGTTGTTGAATGTAAAGCATCTGTAAAAAAGCATGAATCAGAAAATTGGAATCAACCGGAAGCATTTGCTGTGGATGGTGCGTTGTATTATGCCAAATTTATCAAAGATTATTTTAATGTGATTGCGATTGCTGTATCTGGAATCCCAACGGGTAATTACAAGGTAAGCACTTTTGATTGGCGAAAAGGTCAAGAAAGACCACAAGAATTAAGTAAAGGGAAAGATGTTTTATATAGCCCTGAAAATTATTTACGTATGGTAAATGGTGAAACGGTTAGTAAAAAAATATCAATTGATGAAATACGTAAACTTGCACTTGTAATGCATGATTCATTACGTGCTTTGAAAATGTCGGAAAGAGCAAAACCTGTATTTATTGCCGGAATTTTGATTGCATTAAAGGATGATGCGTTTGCCGCCGAATATTCACGTGCCACAAGTTTTAATTCATTATTATCCCAATTGCGTTCTGCCATTGAACGTGTATTAGAAGGTAGCGATATAAGACCAGACAAAATAAATGATATAAAATCCCATTTTGCAAGTATCGGCAGAAATACCAAAATCAAAGATATTTCATTGAATGAAACTAATTCTTTGGCGTGGTTTATATCTGAATTGGCTAAAAAAATTAAACCAATGATGGACTATGCCGATAATACGTTTGATGCGTTGGGTATATTTTATCATGAATTTGTAAAATATAGTGGTGGTGATGGCAGTGGTCTTGGTATTGTTTTAACCCCACAGCATTTAACCGAATTTATGTGTGATTTGGCCGGTGTAAATAAAAATAGTAAAGTTGTTGATATTTGTTGTGGTTCCGGGGCATTTTTGGTATCTGCTATGTCAAAAATGTTCAAGGGTGCAAACGACAAAGAAATAGATAATATCAAACGGAACCAGTTATACGGCGTTGAATCTGACGATGATATTTACACATTGGCGATTGCAAATATGATTGTTCGTGGTGATGGTAAATCAAACATAAAATTTGGGGATTGTTTTAGTGCAGATATTATCAAATGGTTAAAAGAAAAACATTTAAACATCGGGCTTATCAACCCACCATATTCACAAAAAGACCATACCGAATTGGAATTTGTTCAGAATATGTTGGATTTATTAGAACCCGGTGGAACAGGGGTTGTGGTTGTGCCGATGTCATGTGCAATCGGAACTAAATTTAAGATGGAACGAGAAAAGTTGTTCAAACACCATACTTTAAAAGCGGTGTTTTCAATGCCGGATGATATATTTTATTCAAATAATGCCAGCACCAATGTATGTGTTATGGTGTGGACGGCGCGTACCCCACATGACAGCACACAAAATACGTTCTTTGGATATTATAAAGATGATGGTTTTGTGAAAGCAAAGAAACTTGGGCGCATTGATAAATTTAACCGTTGGGAAAATATCAAAAAGGGATGGCTTGAATTATATCGGGAGAACGATATAAAAGACGGTTTGACAGCCAAAAGACCTGTTAAATGGAATGATGAATGGTTGTGCGAAGCATATATGGAAACAGATTATTCAAAACTGACCCAATCTGATTTTGAACAAACGGTAAAAAATTATCTGGCATATCTGACAAAAACGAGTAAATAACAATGTTAGTATCAGAACTATTTGATATTAAATACGGGATAAATCTAGAACTTGATTCTCTGGAACAGTCTGATGATGCAGATGCAATAAATTTTGTTGCCAGAACGGCTGAAAACAATGGTGTTGTGGCAAGGGTAAAACGTATTCCAGGAAAAGAACCACAACCAGCAGGCATACTTACATGTGCTGGCGGTGGAAGTGTGTTGTCGACATTTGTTCAAGATAAACCGTTTTATAGCGGTCGTGATTTGTATTTGTTGATACCCAAAAAAGAAATGTCATTGGAAGAAAAGTTGTTTTACTGCCATGTGATAAAAATGAATTCGTATCGTTATAGTTATGGTCGTCAGGCGAACAAAACGTTGAAAAATATCAATTTACCGCCATTACCAGATTGGTTAAAAAAATATAAAATAGATTACAGTCCAATCAACACCAAAATAAAACACAAAGAATTACCATTTGATACGACAGAATGGAAAAAATTTAAGTTATCTGATTTGTTTAATGTTGTTCGAGGGGTTCGTTTAACAAAAGGAAACAGGATCCCCGGCAAAATGCCATTGGCGACAGCGGGTGCATCAAACGAAGGTGTATCTGATTATATCTCAAATCCAGAAATGAAAATATATAAGGATGCTATAACAATTGATATGTTTTGTAATTGTTTTTATAGGTCTTATAATTTTGCCTGTGATGATAACATTCTGGTGTTACAAGAAAAAATATCACTAACTAAGTTTGTTAAATTATTCTTGGTATCTGTTATTGAAGCAGATAAATATAGATACGCATATGGACGACAATACCGTCAAAAAGATTTCATGTTACATAAAATTAAGTTGCCCGTTGATAAAATTGGTAATCCTGATTGGGATTATATGGAAGAATATATTAAATCTTTGCCGTATTCGGATTTGATTTAAGACAATGACCAAGTATTTTAAATTGTAAAACAAATTTGTATAAATCTTGAAAAATAAAAAAAATTACTTATCCCTTGTAGAGAGGAGATAAATAAAATGAAAAAATTGTTGATAGTATTACTTTGTGTATTTGCCTATGGTGGTGCAATGGCGCGAGATGTTGCGTTTAATACCAATTCTCGTATTTATCACAAACATTCTTGCGAATGGGCCCAAAAATGCACAAAAAACTGTATCTCCATAGATAGTTCAGAAGCAAGACGCAGGGGTGGGCGGCCTTGTAAAGTTTGTGGCGGATAAACAATCTGCAATAAATGTTGCGGTGGTGTAAAATAAATCACCATATTGAAATGTCTTTAATGATGTCGGTATATATAGAAATTTTAGGAATGGATAATCTGGGCATCCTAAACAAAAAACCGCAGAATCCTGCGGTAAATTCTGGTGCCAGTTGTCGGACTTGAACCAACGACCCTCTGATTACAAATCAGATGCTCTACCAGCTGAGCTAAACTGGCCAATGCGAATGTAATTATATATATTCGTATACCTAAATCAAGGGAAAAAATCAGAGTCTTTCCGAAATTGTGTATAAATATTTTTGTAAAACACTTGCATTTATAAAATTGTTGTAAACAATATTAGTCATGAATAAATTACCAGAACTGTTGGCACCGGCGGGAACATTGGCGGCATTTCGCACGGCAATATTATATGGCGCAGATGCAATTTATGCAGGATTGCCCGGATTTTCAATGCGGGCGCGTGCAAAAATTACCACGGACGAGGTTCGGGCCGGAATTGACATGGCGCACGCCGCCGGTCGTAAAGTGTATTTGGCGTTCAATTTATTTGCACATGACCATGAATATGACAATTTTGACCGTGTGGCCAAGGTTATTCAATACCTGGGGCCGGATGCATTAATTGTTGCAGACCCGGGTGTTGTTACATGGGTACGTGAAAATTTTCCAAATATGCCGATTCATATTTCAACCCAGGCAAACATTTGTTCGGCGGCATCTGTTAAGTTTTGGCAAAATGCGGGCGCGTCGTTGTGCGTGTTGGCACGCGAAGTGACACATCGCGATTTTTGCACCATTCGCGCGGCATGTCCCGATATTAAATTAGAAATATTTGTTCATGGGGCCATGTGCATGGCGTATTCTGGGCGGTGTTTATTGTCAAACTTTGTAACAGGGCGGCCGTCAAACCGTGGTGCGTGCGCGCAACTGTGCCGGTGGAATTACGATGTAATTTTACGCGAACGCGAATCTGGGGTTGAAATGCCGATTACCGAAGATGGGCGCGGTGCATACATTATGAATGCACGTGATTTATGCCTGATGCCGCGGTTGGGTGATGTGTTGGCCGCATCGCCAGATTCATTAAAGATAGAGGGCCGAAACCGCAGCGAATATTATGTTGCGTCGGTTGTACATGCGTATCGCGTGGCAATGGATGCATGGGCGCGTGACCCGGAAAATTTTGACCCGGCACCGTTTATGGCAGAATTAAATAAACTGGAAACCCGTGGTTATACGACCGCGTTCTTTGATGGGCCGGTAAATTCGGAAGCACATAATTACGAAACAACACGCTCTGAATCAGAATATCATGCGGCAGGTGTTATAACCGCATGCACCGCGGACACCGTTACCATGGAATTACGCAACGAATTGCGGGCGGGCGATGAATTAAACTTTATTGTTCCGCGTTCGGCAAAAAATGTGACGTTTCGCGTGCCGCATATAATCAATGCCAAAAATGGCGAAATTATGCAGAAAATGTCCGCCGGCCAATGCAACAGCATAACAATCCCATGCGCATGGATTGGCGATGCGGCGCGCGTCTTTACGCCCGACATGTTTGCATATAAACATAAATAGCGTTTGTTGATGCCATTCCCCGTCGGATAAGTCATACAATCATCACGATTTGTGTGCATGCAAATACGTTATTATACCATTGATATTATTTCCCACGTGCAACCAATTCACGAATAAAACCGTCAATTGTAATTGGGCGGGCCGGAACGGGACCAGATTGATTATTATAATGGCTGGCCGGGTTTTTGTCGTATGGTTTGCGTGTACCGACAAATGTTTCATAATAAATCTGGCCGATGCGCATATATGGATATACAACCGTTGGGTACAATGTTTTTATTTCCAGCGTCCATTGCCCGCAAAAACCGTCATCGCCACGGCCTGCGGTGTGGTGGTTTAATATAAAATTGCGTCCCAATGATGATTTGCCGTCAATGTATGGGAATAAATTCCGTGTTTCGGTGTATTCGACCGTTGACCCCAGGTATCCGATTGTTGGTGATAAAATTAATCCGCCATCTGGAATTTCAATATCAATTGTTTCGTGTGTTACTTCATCGCATGGGTCCAATGCATAACGCGGATTGCGAACATCATACTTTTCCGGTCGCAGTGTGTAATCTTCATAATCCCATGGTGATACAAACCAATCACGCATGGTCAGGTTTTCAGCATTTGCAATCGCGGGTTTCATGCCGGTTGGGATTGTTTTTTTATAGACCTTTAATATCGGGGCCAGGTGTAAATCGTAACTGTTACTGCCCAGGCATCGGTCATCAAATGGTGTTATGACAATATCGGGTTCGGATTTGTTTGATTCTTGCATGCGTTTTTTTATTTCGGGACCGGTCAGTTGCATTTTTGTGCCTCTTGTTTTCTATACGCCCCCCCAACATTCACACTGTACAGCCATTATGTTATATTATAGTGGCGTGTTTGCAAGATTTTTATTCACTTTTTGTTTTGTTGTGGTAATGTTTGTCGCATGAACGATACATATTCTGGTTTTGTCGCAATCGTTGGCCCAACAAATGCGGGCAAAAGCACCTTGGTTAACCAAATCATGGGGCGCAAGGTGTCAATTGTATCGCACAAGGTTCAGACAACACGTACCCGTCACCGTGCGGTGAAAATGGTTGGCAACCGGCAATTGATATTTGTTGATACCCCGGGGGTATTTCGGCCAAAGCGGCGGCTGGACCGGGCGATGGTTGGCGCGGCCATGGACGCAACAACGGATGCAGATGCCATTTTATTAATTATTGATGCGTCGCACGGCATAACCGAAACAGTGCGTGATTTGGTTGGTAAAATTGCCGGACATAAAAATTTATTTGTTGCCGTGAACAAGGTTGATGCGGTTCAGAAATCGGCCCTGTTGCCGATTGCAGCGCAATTAAGCGAATTGGCCGAATTTCGTGAGATATTCATGATTTCAGCACTGAAAAATGATGGAGTAGAACAATTATTGGGCGCGTTGGCAGCAGTGATGCCCCAGTCGCCATATCTGTTTGATGCGGCGGATGCAACCGATGTGCCAGATGAGCTGTACCTGGCGGAATTGACACGGGAAAAAGTTTATAAATATATTCACCAAGAATTGCCGTATCACATAAATGTTATGACCGAACAGGTTGATGTTGATTCTGATGGCGTTCTGGACATATATCAAAAGATTGTTGTTGCAAACCCGGCGCATAAAAAAATTGTAATTGGGCGGGGTGGGGCGCAACTGAAACAAATTGGTACGGCGGCGCGGCGCGATATCCAAGACCAATGGGGGGTAAATGCGCGGTTGCACCTGTTTGTGCGTGTGGAACCCGACTGGGAAGAACGCGCGGAAAACTATGCGGCCCAAGGTTTAGAATTCAAGAAATAATAAAAAGGCAAAATGTATGAAAAAGGGCAGAAAGAGAAAGCAAGTTGAAATTCGTAATACCAGCCGATTGCAAGACCGTTTCGGTATTAAACCGCGTCCACAGCCGGTTGATACGCCGATGCCGGAAATGCTGCTGTCGGATTTTGATTTCGAATTACCACGCGATTTAATTGCGTCGCACCCGCTGGCACAACGCGACGCGTCGCGAATGCTGGTTATGGATGCCGAAGGGAATATATCAGATAAGCATATTCGTGATTTCTTGGATTATTTACAGCCGGGTGATGTGGTTGTCTTTAACAATTCGCGCGTTATTCCGGCACGGTTTATGGCATCTGGGCATGAAATTACATTGCACACCGCGTTGGCAAATGATACGTGGTGGGGGCTGTGTCGCAAGTTCAAGAAATTTGAACGTGGGCAAATATTGACATTAGATGACGGGACAGAGATAGAGGTTTTATCAACCAATCGTGACAGTGGTGTAAAAATAAAATTCCATTGCGATGATGTATTCGGCGTATTACAGCGCGTTGGGAAATTGCCTTTGCCACCATATATGCATCGCGAACAAGAAGATTCAGACCAAGAACGTTACCAGACGGTATATGCCGAACCGTTGGGGTCCATGGCCGCACCAACCGCCGGATTGCACTTTACCGACGAATTGATGCAGGAAATTGAAAACCGTGGGGCCAAGGTATTAAAGGTAACGTTGCACGTTGGTGCGGGCACGTGGATGCCGGTGAAAACCGAAAATGTCAATGACCACAAAATGCACAGCGAATGGGGCGAAATTACCCAGGCCCAGGCCGAAATTATAAATTCTGCGGCGCGTGTTATTGCGGTGGGGACAACGTCGTTGCGGTTATTGGAAAGTGCGGCGCAAATGGCGCGCCACCTGCGCAGTGGTACGCGCGTTGTGCCATATTCGCGGCGCACGAATATCTTTATTCGTCCCGGGTATCGCATGCGCGCGGTTGATGTGTTGTTGACCAATTTTCATTTGCCGAAATCAACGCTGTTTATGTTGGTGTCGGCGTTTTCGGGTCTGGACCAGATTAAGAATGCATATGCGCATGCCATTTCAGAACAGTACAGATTCTTTTCGTATGGCGATTGCTGTCTGTTGTTTAGGCGGGCATACCAAATTCAACGCAGAACAGGTGCGCACGTGGAACCCGATGTTCCGGATTCAGATGAAACCATGTCCGAACCAGATAATATAATGGAACAACATACATCAGATGAACAATTGATTTCAGAATAATGGCATTAAAATTTGATTTGATTACATTTGATGGAAATGCGCGCCGCGGATGCGTGCATACCGCCCATGGCGATTTTCAGACGCCCGCCTTTATGGCGGTTGGTACGGCCGCCACGGTCAAGGCGTTGACTATGGACCAGGTTGCGGCGACTGGTACCCAGGTGATTTTGGGTAACACATATCATTTGATGATGCGCCCCGGGGGCGATTTAGTTGAAAAAATGGGCGGGTTGCACAAATTCGGTGGATGGCATGGCCCAATTTTGACCGACAGTGGCGGGTTCCAGGTGATGAGTCTGTCCAACCTGGTTAAGATGCGCGAAGATGGTGTTGAATTTACTTCACACATTGATGGCGGTGTGAAACATTTCCTGCGGCCCGAAGATTCCGTACATATTCAACATCAGTTGGATTCTAATATCACAATGGTGTTGGATGAATGCCTGCATTTGCCGGCGGAACGGAAAAAAGTTGAAAAAAATGTTGATATGGTGACGCGGTGGGCGCAACGTTCGCGCGACGCATTTGTTGACCGGCCCGGCTATGGCATCTTTGGTATTGTTCAAGGTGCAGATTTCCCGGATTTACGTGAAAAGTCGGCCCGCGCGTTAACCGAAATTGGGTTTGATGGGTATGCGGTTGGGGGCCTGGCCGTGGGGGAACCACAAAATGTAATGTTTGATATGATTGCAACAACAACGCCGTTGTTGCCAACCGATAAACCGCGGTATTTAATGGGGGTTGGGACACCGTTAGATATCTTGGGCGCGGTTGAACGCGGAATTGATATGTTTGACTGTGTAATGCCAACGCGCGCCGGCCGCACCGCCCAGGCATTTACGCGCCATGGTACGATGAATATGAAAAATGCGCGCTTTCGCGACGATGCATCACCAATTGATGAAAAATGCGCGTGCCCCGCATGTAAATTGTCGCGGGCATATATTCATCACCTGATTAAGTGTAATGAAATTTTGGGCGCAACATTGCTGACACAACACAACCTGTGGTTCTATCAGGATTTGATGCGTGATATCAGAATAGCAATAGAGCAGGGGAATTTCCAACAATTCAAGGCGGAATTTATTAGAAACTATACCGGCGGACAATAATGATTACACCAGATTTAACATTAAGTATGGATGATAAAATATATTTGGCCGTGGCCAAAAACACCAACAATAAAACTGCGTTTGTTTATACGTTGGCGTGCCTGCGCCAGGGGGCGACATTGTCTTATGATGGTATTGCAACCCATGAAATACACGCATTTAATGATAAACGCCGTGCCCAGATGTACTATGATGCGGTTAAACAAATTGTTGCCATCAATAAATCAGATAATAACAAAGAGATATTCTTTGAAATAAATCAAAATATGATTCAGCGTTTTAATGAGCGTACAAAATAAAAGTTCTTGAATTACGGTGTCGCAATTTAATAACATTGCCATGAAAGGAGAAAAAATTATGCCAAAAAAACAAGTTGAAGTTATTGATAACGATGGCGCGAAAACCGTCGCGAAAAAGCATTCGGTTATCGTAACCGCACGGCGCATCTTTGCGATTGTTTCAATTATATGGTTGCTGTTTGTTGCGTGGTTCCCGCTGTATGTGAAAAAGACATATTCTGGGCCGATTAAAAAATCAATGGTTGTATCAATGTTCTTTGATTTACAGCGTAATATTGTGGAACAATATGAAAAATTGTTACAAGGCGTAAAGAAATCTATAAACCTGGAAAAACCGATTGGTGTTGCCATTGACAAGGTGAAGTTGGCCCAAGACCAAGTGACCAAGGTTACCGATACCACGGCCAAGGCCAAGACCGTAACCGATGATGCACGGGGTACGACCGCGTCGGTGAAATCATTAACAGGATTGGCAAACGCATTTGGTATTAAAACCGGTGGTGTGGACAAGGCACTGGATTCTGTTGATAAAACGATAGACAAGGCGGATAAAACAATAACCAAGGTTGATGATACGGCAAAATTGGTAAATGAAAAACTGGACAAAGTACAAAACGAATTGACCAAAGTCGCCCAGACCGAGGTTGATAAGATGATTGATGAATTTATCAAGGCCGAATTAGACAAACATTCGGGCGGTTTGGGGACAACACTGCTGACCAATTATGGGATTAAACATGTATATCCATGGCGGCCATCGTCATGGCCGGTTGCGGTAAAAATCTATAATGATTTGGAAAAATCGGATGTCGGTGTTGTGCAGATTTTGACCCGCACGGTTGATACATATTTCGGATATGTCGCATGGGCATTGGTTATTGCGGCGTGGATTGCCGGGTTGTATGTATGGTTAATGATACGCAAGAAATACAAGGCGGTTGTTGCACCGTTTATCGTATGTCCGCGATGTGGTCACACATTTGCAGATAAACGCACAGCAATGGGAATATTAAAAGTATTACAGCCATGGCAATGGTTTTAGAATAAAGAATCCCCAAATTGGGGATTTTTTTATTTGTTTTTTTAATAAACAGGATAATTCCGCGGATAAGAATCCGTACGACTTAAATCGCCCTTTACCCCGCACCCGGCCAGACCAAATGTTACAGCAACAAGTATAAATAATATCATGCGTTTCATGTGGGTAATTATATTGCATAAAACGTATATGTCAAATATATCGGTGTATGCAGATATACAATTGTCTGAATGTATTTTGTATAAACGGTAAATAATTAATTACCCATATACAAGAACAAACGTACACCAACAAGCGATATGGTGGACATAATTCCGTGATATGTATTTTAATGCATTAATCTTTAATTTCTTGTATTATGTGCCACGGCACCTGTATTTGTTAAATGGTTTAAAGCATTTTTTAGTTTCTGGTTGATTTTATTCTTTGCAATTATCAGATATAACCGTTTGTTAAGACAATCAGATTTATTCGCCACAACAAAATCGGTTAATTCAGTATTTTCTGGTAAAAAGCAATCACCATAACAATTCTTATATTTGGCGTAATTCTGTTGTAATTTTGGTGCATAAAAGGTTCTTAATTTTTTATTCTGCTGCATAAAGAACAAGCCAATTTTTTCTAATTGTGGTAAATGCAACTCTTCTAAAAAAGCATTAGATGACAAAAAGTACTTACCGATAAATTTTAATGATGGCAAATCCAGTTCTGTCAGTCCCTCGTTTTTTGATAAAAAACCATCGCCAATACGTTCCAGGTTTGGTGCATTAAGTTTTGATATTTGTTGGTTTCTTTGCATAAAATAATTATCGATACATTTCAATGATGGCAAATCCAGTTCTGTCAGTCCCTGGTTCCCTTGTAAAAAACTATCGCCAACACTTTCCAAGCTTGGTGCATTAAGTTTTGATATTTGTATGTTCTCTCGCACAAAATTCTTATCGACAAATTTTAATGATGGCAAATCCAGTTCGGTCAGTTCCTGGTTATCTTGTAAAAAACTGCGGTCAACACGTTCCAGTTTTGGTGCATTAAGTTTTGATATTTGTTTGTTATCATGCACAAAACTATAACCAGCAGATTCCAATGATGGCAAATCTAATTCTGTTAATGCTTGGTTGCTCGCCAAAAAATTCTCGTCAACGGTTTTCAGATTCGGCGCATAAAGTTTTTTTAGATTTTGATTGAACTCCAAGAAATGGTCGCCAATCGATTGTAAATCCGGTAAATTCATTTCTGTTATTGTGCCATTTTCAACACTTAATACATGAACATCATCCGCAAAAATCATATGCTCTTGCTTGTTATCTTTATTGACACGAACAGTAATCTTTTTGTTTTGTATCATATTTTGCAGAATATGACGAGTAGTTCCAATCCATATATAATTAGTAGGATGTTTTAATTCGCCATTTTTGGTGTTTAATATAAAATAATCCAGCATAAGTTCATAATCTTTGTTTAATTTAGTAATCGTGCTGCCCGAAAAATAGTAATCTGGACCGAAATATACGTTGTCTATTTCATAGTTAAAATATACGATTTGATCATTTACCATTCTATAATGGTCTGGCAAAATGTTTTTGGTTGTGTTAAATTCCACATTAAAATGTTTTTTTAATGAGTCTGATAACCCATATATAATGTTGTCCGGGTTATTATTAAATGTCGCATCCGGATTGTTTACAGTATGATTATAACGATTTTTGATTGAAATAAACCCACCGCTTTTTGCAATCTGAATTGATATAACAGATGTACCATATTCATCATCGCGTTCGGGGTGGTCGGATGGCTCAATTTTATCAGCCCCACGCTTGACGGCATGAATCATATAAAAGTTTTCATGACGGTGTGGGTCACGAAAAGTACATATTTCCTCGCCAGGTCTGTAATACTTTTTGATTGAGTTTTTTTCTTCTTCTGTTGTCACAACAAATGCGTCATAACCGGCTTCGCTTAACAAATCCAATGGGTTTTTATCTGTCTGATATTCTGATATATTGTTTGTTTGATATATTTCTCGGATGACGGGTGCCAACGTCTTGATTTTGGCTGGGTCATTACCTGCAAATTCTAAAATATGTGCCAGGTTTGGAATATCTAATAATACTTCGCTGCGCAAAACCTTGGCAACGCCTTCGCCATTTTGCTTTTTTATTTTCTTAAACATTTCATCTGTATTTATTTCCGACATTTTATTTCCTCTTTGTACCACAGGATTATATCACATTGTTGGTAATAATTCATAGTATTATATTGTCAGATTATACCTGATTTACGAATATTTTATAACGGTATAAATTTGCCGATGATGTGGCACTAAATGCATGGATATATAGAATTCGTGGCATAAAAATATAAGGTTAAGTGTGGTGAAACATTACGTGTATGTTTGACATCTGACTTTTTCATGGATGTGGCGGACGGTCAATTCCATTATGTTATATGTGGAAAAATAGTTGTTTTTTGCCATTTGTAAGAAAAACATCTTGTTGAATTGATAAATATTCTTGAACTTTTATATGCTTTTGTGCAAAATGTGAATAAATGCAAGGAAGTAATTATGGATAACAAAGTATACTATGGTGAATATTCTTTGCGCCATTGGATAGATTTGATTTTGTCACATAGTATTGAATTACCAGAATATCAGCGGTATTATGTTTGGAATCAGGAAAGGGTTGGTAAGTTGTATGCTAGTTTGTCTAGTAAGCACTTCGTTCCGCCTGTTATAATCGGTTCTTTTAATATTGATGGTGTTACACATAATTACATAATTGATGGGCAACAAAGGCTTAGTTCTGTATTTTTGATGTATTTGGGATTGTTCCCTGACAAAAAGGCTTATAACAGTATTATCAAGCAATATGCTAATGAAAACGACGAAGAAAGACCTGTATTAGACAATGTGCTGGAATGGCGGTTTAATATGTTAACTGAAAAAGGAAATACCAAACAACAAATATTGGATAGAATTCCCAAAGAGACATATAAACAGTTAGATATAGATATCCCAGATGATTTTTGGGAATCTACGTACCTGGGGTTTTCATATGTTGTTCCTAACACTAATGATAGACAAGCCCAGCAGAAATTTTATTCTTCTGTGTTTAGAAATATAAATATGAATGGTGTTACTTTAACCGATCAAGAAAAACGAACCTCTCTATACTTCCTTAATGAGAACTTAACGCATTTCTTTGAACCAGAGATAAGCAATCTTATAATTCTGAAGAATACATCTAAGAACACATCAAATTATTTAGACTTTGTACGTTATATGGCATTGTTGTCTGAGTATGCGAAATCAAAAAGTGCAGATAATATTGCATCTGGATATAGTTATTCTATCGAAGATTATTACGAAAGATATATTATATCCGTCACCGAACAAGATGATTCTGATACATTCATCGGTTTTGACGTCATATTTCCAGATGGCAAATATGAATCAAAATTAGACAAATTAAATGAAAGCGTGCGAGCCCTTGGGCTAGAGACGGTGTATAGCTCGATTGTAAGTATGGATTTATATATGTTTGGTTTAATATATAATGTTCTCTTCTCTAATCTTGAAGCAAAGGATTTTAATGCAAATACATTGATACAAAAATTGAGTGACAAATTAAAAGAATATCAACAGCCAGATACTCCTGATAGTCAAGGCGTTATGTACAGTAGTCACATGCGTAATCCGGCACGATTGAAGTACTTACGACAAAGAATTGCTGATTCTATCAGAATATATGATGAATGTAAAAATGGAAATTGATATGATACATGTGCCATTTATTCGTAAACCTGCAATAAATTTGTTAGAAAATTTTGCCAGTTCGACTGCCGCGCTGCGGTTTATTCATAGCGCATATCCGTTAAATGAAACTATACTATCATCTATATTCTTACAGCTGACCGGGATGCTAGAGCAAAAATGTAAATGTATTTTTTGGACTATTGCAACTATAGATTTTGAATATAGATACCAAAATAAATCTGGACTTAATTCGGAATATTCATCTTATAATGATAAAGATGGTATATATGATGCAATGTTGAAACATATAAAACCATTCAAGGATGTGTCTGACGATATGGTAAAACATAAAAAACAAGAATTGCTATTGCAAGCATGTGAATCTGTTGTCAAAGTTTTTGCAAACTCTACCATATCTGATTGGAACCCTCGTCAATTTCAACAACTAGGGCTATTTAAATCAGAGTTTGGTGATGATTGGCTGAAAGGTCAACTGTTTGGAACAAAATTGAAATGTGCATATGAGCAATTGTGGAAGCATAGAAATCGTTGTGCACATAATACAAAATCTTATCAGCCAAATCTTCCGACTTTTATATCTTTGAACGACGCGAATAATAAATACAATAATTATTTTTTGTTTTTTACAATACTTGTGCTTATTGATGAAATATTCAGATGGCTATTTGATGTGTATTATGGGGAATTAGAGAAGCGTCGTATAATTAACAGTTAACAATATATGCCCGATAACCCCGGGTGTTCTACTGGGCCCAATACGGTTCCGGCAATTCGTATTTCATCTGAAACGGCATAGCCTTTAATTTTTCCAGATGATGGCGATATTTGTCTGATTCTATCATCACATAACAATATACTTAATAGTAATTGCTCAATGGAGATTTATTTAGACGTGTTTCAGTGTAAACATGACCTCCCGTGTCCTGCAGAAATCTAAAGTGTTTTATGGTTTGACCTTAGTTCCAAAATAACCAAAAACAGCACAATATGTTTTCGGTAATTATATACTTACTCGACCCATTTTTGTAAAAATGTTGCTTTTCTGTGGTTTTTAGAATGTTTTTATTTAATATCCAAATGTATTTATCAGATAAAAATGTGTTGAATGCCATCCAAAAAATGAAAAATACCGATTTTATGATGAAAACCGGTATTTTTTGTTATTTTGGTGGCATATTTTGGAAAATATACCGCCCGCACTAGATTATCGCAGTTAAAAATGAACTACACAATGTTTTTTTATTTTTCCAAAATTGGCATTATTTTGTATAGGATTCGGCCACATAATGGTACAACGTTCACAGAAGCCGTTTCCTAACCATTCGTATTTTCAGTTCCGTGTGGATTGTCCAAGATAACCAACATTGAATATTCTGGGTTTTCTATGGGAAATGTTGCAAAAATGGCTGTTGTTATCGTTTCCTTGTCTGAATTTTTAATACTCGATGTCTTGATTCCAACGTCGTATTCAGGTCAAATATGTATTGGCCTTGTCTTTTTTTGTAATCTGGTTCATTTTTTTTGCACACAAACAAAAGCAACCGCGATATCGGGTTGTTGAGACAGAACAAAATTTGTATGTTTATAATATTCCCTACCTGAAAATTCTGAAACATTAAGATAGAACACATTGAAATCTTTATATTTGTTTTTTAATATGCCCATACATAATTCTGGGGTTTCGCCACGAATAATTTCAGATTCTGTGCTTATTTTTTAAACCTGTCTGACATAATATAAGACGGCAAAAACACTTTCACACCAACATTTTTGTTGATGTGTTTGAAGCCAAACTTGGGCATATTTTGAACCACTAAAAAATATTTTCGTTCTTTCATTTTATTTATATTCCAATATAAGTTTCGGTTTTACTGGCATTTGTTGGTATATATGTTAATATATCCGTTGATATAACTAATCAAACGACCGTCAAAAACGCGTGTCACACCGCCATTTGACTTGTGACAATTATTTGATTTCCAACTTGAACTGCTGTTCCAAAAGCCGTTTTTTACCCCCTTTGTTTTTTATTAAAATTTCCATATATCTTGATTTTTGGTATTTTTATTTTTAACAATGAATACATCGTCACTATGTTTATAGTCGTGTGCTTTTATAATTGATTTTGCTATATTTATTTCTTTTTGTGGTATGCCATATTTAGTTTTGCATTTATTGAACCATTTTTCATCTTCTTGGGTAAATGAATTTTTATCGTGAAACAAAGAATAATCATCAGCGATATTTATTTGATTAAATCTGTCTACAACATATAACAACCAATTATTTTCTTGATAGTAATAATTAGTTAACACAACTTCAATAAACGTTAAACGGTCTTGTTTAGATTTTTTATATTCTTTATCATTTTTAGGCACACATACATATGCAACAACACCAGAATCCATATCTGGTTTAGTATTTAATTCAAAATTTTCATTCATATAAAAGATTTCATAATTTTTATATTGTTTTTTTATGATTTTTTGTCCGATTTCTGGTTTTGTTTCGTGAAAAACAAATTCTTTTTCTGTATTCAATATATAAAACCTGAAATCTATTCCCTCAACGGGAACAATAATTTTAATACCATCACTTACAATATCATCAAAAAACATCTTAGTTGCGTATTCAAGATGTAAAAAGTAATTCGGCTTTTTCATTTATTGTTCCCCCAATATTTTTTAGTGTTTCCAGGTTAAATGTTCATAACGATTTCTGCATTCAACTATCGCATGCGCCCCCCCCATACCATCATTCCGAAGTTGCACAACTTCTAATAAGTGTTTTGGACGGCCGTCTTCGTCTAACCAACATTCAAGGATTTGTTGACCTGATGGCGTCATACATTGTTCAAATCTTAAAGTTTTCCAGCCCATTTTTATTATTCTGCGTCTAATGTTGGCAACCAAAAGTAAAAATCTATGATTTTTGTATCACTAATATAATCTAATATATGCCTGTCATTATTAAAGGAATCTTTAAAATCTTTTATAATGTCTTGTCCTTTATCCGATGTTAAAAATTCGTTGATTTTTATGTTTAAATCTTCATATAGACTGCACAGTTCTATATTATTAGGACTGATATGTAATCCCGTCAAAATAGGTCTGGAACATATTGGCAGATTATTATTCAACATATGTAATATTTGGCTTGCTAAATGAGGACTATTTATAGGCATAATTTTCAGAATATCTTTCAAAACTTTTTTGACGTCATCAAAAGTGTCCAATTGCGTATTTTTGTATAATTTTTTATATTCTACCAGTAAGTTATAATGTTGCTCTAACAAACTATTATCATGCATTGCCAAAACACTATTGCGAAAATAGCTATTACATATCGTGGCATAACTTCTATTTTTTCTACGTGGGTCTAATTCATCAGGCAAATTTATATTCGTTTTATCTATGTCTGGGAATCTTTTTATTAGATATCTATAATCATGAATTTCTTGTAATTTTTTTCGTTCGTTCACCCAATCTGGAAAATATCTGTTCATTTTTAGCATTTTCTAATACTTTTCATACTCATTTACTTTGACAAAATAGATAGTAATAAAACCAAACAAAAAAATCAACTGTTTTTTAGGAATTTTTGTCTGCGCAAAGCTGCATAAAATAGGCATTTGCCGATTATTATAAAATCTAAACCGCCGTATCAAATTAAACCTTAGTTTATTTTCGTCAGGAAGTATATGTGCTGGTCTATGATTTACATAAAAAGAGGTATGGTATGATTTATGGATATACAAGGGTTAGTACGAATACACAGACAACCGATAACCAGAAATTTGAAATAGAACAATTCGCAAAAAAACAGGGAATAAGAATAGATAAGTGGATAGAGGAGACTATTAGCTCCAGACAAGAATTGTCTAAACGAAAATTAGGCCTTTTGATAAAACAAATACAGAAAGGTGATGTTTTAATCTCAAGCGAAATATCTCGTTTTGGGCGAGATTTATTGCAGATAATGGGAATTTATGAATATAGGGGCAGATATATGGACAATAAAAGACAATTATCGACTAGATGCGGGAATACAAGGTAAAATATTAGCATTTGCATTTGGCTTAACAGCAGAACTAGAAAGAAATCTCATCCCTCAACGAACAAAAGAAGCCTTGGCGGCACGTCGAGCCGCAGGTATGGTGTTGGGGCGCCCTTACGGTAGTAAAAGCAGTTATCTGAAACTATCTGGCCGAGAGAATTTTATATGCAATATGTTGAATAAAGAATATTCAAAAACGCAAATCGCCAAAAAATTGTGCGTTAACAGAGAAACGCTAACAAATTTCATAAATAGTCAGGGGTCATGAGTTATTCGCTTGAAAAAACGGACTTTTTACCTATATATGAACCATATAAGAAAAGGAGTTTTATATGTGGGGACAACACATGCCTACCAGTGCTTTAGAATTAGCAGAAATAGCTAAAAAGCAAGAAGTAGAAGAAAGAATAAAAATACAGAAAGAGCAAAAGCAATATGCAGAAGAAATGAGAGCTATTGCTAAAAATGCGCTGGATGTTGCCAAGACTGGTAACGAAATCGCGAAAGAAAGCAAAGAAATAGCACAAAATGGGTTGAGTGTTGCTAACACAAGCAAAAGGTTATCATTGTGGACAATGGTAATTGCTATTACGGCAATGTTGGTTAGCATTGTTTTGCATTTTATTGATTAACGGGGACAACATGGAACATTTTGTTAAAAAGGTATTTATCTCAGAACTTGGTTTGGAAATTTTTCCGGATATTCGTATTACTGTTGAAAAACCAGGACCGTCTTTTATATATCATGAGCCCAAGTATTTTTATCACCGGATTGTAAAACAAAATTTGAAGGAGTTCTATGCTGATGAGGGAGATGAGCGAAAGGCCATAAATGCCCGCATAACTTTATATCATGTTTTGGATTGGTTTTGTAAGACAAAGCAAGAAAAGAAGGAACTTTGTAAAGAAATTCCGTACAATGATGCCTTAGAAAATATAGCAAATGGTACCAAACATTTTAACCTGGACAAACCATATAGAACCGGCAGAAAATCTGGAACTAACGTGCCAAGGAAACTAATAGTAATAAAAGACGAGAAAGAAACAGAACTATCAACAATATTAAAAGCAATTGAAGAATTCTGGGATAATAAACTAGGGAAACGTTATTTAGCAGTGTATGATGAAAACAAAGAGTTATTTGATTGATGCAATTTTACACATTGTCATCTCAAATAAACACAATTCCGAACCATTTGCGTAAAAGGGCTAAGTGTGCTTGGTATGTTGTTGCTCTGGCCTGTTCTCGCTTATATTCGGCAATTTCTTCGTAGTTCCCGCATAAGTCGATTAGCTAGCCCCATAAGGTAGAAAACGTTCCCTTGGGAACTTTTTAGGTAAATAACGGTGCCTGTTGGATACTTTGCGTTGGGTATATTCAGTATCTCATTGCGCTGGGTGGCTTTAAGGCGGGCGACCATTTGCACAAACTTGTTTTGGATACAGCGGAGTAGCCAAGCCTGGCGACAGGTTAAATTGCCACCGTTTGTTCGGCGAATTGCGGCTTGTAATTCGCGTAAAAATCGACATGCGGCAAAATACAGCATAACAAAATCTGTGCGACGGTTGGGGCAAATATCGTCAAAATGCGTATATTTCATAAACAATCCTTTTAAGGTTGTCGTATTTGTCCGTACTTTCTGCCAAAAGTCCAGTTATTTATTCGAATATTTGGTTATTCGAACAAAGTTTTTGATTTTTTGACATAATGCCTATATACTTATATTGAAAAAGGAGTTTTTCATGAAACGTATCGCATTATTTTCCATGATAGCCTTGTTATCGGCGTGTAGTTTATTTAGAACAGAAACAAGTGATACGGATATATGGAAAGCAAAGAAAAATACCGAATGTATGGATATTAAGGCCGTTAAAGTGTTTCAGACACTTGATGAAGGTGCGCTGGCTTTGGCTTGTGACGGCTGGGACACCAAGTATTGTACCGGTATGACGGTATATGTACCAAAATCACATAGCATAACCACAGAATTGTACGATGATAAGGTTATAAAAATACCAGAAAACAAATGTTTTATACCACTTAGCACTTATAAGTATGAAACCAAAGGCGGTTCTGTAAAAACTGTTCCTATGGTAGAATTTGGATATTCTTATACCCCAGAATCATCAGATGAATTTAGAAGCAGATTTTATGAACGTGCGGTAAATATGTATGCTGATTGTAAAGATCATTTTATATTTGGTGATAAAAAAATGTCTAAATCGTTAAAAGCAGAGGGTGAAAAGTTTTGCATGTGTTTGGATGATTTGGCCACTAAATTATTAGAAAGTAGTTCAGATACAGACAAAACAGATGCGCTGGATAAGGACCTTGTGAATGTTGCGTTTGCTCTTGATTATGCGACCGGTTTAGAAAATTGCAGTAAAAAATATCCGAATGCGGCCAAAGCATATTGATCGTATGCCAAATTATTTATGCCTTGCTTTATGACACTCATCACAAATAGAAACCAGCCAATCAATAGGCTCGCGCCCAATGTTCTTAGCATATTTCAAATGATGTACTTGGGTGGCTCGTTTCCCGCAATAAACACAACGCCAATTATCACGCTTTAATACAAGATATCGTTTGCGCTGCCATGCTTCCGATTGTAAATAATCATTACGGTAATAATCTCTGCGCATTTTGCGTTTGAAATTATTCCACCATATCGCAAGACCTATAAATAATATGACAATAATAGCTTCCATATCATAATCTTTTGTACATCTAACTAAATGGTATCCATTTATTCCTTAAAAATCAAACAGGTTTATAAGATACAAAAAACGCCCAGAAAATTACCCAGAAAATTTTGAGTCAATAGGGGCAAAAATGCCGATTTTGGAATATGTTCCAAATATGTAGATATTTTTACGGGTTGAAAAAGCATAAGTTATTCATAAGACGACGGATGGGGTGCGGATTCTGTGTAGCTATTGTGTGGCCAGCAGGGTGTTTTATGGCGTATTTTGGTGTATCGTGGTATGCGTAAATATAGAAGTGTTAAGTAAAGAAAAATGCCGCAAACCTGCGGGGTTTACGGCGGAAATCTTGGCTCGAATCAGCTTATTCGTATCGAGTTGAAAATTCGATAGAATTTTCAATCTTGAGTAGAATTTGTGAAATATTTCTAAAAGATTGGAAGTTTATATCATAATAAAAAGAAAGTATCAGCGTGTGTTTATTTTAGTATATTTGACAGTGTTTTAAACACTGTGGGATTATCTATTATAACAATCTCTAAACGTTTTCTTGCTCGTGTTACAGTTTGATAAAACATACCTAAAAAATCATAAGGATTTCCATCTGTGTTTCTGGCTTTTAACAAACCTTCATCATCATAATAAAATCTAGGTCCCATGTATGCTACTACATTATCAAATTCTTGACCAATTACTTCGTGTGGTGTTTCAAAAATAAGAAATCGATTATCGATATTTGAAAAAATTGATGGTGTATAACGGATAAATTTATAATTTTCTTTGTTTGTGATGTAATTAAAAACATCTGCTTGTTGACTATTAAAATATACCAATGAAACATTGTTTAAACTGCCAACTTTACCGTTTTTTATATTAAACATAGATTTTATGAATTTATCTAGATGTTTATTTGTTCGAATTTTATGTGTTAATGTATACTTTTTTATAGAATTTGAATTGATTATTTCAACGGCTCCATTTTTATATTCTTTTTGAGAGAGTTTTTGTTTTTCGTCATATCCAAATACACAATTGATTTTGTGGGAAAAAACATAATCTATAATTTTATTAAGTTGACCAGTTTTTAATCGTTAAGCTTCGTCAATCAAAATAATATCGAAATTATTTAAATTTTCTAAAATTTTCATAAAATCTTTGATTTCACAAATTGAAAAATGGTGTTCTTGCATTAAATCTTTATGTCCTTGGTTCAGCTTCGCAACGTGAACAATTAACGGTTGTTCGTTCTTGGAAATTAATTTTTTTGCGTAATCGTATAATAACAAAGACTTCCCAGTTCCAGCATCACCTTCTATAGAAACGATATTACTGGTAGAATTTGTAAAAACAGAATCCAGGTCTCTTTCAACATTATCTTGTTGCGGGCTTAAAAAATAACGGTCTGCAATAAAATCATCCGTTGCGTTGAAGGGGGATACCAAGTAATGCGATGGGTCAAATAAAATATCTAAGTTATCTAAATATCGAACTTCTTGTTCCATAATGGATTGTTTAATGTCTTCTGGATCAATAATTGTCAAATTATGTTCTGTATCCAATGTATAAAATGTATCTGTGTCCGAAACATAACAATATAAATATATTGGTAAATTTAAACTGGATAAATACCATTCATTTAATTGTAACTGTTTAATGATTTTTGCTTCATTTGATGAACTGTTTAATTCTATATTTAAATTGTAATTATTGCCAATTTTAAGCAAATCAAATTCTTTCCCGATTTGCGGAATATTATAGCCGAAGAAAAAATCGCTTAATTTAAAAACTGGAATTTGTAAAGAAAGTAATTTTTGGCACAATTTAATAAAAGAGTTTTTTCTGTATCTTTTGGGGTTATATCAACATAATTAATATATTCGTCCGAAACTTCAGACATAAACGCATTTGATAAAGATATCAGGTTTATTGCTTTCAAAACATGTTCCTTTCATTATGTTGGTAGTTATATAGGTATAAAAGCGGAAAATTCAATGGTTTTGCGGTGTATGGTGCTTTTTTTTTGAAATAGCGTTTCCGGTATGCGTATTTTACAATTCGTAAAACAATCAAAACGTGTACTTCTGGGAAAAACCGGGGTATAATATGGGAAGATTTATAAAAAAATAGTTGATTTTCGTGCAAAATAGTATAAAATCGTATAAAAACGAATAAAAAGATATAAAATGATGCCGAACATAAATAATATCAAAATTACACCAGAAATGCTGAATAAAATCGCAGAATTGGATATGTTCAAGGCAAATTGGGACAGTGGGGCCATCAAAGTTCGACCAGAGGTTTTGCGTGCAATGAAAATGGTAGCAACGATTGAATCTGTCGGTTCTTCAAATCGTATTGAAGGCAACAAGATGTCTGATGCTGAAATTGAAAATCTGTTCAAAAACATCAAACAGACATCTTTTAAAAGTCGTGACGAAGAAGAAGTCGCCGGATATGCAGATTTGATTGAACGTATTTTCAATGATTATTCGGTTATCCCTTTGAACGAAAATTATATCAAACAGTTGCATAAAATCTTGATGGGACATTCAACCAAGGATATTGAACATCGTGGTGAATACAAAAAAACATCTAATCGTGTTGCGGCTTTTGATGTAAATGGTAATGAAATAGGTTCAATATTTGAAACTGCTACACCGTTTGATACACCAAGATTGATAGGCGAATTGTTAGATTGGACTAATTTACACCTGAAAGAAAAATATTTGCATCCGATTGTTGTTATTGGTGTATTTATTGTGCATTTCTTGTCAATCCATCCGTTCAAAGATGGTAATGGTCGTATGTCGCGTGCGTTAACAACAATGTTGATGTTGCAAAATGGGTATTCATATGTGCCATATTCATCAATGGAATCGATAATCGAAGCAAGCAAGGGAATGTATTATCGTTCGTTGCATGAAACCCAAAAGACAATATGGACAGATGTTGTTGATTATGTACCATGGTTGGATTTCTTTATCACATCATTGCAGAAACAAAAACGTCATTTGGAATCCAAACTGGAAAGGGTTAGTGGTGGAGATACTTCATTATCCCGTAATGCATTAAATATTTTAAGTGCATTTGAAGCACGTCCAGAATGGTCGTCTGGGGAATTATCAGGATATCTGAACATAAAACTTAGCACAGTAAAGAATATTTTGCGTAATTTGACAGAAAGTGGCCGCTTGGTTAAACATGGTAACGGACGCACAACTTTCTACACAACAAAATAAAATCATTTTTAAACCGATAACATATTGGTTAAAAACATCTTGCTGCTAAATCCCCACCGGCTAAATACTGTGGTAATATATCAGATATTGATTCTGCTAATGTCTGCGGTGTTTTGTTTTCCCATTTGCAGATACGCTTTATAGAAGTCACATAATTCACGCAAGTTGTTTTGGAATAGCCATTAGAAATAAGCCAAGATTTATAATTTTGTAAGTTTAACATGTTTTATCCTTTTGTTGTTAGTTATGGTTATGCTTTTTGCTTATAACCTTACTAACATTATAAACCGTTTAAATGTGTTTGTACGCTAAAAAGTGCAGAAAACCGCGATTTTTTTACTATTTGCACCGAATAGCTAATACGCAATCAAAAACTATTAAATCGGTATAGGAAAAGACGTGTTTTGTCCCCTTATGCTACATCGAAAGCACCATAAGGTACACACTACATCATAAAACATCCATAAACAAGCCAAAATCAAGTCGTGGATGACAAAACTAATGATTATTTGCCCGGCTAAACTAGAAATATTCAATTGGTTCATAGCCATTTTCTGATATATATTCATCAAAAAACATAAAATCAGATTTAGGTTTTAAAAAATCTATATCATTTTTAGATAAATAAAAATCTTGAATCAAATATGATATTTTAGAAAATTTTTCTGTTTTGTTCTGTTCTTGTCGTATTTCAGTTATACGATTTCCAAATCTATCTTCAGAACGCAAAAGCAATTCATAAAAAGCGACAGATTGAATAGATTTCAATACTTCTATGGATTTTGTTATATATTTATCGATTTGTTCTTTGGTTAATACATCACCAGTAAAATGTGCAATTCTATCCCTTTGTTTAACTAAATCCTTGTGTTTTTCTTTTGTTTCTGGTGTTAATCTCTTGCTGAAAAGATCTATACGGTCTTTTTCATCTTTGATATCAGAATAAAAAGATGGTGATAATGTGCTTAAATGTGGATGATTCTGCCTGCAGGCCCCAGCGATTTTTATATCCATTCTGTGAAACTTTAACAGGTACATATGCAATATAGCCATGTACAATTGATGATATGAAAACAGTGCCAGATTGTAAAATTCACGTTCATAATGATATGCAAAATCATCTTTGTATTTATATAAATATGCAACAGTTTCATCAAGTGGCGGCAGAAAATCCGCTAACAAATAAACCGGATTATCGTCAGAATATTCTACCATAACTATAAATCACATTTATAAATACGGTTAATAACCTGGTTGATTTTATCTTGCATTAAATCAATCAAGCGTTTGTTTGCGTCAATAATTTCCTGTTCCGCTTCCAATTTTGCAACAATGCGTCTTTGGTCGTCAATGGATGGTAAAGGAATAGATAGTTTAGCAAAATTTGTTTTTGATATTTCTTTGAATGTTCCACCAGATGCGTTTTGTTCCATTTCTTGCTTTTTCTGCAACATTGCAAAAGCGACAAATTTCGGTTCAATAGCATTATTATCTAATATGATTATATTCTTAAAACCCTGATTTGTGGTTAGTGGGATTTTTGCAAGTCCAACCCTGCCGATAGTGGCTCTGCTTGACACCACAATTGTATCAACTGGTAATAATTTTGCTGATGAATGTTTTAGACCTTGTTCCGATATTGTCTTTGTTGTGCTGTTGATTATATTAACATCAACATCGTTGGGAACATCCATCAAACTTATCCAATTTATGCCACCATTCCAAAAATCATCATTTGTGGTTAATGGGGTGCCACCAGATTCAATATTAAAATATTTTTCATCCCCCAATTTAACTTCGTTGTAATCTATGCCGTCAAGAAGGCAGGCAAAATATTGTCTCTCTCTCTCTCTAGATTTTTAATGATTTCACGCGCATGGTTGATTGCGGATTGTTTATTTTCAATTTCATCCACAATCTGTTGCTGCACATCCAACGGTGGAAGTGGGATTTCAAGATTCGCAACTTGTGTCAAAGATATATTGAATTGTGCAACACCAACCTTTAATGCTGAAATTTTATCCAAAATGAAAGACGATTTTAATACTGTTGCGATATACTTTGGCAAAACAATTTGATTTTTTAATCGTATTATTGCTAATGCTTGGTTTGTGTTGGCTGGTAAAATGTCTTTATTTACAACACCAACGCGCCCAAAAGCACCTGCGATAGAAAATAAAATATCATTTTCTTGTAATTGTGAACGCTTCAATTTATTGTTGCAATCGTTGGTTATGTGCTGAAATTTACTAGGAATAAAAACCCCAGAATCATTTATAGATTCAATTTTTATAAAATTAACCCCATCATCAACAAATTGGTATCCGAGTGTTGTTGGGGTTGTTCCTTTCGTTATAATTTCTGTGACATCTTCAAGTTTAACCATTTCATATTTACATTCTCGGGTTTCTTTTTCGATGTATTTCGCAGCGGTTAAATCATAATTATTTTCGGCAATACGTTCTTTGGATACAACCATTGCACGTTCATAACCCGATACATCTTTACCGTCGCGGTATTCATTAATAATCTTTAACGCTTCGGGTAAATCATTTTGTTTGATTGGTGTGCGTTGTGCACCCAATGAAAAACCATCATTGTCAACACGCACAAATAATATATTGTCATTGGTTTTTGCAAATGCGCGGTCAAAGAATAATATTGATGTTTTTACACCGGCATATGGATTAAACACCCCAGATGGTAATGATACAACCGCATACAAAAAACCATCCAGCATCATTTTACGCAATTCCTTATATGCATTGGCGGTTTGGAATATAATACCTTCGGGAACAACAAAACCCGCGCGTCCATTGATAGTCAAATGTTCCATAAAATAATCTGCAAACAAAACTTCACTGCGATTTGCATTGATTGCAAAGCGTTTGTGTGGTGTAATTCCACCCTTTGGGGTCATGAATGGTGGGTTCGCCAAAATAACATCATACCGGTCACCCCAACGCGTATCATTGGACAATGTATCATATTCATAAATGTTTGGTTGTTCAAATTTATGCAGATACAGGTTAACCAAACTTAATTTTACCATTGTTGGGTCAATATCTAATCCAACAATGCTGTTTGTAACCCGTTTTAATTCGTCTGGTGTTAATTTACCACCCGATGTGATGTGTTTATATGCGGAAATCAAAAATCCAGCCGTCCCACACGCAGGGTCCAAAATGGTATCGTCTTTGGTTGGTTTAACAACATCAACAATAAAATCAATTATATTGCGCGGTGTGCGGAATTGTCCGGCATTCTTTGCGGTTGCCATTTTATTCAATAAATATTCAAATGCATCCCCCAATGTTTCGGAATCGTCATATTTTAATTCATTGATTTCCTTTAAAAATAACGCAAATGTTGTCGGGTCGCGAAAAGGTATCATCGCTTCTTTGAAAATACGACGGAATAATTCAGGCACCGATTTTGCGGTCTGCACCTTTTCAAGCCCAGTTAAATACAGGTTCATCCGTTCTTGGTTACCCTTGGTGTTAACAATGGTTGAAAATGCGTATGGTTCCAAATCACCAACAAAGAATGTCCGCTTGTCCGATAATTCCAAACCATCCAAATCCATATCATCCATGAATTTATAAATCAGCGCGGTTGTAATAATATCAACCTGTGTCTGTGGACTTGGCACTTTGCCCACCAATGTATCGCAGGCATTATCAATGGTTTGTTTTGTTCTGGAATCCAACATTTCGCTACCCCATATATTTATTCAAAACAATGTTTTCTTTGATGTATTCCGGTAAATTTTCGCGGATGTCTTTACCCATCAACTTTAAATCCATCATACTGAATCCAGGAATTTCAGCGTTAAGTCGCGGATATTCCTGTTTTTCTATTATATCACGAAATGTATTATCCGTAACATATAATTTTATAAAATTTTTAATGGACGGCACAATTTCAGCGTCAGGTTTAACAATGGATATGTATTTATCACATTCATCCTCTAACATTTCATCGCGTGTCTTAAACCGGGGCAGCAGACCGAATATGTGTTCCAATATTTCGCGCCAAGATAAACGGCGGTCCAATTTTGTCGCTTTTTTAATTTTTTCAAGGTTGGGATACAATTCAGGTTTGTTTTCGTATTTATCTTTAACCAAAGCAACCGCATAATCCCAATCACTGTTTTTAACCGCATTTTTAATATCAATATCCGCACAGATTGTCTTTTGGAAATTGCCCCAGAATTCGCGGTCAATACGCATACCATTGTCTGGTATGTTAAGCGTTTCCATTTGAATCAGTTTGGTTATCTCTTCGGATGTCAATGTTGTAAATGTTCGTGATTCGCCACACCGCGTTCCAACGTCAACTCCTTTGGACAATGGCGGTAATTTTAATTGTTGTCCGTAATCAAATTTTTCTTCAAAATATTCACAGTTACCAAAGAAATCAAACATCTTAAACCGTTCTTTGTCTTTCTTGATTTCGTTCTTGTCTTGGTCAACATATTTGAATGTATATTTACGGGTTCCGCGTCCCTTCATTTGCACAAAATCAGTCGGTGAAAACACAGGTCGCATAAATACGATGTTTAATAAATCGCTGCAATCATAACCCGTCGTCATCATTCCAACGGTTACACATACGCGCGTTTTTGATGTATCATATCCTTCTAAAAATGTTGATTTACCACCCAGATTATTATTATCAGTCATAAACTGATTTGTCATTTGCTGTGCGTTTTGGACCGTGCTGGTAACCTGGACAGCAAAATCACTGTTGTATTTACCTGGGAATGCCTGCATAGCCAATTCGTTCAACATCTGGGTAATCTTTGCAGCGTGTGATTGACTGACGCAAAATACCAATGTTTTACCAATTTCGCCACTGATTGGGTCGCGTTCTGCATTTTCCAGGAATGCTTTGCAAAATACCGCGTTTATATTTTCATTGAAAAAGCGTTTTTCAAAATCTTTTACAACAACATCGGCTTCGGCATCCTCACCATTGTCGTCAACACCAATCGCATGATAACCTTTTTCGGATAACATCTCTGTGGTTATATCTGTGCGTGCGTCAATAGCCATCGGGGCAACTAAATAACCGTTTTTAATACCATCAATCATTGTGTATTTGTATGTTGGTTCACCGCTTTCACAACCAAATGTTTTATATGTATCCAATAATAATCTGCGTTCAAGCGCTTTTGGGTCATTGACTTTGATTTTATCAACATCCACATTTTTAATATAATCGCGTGGTGTTGCGGTTAATCCCAATTTATAACCGATAAAATATTCAAATACTGCGCGGCTGTTACCACCGATTGAACGGTGTGCTTCGTCTGATATTATAAAATCAAAATCAGTTGGTGAAAAATGTTTATATTTATCACTCGCCATCAATGTTTGGATGGTTGAAACAATAATATCCGCTTTGTGCCAATCCTTTGTATTTTCTTTATAAATAACCGTTATGAAATCGCACAGATAATCATTAAAGTTTTTCCACGCTTGCTGTTCCAATTCAATACGGTCAACAAGGAATAAAACTCTATGCGCGTGTCCGGTGCGTAATAACATTTGAATTATTGCACCCGCTGTCAATGTTTTACCCAATCCAGTCGCCATTTCAATCAAAAATCTGTCTTTACCATCGGCGATTGCTTGTTGCACTGCACGAATAGCACCAAGTTGATAATCACGCAATATACGCAATCCATTATTCCAACAATACGCACCGCGCGTCTTTGGGTCTTGATATTCGGGTGTATCCAACAAACGCGAATTCTTCTGTAATGCGACATATTCAGGAATAATGTTTTCTTTCATTATATCTTTGGTTTGCGGATTAAACCCGAAACGCATTTCCAAAGATTCCTGGGTTGGTATTTGGGTTATGATTTGTGGATTACCTGATTTTATGTCCCATAAATAATAAATTTCACCATTTGATAAAATAACAAACCGGATATTGTGTTCGGTTGCATACCTGTGCGCTTGTTCTTTGGCACTTAATGGGTTGATTGATGGCTTTTTTGCTTCAATAACACACAAAGGAAAGCCGTTCGAATCCAGCATTTCATAGTCAGCGAACCCAGAATCAACCTTTTGTTCAACATTCACATTGCGTTTGTGTTCCGGTGTATCGGTCAAAAACCAACCAGCGTCAATCAACTTCTGATTAATTTTCAAGCGTGCGTACGCTTCGTTATCATCCCGTAATTTATCAAATGTCATTGTAATGCCTTTGTTTTATAGGAATATTATACCCGAAAAGTCCAATAAAATCAAGACACAGCGCATAAAAATAGTTGTTTAGAATTAGAAATTTTCTCAAAAAATCCTAATCTTATCCGACGTTCTAATACATATCAATAACATGATAAGGATGTTGTTGAAGATATAGGTATTAGAAATGGAATATTGGCAAGTGTTAAGACAAAAGATCCAAGAATCATATCCAGAAGAGCAATTTTCTGAAGAAGAACTGGCTAAAATGGAACGAGATGTAATCAATTTATTCACACTTTTGGTTACTGAATATAACAAACAAAAACATAAAAAATCATTACAGAATGGGACAGATGTCCCATAAGGTACAGTCGGAAGTTGCGACAGATTAAATTTCCAATTTGTCGCAGTTTTCCGCATCTTTTTCGTAAGTTACATGTAATAATATTAATATATAAATATAAAAATGGAGTATAAAATGGCAGTAAAAAAGTTTGATCCATATGCAAAATGTGAAAAAGCGGTTATTTTCGCACGCGTATCAACTCAACATCAACAAGACGAAGGGTCATCCATAGATGCACAGTTGGAAAGCATTCGTAATTATTGTAAAGAAAACGGTCTTGAATCAATTAAAGAATATATTTTGGCAGAATCTTCCACTCGTGGTGACAGAAAGCAGTATCACGAAATGTTGAATTTTGTTCAAAACTATAAAGATAAAATAGCTATCGTTGTTAATTGTGTTGATAGATTACAGAGAAGTTATAATGATACGCCTGCGCTGGATGAAATGAGAAAAGAAGGCAAGATAGAAGTACATTTCTTAAAAGAAAATCTAATATTAACAAAAGATAGTACAGGTATGGAAATTATTTTCTGGAACATGGCTGTATTAATGGCAAATGCATATGTTGTAAGTATGACTGACAATGTAAAACGTAGCCAAAAATATAACAGGTCACAGGGAAAATTTCAAAATTTTGCGCCTATTGGCTATATAAATTGTAAGGATGAGAATGGTAAATCAACTCTCAAAATAGATGAAGAAAGGGCGCCATTGGTCAGAAAACTCTTTGAAGAATACGCCAAAGGTACAGAAACTTTCGGTAGTTTGGCTAAGATGGCAGAAGAAATGAATTTAAGAAGTAGACAAAATAAAAGCGGAAAAACAATATGTAAACAACACATACAAGATATATTGCGGAATAAGTTTTATTATGGAATGATGAAATCCGGTAATACTTTTGTTCGACATCAAT
Source organism: Alphaproteobacteria bacterium (assembly GCA_017471445.1). Lineage (GTDB taxonomy): Bacteria > Pseudomonadota > Alphaproteobacteria > Rs-D84 > Rs-D84 > Enterousia. Next base: position 87,611 of record JAFUTJ010000008.1, on the reverse strand, counting down.
ATGAACCAATAATAGATAAAACCTTGTTTGATATTGTTCAAGATGTGATTGAGAGTAAAAAGAAGCAGAATTTTACTATGGGTGGACCAGATAAGGATTTTGTGTTTCGTGGTCTTTTAAAATGTGGTTATTGTGGTGGCGAATATCACATATCAAAAAGCGGTAACAGACATAACTATCTTAAATGTAATAACCATGGTAAAAGTAAGTCTAATTGTCCACAGTGTTTAGTTAAAGAAGAAGATATATTACAACAACTACAAGATTAAATATTCTCTAATATACAAATAGATGAAAGTTTCTTAGATGCCGTTAAAACTGGTGTAAGAGAACGTCTTGCACAAGAGAATAAGGTAACACGTCCATCTAAACAATCAATCATGGCACAGATACAAGCAATAAAGGGTAAAGAATCGAAGTTGTTAGATACATTTTTAGACGGTAAGTGTTCCGAAGCTTTATACAACACAAAGACAGCAGAATTTAAAGAAGAGATACAAAAACTGCAAGATATACTCGAAGGGACACCAGAAGCAGATAAAGGAGCTGCAGAGACCTTAAACCATATAATCGACATAGCAGGGCATGCAGTAGATATTATGAACTGTTCGATAAATGCTAAAAAACGTGAATTTTTAAAAACTATATTATCGAACGGTGAGTTGAAAGAAACAAGTGCTTGGTTTTTACTTGAAAAAAACCTTCGACAAATTGCTTTTTGCGAAGGGTTGTAAGATGTGGCTCGGGCAACTGGACTCGAACCAGTGACATACGGATTAACAGTCCGTTGTTCTACCGACTGAACTATGCCCGAATAACGCGTGTTATAATAACTCTAAACTCCGCACAAGTCAAGGACTTTCTAAACATTTTGTAAAGAAAATGCATCTGCCCCAGAAATCTGCATTTTGGGGCGGTTTTTATTATATATAACGTCTGTATAACACAATAAAAATCCGGTAAAAATACATATGATTTTTTCTGTCGATCTGTAAAGAATTATTTACAATTATTGATAAAACATGATATTTCTGACATGACTTTCGCACATTGTTTGTAAACGTAAAAACGTATAACCAAAGGAGCAAACAATGCAAGAAAAACTATTAAGCACCAAAGAACTTAGTGAATATCTGGGTATCGCTGTTTCAACTATTATTGAATACCGAATGAATAACAAGGGACCGATATACGCCAAACTGGGGCATTTGGTCCGGTATAAACAATCAGATGTAGATGCATGGGTGGAATCCCGAAAACTAAAACAACAGAAGTAGTTCTTTTGACTGGACTTGTGCCGTTTATACGGTATGTGTTGTGTAACAAATGTATAACCAAAGGGGGTAATTATGCGACTAAAATGGCAATGCGCGACCAGGGTATTCCGCGACAACTGGATAAAAACCTTGACCGGTCCGTGCAACATGCAAATCAGCGACAGTACCATACCGGGGCTGTATCTGCGATATTATACGAAAACAGGAAATATAAGTTTTTATCTGTCTTACAGAAGCGGGGTGACTCGTAAACAACGACAAATGTTGGTGGGGCGTTACGGGGATTTTAAGTTGTCCGAAATCAAAGAACGTGCGTTGGAAATCCGTAAAACCATAGCATCTGGGCAAGCCACAATAGATTTACGCGAACAAAAACGCAAAGAACAACAACGTGAACAAGAAAGCCGCGTGACGGTGGAACAGGTCTTTGCAGAATATATGGAAAAGTATTCGCGCGTGTATAAGAAACCGAGTACCCAATATTCAGATGGCAAGGAATACAGATCATACATCCAACCAAGATTTGGCGATATGTATATGAAAGACATCGAGGAAAAAGATCTTGTAGATGCATATACGGCCTGGGCAAAAGCAACATCGTTTTCAACCGTTAATAAAACATTGTCATTGTTTTCTAGTATGTGGGATTGGTGTGAAACATATAAATATGTTCCACGGGGCAGTAATCTGTGCAAATACGTCAAGAAAGGTTCAAATGAAAAATTCAAAGCAGTAGTCCTGGATTTAGACGGGTATAAAAAACTGTTTGCTGCGCTGGATATGGGGCTAGACCGACCTGATATGACACCGCGTATGTTCCGGGCATTAAAGATACTGGCATTGACTGGATGCCGATGTTCAGAAATAACCGATTTGGAAAGAACAGAGGTTGCGCTGGACGAAAAAATGATTCACTTGAAAGACAGTAAAACAGGGGCCAGGGACGTAAAACTGTCCGATGTTGCGGTGGCAGAATTGCGATTGGCGTTGGCGGAACCTGCAGATATTGACAGTATTTACGTATTTCCAGGTGTACATGACAAAGATAAACCGATATCTAACGTCACGAAACCGTTTCTTTGGGCGTTGCGTCAGGCGGGGCTGCCGCACATGCGGATACATGATTTACGACACTCTTTCATCACTATGGGGGCGAACTTGGGCGAAAATATGAACGCAATGAAGGATGCCGCCGGACATACCAAATTGACTACGATGGAAATGTACACACATATTGCCAACAAAAACACATTCCAAGCGGTCAATCATATAGCCGATGCAATATGTGCGTAGCAGTAGATGTGGTACAGTTCGGTCAAAAACGCCACACCAAAAGGCCACATGCTTCGTTCACCTGCCACACCGCGCCACCCCATCTGCCACCCGCATAGACCCGTCTGAGGCTGTAAATAAGCAGTTATTTTGATATTAAAGGTGGCAAATATGAAAATACTAATCGATCCAACCATGGCGATTCTTATTAAAGATATGCCAGAATCTGAATGTGCCAAACTGTTGCACTGTATATTCGAACATCCAAATCGGGACAGCAATTTGATTGTGTGGAAATACATGAAGAACCAGATAGACCGTGATGCACAAAAATACCGCGAAAAATGCGACCGCGGTCTCTGAAATCAGGTCTGAAATCAGAACAGAAATCAACGGTAATAGAAAGTAGTATTGATAATCATAATGAAAAACATAATGTTATTGCAAAAGATACAGTAAGTAGTAATGCCGAAAATATTGTTGAAAACCTTGTTGAAAACATTGATTCAGATGTTGATATCTTTCGCATCAATGATTATTTCAGTTTTGAAATCTTGGGGAATGTGTACCCAGAATTCAGAAAATATACAGACTTTTTTCCACCGGAAGTTATTGATAGGGCAGAACGAACTTTACGACAAAAACGTAAAGGTCGGCAGTTGTCTATGAAACAGATTGCCATGTGGATAGAACAGGAAAATACATTCTATCAAAATAACCTAAGGGAGTAGAGATGAACGGCGAAGAAGAAAAGTGGAGCAAAGACAAAGTAAAATACTGGTTCGGTATCGCCGTGCTGACGGACAGGGCACTGATGTCGCGATATCCGCGCCCGGACGGTTGGGGTGAATGGGGTATTATCAAGAAATGGTATGATTTGTCATGGGACGACCATTTTGACGACTTTAAAAGCAAAAGAAACCCCACAAGCGAACAAATAGATATCTGGGGGCTCGTGACCCGGCAATGTTTTAAAACGATAGACGGCACCACGAATAAACGCATAATTTGGATGCGTGCCTGCCAGATGAGTTTTCCAAAAATCGCAAAATGTTTGGGGTTGTCACGACAAAACATTATTGCGCGATACGAAACTGCGCTGGATCGGCTGACCGAAAGGTTAAATGCGATGCCAAACAAGAACCAAGAATCAGACTGATTTCTGTTTGATTTTTGTATCGGTAAAAAATAAAAAGGTACTGTGACGGACTTTTTCATCGAGGGTAACGGCGAGCATCCCACCCTGCTAGCGTCAGAATTCAAAAATGTGTTCGCGGTTCGCGCCTTGATGTTTTACTGCGTAAAAACAAAGCGTTATGTGCGGTACAAGTGCGAACGCCTAGCCGTATAGAAATCAATCGGTAATCATACAGTATTCAACCTGAAATCTGTTTGAAACCAGAGCCCCAAAAATCCCCCTCACAAAACCATATCAGTTTATGCTTTCAGCGACAATAGCAATAATTTGTTGCTAACGATTTTTATATGGAAAAATTCATAATGAATTTGCTAATATAAAAGCAAAATAAAGGTGATTAAATGGCAAATAAATTTACAGGGACATATCAAGAATTACAAGACAAGGTTAATCATACCGGCTTTAAGGGAGAATGGAAAGAATTATCTAGCGGACAAAAACAATTTAGAACCGAAACGGGAATATGTTTAAATTGGTGGGATTCAAGTAAAACAATAAATATTCAAGGTCCAGACGGAGAAAACAAACACAAGTTTGAAGAAGCTTTCTTTAATGCATTAAATAATATTTGTGGCAATGTTATGCAGGCTCCCCAATCAAATTTTGTTCCATCAATTGCAAGTAAGAAAATTTTTATTGTTCACGGACACGATGATACATCCTTGCGAGAGTTAGAGTTGTTTATTATGCGATTGGGGCTTGAACCGTATATATTGAAAAATAATGTTGAGGGAGGAAAGACTATAATAGAAGCTTTGGAACAAAGAATTGTCTATGATTCAGCGTTTGGAATTGTTTTAATGACCCCAGATGATGTTGGGTGTAGCAAAAAAGATTATGAACAAAATAATTGCAACTTGCGGTCACGAGCACGGCAAAATGTAATTTTAGAAATGGGTATTTTAATTGGTTCTATAGGACGCCATAAAGTAGCGATATTACGCAAAGGTGATATAGAAGATCCATCTGATGTAAGTGGTTTGTTGTATGTGCCTTTCAAGGATTCTGTTATAAAAGAAGCAGGTAATTCTATCATAAAACATATGCAAGCAGCGGGTATACCTATTGATCCAAATAAAATAAATACGGCATTGTCTTAGTGAATGTGCTGATTAAATTTATTATACAGGCTAAAAACAATGATAAAAAACATCCATAAATGTGCGAAATTTGGTAAATTTACAGATTTTCAGCAAGAGAAAGATTTTGTATATAGTGTTCCTAATCAAAATTGTAATATTATATTAGGAGCAAATGGTTCTGGAAAAACCACTTTATCAAATATTTTATCGTTGTTTTCTAGTAATTTATTTATAAGCGAAGATGAAAAGAAAGAAATTTTTAACGATATAAAGATAGATGACACGGCTTATGTTGAAATCAATACTCAAGATGGAATCTTAAAATATCCAGCAAATCGAGTTCATGATAAAAATCTTTTTGTTTTTAACCAAAATTTTGTATTTTCTCATGTATTTGATGGAACAAAAGGAAATCTTAAAAAATTTGCCAAAACAGGTAACGCTAATATTAAGAATGATGATATCGTAAAAATTACAGAAAAAATAAATGCACTCGAACGAGAAAGTGATGAATTAAAAAAAGAAAATATTTCATTACAAGAAAATATAAAAAATATAACTAACAAATATAGCGGAAAGTTTGGTAAAAATCTCACAGATGCAAATAAACGGTTATCTGTTCCCAAATTGGAACAAGTGTATACGGTCCCAACAAAAACATACGAAGAATTAGAAAACGAGATAAATTCTTTAAAAATAAAATATGAGTTAAGCAAGCGACAGGCAGATATGGCAGATGATTGTGAAGAACTTGCAAAATTGGGGTTCGAAAGGACGAATATAAATATTGAGCACATAAAGTCACTATTAAATAAAACAATTCAACAAATATCAAAACAGGTATTGCAAAATAGAATTTATGAAATAAAAAATGTGTTAGTAGATGAGTCCGATAAAAATAAAGCAGAACCGTGGTTTAGATTTGGTAAAAATATACTAAAACGAGTCAAAAAAAACTATCAAAAAATATATTGCCCAATTTGCAACAATGATATATCAGATTCTATTGAATCTATACTGCAAGATTTTGATAGATATTTTGATATGGAATATGAAATTTTTATTGAAGAACTAAAAACAACAAAGAACCAAGTAGAGAGTTTTGTCAATGATATCAAAATCAACAAAAATAATTTTATAATATTGGAGAAACAAAAACAAAAGTATAGTCATATCCAAATAGAATACTCTATACCAAACATAGATTTTGAAGAAATCGAAAATTTTTTTACTGAGTTGTCAGCGAGCATTGATGCCAAATTGTCAAACGTGTACGTTCAAGTTAGCTTTATGCCGAAATATAAATTTGACTCTGTTTGTTACGAAAATTATATTGACAATTTAGATAAAATAAAATCTGCGTTATTATCAAGTCTTCAATCGCAAAAATTGAACACGAATGCCATAGAAAAAGAAATGCGAGCTATTTATAATGACTTAATTTTAGTGGATTTTGATCAGAGCATAAAAGATGGCGGAATTAAGAAATTTAGCAAAAATATGAAAATTTTAAACGAAATATCAAAGGCTGATGATAATGACGATAAAACACTATCGTTTTATAAAAAAGCATTAACAGAAAAACTGAAACAGATAAAATCAGAATCTAAGGGAATAGGCAAGTTTTTGGGGTTAATGGGGATAGAACACTTCAGTGTAGATATAAACGAAGACGCTCCGGACGAAAATATTGTTATAAGTTATATTCCTGAAATGGTTACAAAAAACAAATTAAAAAATACTTTAAGTGAAGGTGAAAAAACAGCACTTGCGTTCTCTTATTTTCTGAGTAAATATGAGAATGAAATAAAATCTTCTAATAAAGCTGCAGAAGCAATTGTAATTATAGATGATCCTATTTCTAGTTTAGACGAAAATAGACTTTATAGTACAGCCTATTTAATAAGGGAAACATTTAAAGATATAAAACAGTTGATAGTATTAAGTCATAACTTTTTATTCTTGAAATTTTTTAATTCATTTTACGCTGGAAATGCTAACTGTTTATTTTTGGACAATAATAAACTTATCGAGTTGCCACCAGAGTTAAGAAATTTTGAGACCCCTTATTTTTATATGCTAAAATCGATCATTGAATACGCAGAAGGTGTAAATAACGATTACATATCAGCCAAAAGATATTTACCAAATTACATAAGGAGGGTCTTGGAAACGTTTTTGTCTTTTAAATTTGCTATTATTGCGGATAATGGTAGACCAAATAATAGTCCTGGTCTAAATACGTTTGTCGATAAGATAGACAAATTGGATGGGCTCGATGAAAAGACGAAACAAGATTTAAAATATAAGTTAGCTTATATTGTTAAAGTTACTGACCCGCATTCGCATGGGAATCCTCAGCAGATATCTGAAAATTTTCACATTTCAGAACAGGATTTGAAGAAAATCGCATCAATGGCATTACATATTATGAACATTGTAGATGGTTTTAATATGGCGAACGTGCAGGCTATGTTAACAGCAACAGAGAAAACAGAAACTGTTAGAAAGCCCCAACAAACGGCCAAAGGCACAGAGTTCAATCCATTAGATTTTTAATCCTTACATCATCTCGTAATCTTCGTGGGACAGGACCACCTTTGTGTTTATTGATACCGGAGTATTCCAAACTTGCATCTTCATAACGTTTGAATTTATATACGGCATCATTCATCAACGCATCGTTAAATACCCCGATGCTTACCAACAATTCAAAATCTTTCACATCCAGACCGGTAACCTTTTTGAATAGTCCCGGTTCCAATTGCGTGATAACGTCTTTTAATGTACGTTCCCGATAATCGGACAATTCTTTCTTTTCTTGTTTGGTCAGTTCGCGTTCATTGGCCTTTTGTTTCTTTTCTTTGATTGCGTTGGATTTGTTGATAATGGTTTCAAAATCCTGATTCAAACTGCGGAAACCTTCGATACTCATCAGGGCTTTCATTGCCTTTTCATTAGATATCAAACGCATCAGGGTGGCATTATCCACATTGACCAACAAAGCACTTTCCCAACGGCGTGCCAACAATGTTGCGCTGGTACCACTCATTGCCATATCCAGTATTTCACCAGCATTTACTTGACGCATAGCACTGCCGTCATAGGCCAGTACTGGTAAGAAGTTGATAAATTCGGCAACTTTCTTTTCAGGATCGCTTTCTTCAACGTTCAAACGGCAACTGTAGTCCGTTATTTGTCGCAACGCACGATCCGGGGCAAAGTCGAAAATATAGCATTCTTCCTTCATTATTTGCGTGGTATTTGGATGTGCGCCATCTGGGTTTTTGATAACCCATGGTGTTTGCACGCGAAAAGCGGCCTGAAAATACGTTCCCGGTGTCTTAAGATTTCTTAACATAAAGATACCAGACCAAGGTTTTACAGACACGCCCGTGGTCAATTTTCCACATGATAAAGTGATTGTTTTTGTTTCCAATGGATTGTCCATCGTTTCAAATACTGGCAATAATGCTTTTTCGCCGATGCCGGCTTCGGTTCCGGCGGCAATAATTATCTTATAGTCATGATAGAACACATTTTGACGGCGTTTCAGCAAGTTTGCCATAGCGTGACATGCGGCAACAGACGGCAAGAACCAGAATGTGTGTGACAATATGCCCAATAAACGGGTGTCGGCAAAGGGCATAGGCGGCTTCTTGGCACCCATTTTCAAATTATCAACTGTCGTTTCCATCAAATTGCCACGGATAAGGTCCAACCATTTTTGTACTTCATTTTCATATTTGAATTTGGCGTTTTTACCTTCACCTTCGGCTTCAAAGAAGGTATTCAGGTCAAATTCATCGAATTCACCACCCAATGCAACATTACGGATAGATTCTGGCAATTGATATGTCATCATTACCATACGGGGTAACGCAGCATAAGGGTTTGTTTCTGGATCGGGCCACTCTTCCTTGGCGCGTTGTTCATCGGAATATGTCCAGTTGTAAATCTGTTCTTCAATGAATTCACCACTGTTTATTGCACGGAAAGGTGTTCCAGACAAGTACAAATAATGCGATGTGGTGATTGGCATATTAGATTCATCAAAATAATCAATTGCTTCGCTATTTATGGCTTTCTGTTCTGCCTTTGATTCATTTTCAAACAGGTCCTTTGCATTTTCACGCCATGCGCCATAATGATATTCATCAAAGATTACGCAATCCCAATTTGTTCCATGAACCCACTCGTTTTGTGCTTTAATACCGCCGGCTTCGTTTTTGCCCAGATAATCTTGGAAAGAACCGAAACAAACGATAGGACTATTTAAATCCAAATGTTTTACAGATTCCATAAATTGTTCGGTCGATTTTCTTTCTTGGAAACAAATTGCCAGCCCTCAAAATCCTTGTGGGTATTCAGGTCAGATTCCCACGCCTGCTAACAGCCGGTTTGAAAGTCAAAACTAAAATCTTGCCCCATCCCATGCGTTTGACCAATTGATATGCAGTGAAAGTTTTTCCAAAACGCATTTTGGCGTTCCACAAAAAGTGAGATGTTTTACCCGGATTTTCTTTCGCATATGCCTTGAAATAAGCGATGGTTTAATCAACAGCTTCCTGTTGTTCTGGTCGCATACCAAAATCTTCGGTGCGCTGGACTTCCAAAGAATCGCCATGTCGCAAAGCAACGATTGCCGCCATAACATCAGCTTCGGAACATTTAAACCATTCGGTCAATTTATTGTCTTTGTCATGCAACTGAATAAAGCCATGATTGCGTAACAAACGATGGACGTCTTTGTCGGTAAACACAGACCCATCTTCACGAATGGCCGGTTCATCAATTACAATCTTGTATGGCTTTTCCCCAGGTTTCAATATAGGGTACTGTTTGGCAACACGATCAACTGCGTTTTTTGTGGTGTAACCAACCTTTAACATACCCGCATATTGCGGATTGGTGTCGCAATAAGCATAGATAGTTGGATTCAAATTCGGCCGTGCCGGAAATAATACTTTCTTTGCCATGACTTACCCCATTGGTCAAACCATAGATTCAATAAACGCAATTTCATCTTTGGTAAGTTTGTATTTCTTGTATAATTTTTCATCAGTCCATTCTTCATTGAAATCTTGCATTGGAACGAACTGATAAACACCACGCGGACCATTTTGGGTTTTCTTTTTGATACTTACTAAATAACGAAAAAAACGTGTTCTTATGTAAGAAATTATATTTTTACATTGCGTTTCATTAAAGTTGTGTTTTTCGAGGTCGTAACCTATCACTAAATATGTCTGTGAGCAAACACTATTTGGTTCACCATAAAATGGTTTGCCTAAAACCATGTCCATTGAACCATTTGCTGTTGGAATAATAACTTTGTGTAAAGGAATCGTTTGATGATTCTTTGGAATTTGGTCTTTAGCAACCCAGCCAAATTCTTTTTTATGAATTTGCTTGTTAAGATAATATTTTATATTGAAGTTTTTATCTCTGGTGTCACTAAACTTGTCCCAGCTAGATGTTAAGCTTTGCTTGTTGGTGAAAAAATCTTTAGGACTTACTAAACCAGAAAAGTTGGTAGAATCGTCCGCTGAATAATCTCCTTCAATTTTTTCAATTTTATGAATTATTGCGTGAGATTTTGGATCCCTTATAATAAAACCTAAATGATTTGGATCCAATATTCCGGAACGTGTAATTGGTGTCGGATTGTCAAGATAGTGATAAACATATTCACAATCTCCGTTGTAACCTCTGTCCCACAAGAAATAATTTACGCCTCCCATTATACTTACACCAGGGAAACAATCTTCTGATGCTTCAAAATCATGCAATATTCTAAATTGATTAGAAGCTAAGATTCTGTCTATCCATTCATCTGGAATAACTTCTGTCGTCCTGGTCGTCCATCTTGATGGGATAATCATGGTCAGATAACGCGGTTGAAGGTTTAATGCTTGTCCCACAAACAAATGATAAATGGATTTTGCCTTTGAACTATTTCCACCATCATTTCCAACACTCATTTGATAAGATTGGTTCCCAATAATTACGTCGAACTTCATTTTAAATACCTCGTCTACATGTATAAATTGATATGCGTGGGTTTCCAGAGCTTCATCGCGGTCATATTCTGCTTGGGATGCACCACAGAATTTACATTTCCCGTTTTCCCATGTGTGTTCTGTGCGATTAAAAACGATATTTCCACTTTCGTTTTTAAATTCGTCACAGATTGAATACTTACCATTTGCAAGTTTAGAGCAGTACACAGAGCGACGTGACAACATGGATGTCAGTTCGGTAATTGCGATACCATATAATTGTTTTGAATAAATGTGATTCAGTCGTTCTTGTAAATTCGGAATCTTTTTTGCCAATCCGTCAATCAGTCGTTTTGCAATCTCACGCAAAAAGACACCGCTTTTGCAACACGGATCAAGGAACTTTGCATCTGGGTTTGACCATAAATCTGCTGGCAACATATCCAGCATTTGGTTGGCAATGGTTGGTGGAGTAAAGACTTCATCATTGCTAAGGTTGGCCAAACAACTTAATACATCAGGATTATATTTATTCTGCATCTTTCAACCTTTTGTAATCAGTTGGTGGAAATTCGCGTACAGAAACAGGCGACCAGTTACCTTCGCCTGTGTCTGAACTATCAAAAATCCCGTTAAATTCAGGGTTAACTAAATGGTCAAAATAATAGTCACGGCGTTTAAATTTACCCAAGACCATTGACCATTCTGAAAAAACGATTGGTTTATCAGTACCTTCTGCATATTTAAGGGTTAATGCATTACCCAGAACAATGTTTTTACTTAAAATAAAACGTATGGTTTCAACGAAGTCTGTTGAGATACAATCGCATTTGCATTTACATGCACCGGCGTAATTTTCAATGCAAATCCCCAGCAATAAAGCACGACAATCGGCAACATTATCTGGCAACAGGTCGATTCCATAAATGCTGGCAACTGCCAATATCGCATAACGTTCATATTCGGCGGAACTGCGATGGTAACGTTCACTGACAATTGCCAGTTTACGATGTAGTATTTCGGTCAGGAAAGCACCCTTACCACAAGCGGGCTCCAAAAAACGGCTGTCTATGCGCTGGGTTTCCTGTTTGACCAGGTCAAGCATGGCATTAACCTCGCGCGGGGCGGTAAAAACCTCGCCGTGATCTGCTACACGTTGTTTGGAAACAGTCTGTTTGGTTGAATTGCAATCCTTTTTGCCAGAATGAAACATTTATAGGAAGGGATTGCTGTTATAGAAATTTGTCTTTTGAAAACAGTTGATTTTGGGGCTTTTTTATTTTACAATTTTGGAACAATAAAGGGTTCCTTTTTGTGATTCAAGAAATCGCGAAATTGTGGGCGGACTGACCCTAATAGTTCTGGCAATTTTACGTTTAGCCCCCCCGCTGAATACATATCTAAAATCAAACTTTCATGTCCATCAATGATATGGCACGTGTTTTTTTGACCACAAGGTCGTCCCAATTTAATGCCTTGAATACGCAATTTCGCCATTGCTTCTTTGGTGCGCTGTGCAATAAGGTTGCGTTCAATCTCGGCGGACAGACCAAATGCAATTGCCAAAACTTTGGATTGTATCGTGTCGTCCAACTCATAGCCATCTTTGACCGTATAAAGCCGTGCACCGATTTTCATACAATGTTCCAGTATTCGCATAATCATGAACATTTTTCGCCCCAGACGGGAAAGTTCGCTACAAATTATAACATCTCCCGGGTTTAATTTGCGTAACATGCCATCCAGGGCACGTTGTTCTGGTTCTTTGGTGCCGGATATGCACGCATCTTCAATGTATTTATCAATACTAAGGCCCAATGCGCTGGCTTTGGATTCAATACCCAATTTTTGATTTTCACAGTCCTGTTTGTCGGGGGAAACTCGAATATAACCATATATCACAATAAACTCCTTTGGTTCGTTGTTCTATATGCCGTATATTTCGTGTTATTCAAGTAAATAACACCACTTTATTCTATGAACAAAGTGGCATTATTTACATCAATATAATAAAATTACAGAATTTTATGGATTATAAAATTTAGTTATAAATTTGAAAAAATATTATGAATTAACAGTAAGCAAAGACTCTTTATCTCGTATTCTATAATTATCCCAATCAACCCGTTGTTGTTTTTCAAGCTGATTTAATATATCACTCAAGTTTTCTTTATTGATTTTTTTAATAATAGCCCTTTTTATACCGTACTTACCAAACTTTTTTATTAACCAGTCTTTTGGGGAAAACTGTGTTATTATATACAATACAAATAAAACTACAGAAGAACACCATGTTGCTATTGGCCAAATAGACAGAATGCTCGGCCATACGGATAGAACGATAGACACGATGGTTAATACAATAAGTGTCCAAGAAACAAATTTTTTAAAGTGTCGTTGTTTCCTTTCAGACGTGTTAGTCATTATTCTGTTGATTCTTGCCTCTTTTTCAATTTCTTGGTTCAACAAAATCTGCTTAAGGGTTGATATTTCTTTATCTTTGCATTTCATTTCCTTAGCTTGTTTTGCTTTTAATGCTATGATTTCTTTCTTGTTTTCTTTTTCTAGCGCATCAATAATTTCTTTGGTGGTCATTTTATTGGCAATATTTGTATTATTCATTGTCATGTCGGCTAAAGCCTGTTTATAACGTGGTTCCTCAAGCATAGCTTTTAATTTTGAAGAGTCCTGATTTGCAAGTAAACCAATTTTTGTTTGTACCATTTGAAAGATTTCTGGTTTTAAACGACGAACCTTATCCGCGCTACAAATCAATTGCATCATTGGTATATGTGCAGCTTCTTTGTCATTGTTACCATAAATTAACCACAATAGAAATTCCATTTTGCTAGATACAATGAATGGGTTTGCGTAAATTTCCGTATTGTATCCCGTACTATCACCTTCTTCCATGTATCTCTTAACTGCAGACACTAACTTCGGGTTTGTTGTAATAAAAATGTTTTTTAAATTTAATACATCGCTTTTTCGTTCTAGTTTTTGTTCGTGAATCATATATAAAACTGACAGAGTATCGCGTTCGCGTGCTAGTGGTTTGTTTTCTAGAAAAGATAGCTCACTAAAAATTGAGCCAAAATTGGGGGTTGATGCTTTGCTTTCTGTTTCAATAATGGTTATATTGTTTTTATCTAATATTGTTTCAAAATTACGTATTACATAATCAATAAAATCTTCTGTAACCTCACCGTTGTTTATGGCGTTCCATGTTAGTCCAAATCGTTCTGTTTCTTTATGTGATGCTAAGCTTTTTAATGCGTTAACAGCTTCATCACAGGTGTGGGAATAAACACAGATTTGTGCGTCGTTATCTTTCAGTAAATCAATTAACGATTTTGCGTTCTTTTCTTCTATTAAGCCACACAATCCAAGATAAGATAATAATAGGGTGTTATCTAGAAAAATTCTTTGGTTATCAAATCTCTTCTTTTCCCCTTGGGGTATAGAAAAGTCCTGCAATAAAGCACCAAGTTTGATATTACTGGATAATTCCGATAAAAAAGTTATGGATTCTGATTTTGCAATGGAAAATATAAATCTTGCACACACATAATCCTCATCTGAATGATACAAGCCTTCCATTTTGGTGGGGTGGTTGGCGCTTTCCGGAGAAATCCAATTTGTTTTGGACAAATAATCAGTTAAGATATTTAATAAGTCCTCATCCGTTTTATATGAGAATGTAAGAGAGGGGTGTTGTGTCAAAAAGGCTTTAAAATTATTTAACAGTTCCTGGATTTTGAGATTTATTTCATTATTGTTATTATCAATAGGTTCCGCATTACAGAGATAAATCTCTTTTTTGTTTATTTGGTGTTGGTGTATAAGGTCAGAACGGTCCAAATATGGCATGATACTTGCTATTATATTGTCGTTCCAGTCTATACCATATTTTAACTTCATCTGCTCAAGAAATTTATGAGAATTAAATACTTCTCCTTTTCCCATGTCGGCAATAATTGGGCGTGCAAACAGAGTGAATATTTTAGTGAAATTTCCTTCAGAAAGACCCTTTAATGCAGATAACAAAGCATAGTTATAAAGACTGTTTAACTTTAATTCCATATTGGTGCTCCTTGGCGAGTTTTACATCTTGATGAATACTAGCACAAATATGAAAAAATTCAAGGTTTAGTACAAGCACGAAAGGATATAGATAAAGGTCTAAATAAGAGTTGTCTGTTAATTGCTATAATTTTTCCACAAAGCTGCCATTTGTGATATTTTATGCTGTATACGGCGGAGTGGCCATGCATGGTTGGTCCGACATGGGACCAATCAGAACAACATAATCAGCCGAACTGTCCCATAGGTAAGCTTAAAGCTTATAGGACAAATAAAATATCTTTGACCGCAGTGGTTTATTTCCTATCGTTGGCCATTACGGCCCCAGGTGTCAAATTATGTTTCTTCAGTTCTTGATTCAAAGATGCGGTAAATATGTGTGCAAACTCTATTGGGCTGATGCCGGTTATGATAGATATTTTTGCAATTGTGCCCATTGATAACCAATGTGCTTGACCATATTTGTTGCTTGCTGGGGGGGGGGTAAAACAAGTTGCGTCCAGGCCGCATATTTTGGCCAAATTTGATTTAGATATATTATTTTCTGCCGCTATGTTATTGATAGTGTTCTACATTGTGGTATTGTACACAGTTAATATTTTCTCTCTCCTTAATTTAGTTGTGCACCTGAATGATAATGACAAAATACCCAACGCCTTGTAATAAGAAGGATTTCTTATGCTGTTATTCCTAAAAATGAAAACCCCTTGCACATTAAAGTACAAGCTGTTATGTTGTCCATTATAATAGTCAGCGCAAGGAGAAAAATATGAGATTAATAATCGTGATATTGTTGCTTGTAATTTGTGGTATATTGGGCTATATCCTGGTACCATGTAACAGGTGGGACAAGGTTTTTCCAAAAAATCCCGATGTTTTAACCCAGAAAGTTCATTTTAAAAATCGTTATGGAATTGAATTGGTTGGCGATTTGTATATGCCAAAATACAAACCGTCAGATAGCATGCCGGCAATCGCGGTGTCTGGGCCATTTGGCGCCGTCAAAGAACAATCGTCCGGACTGTACGCTCAAGAAATGGCATCGCGTGGTTTTATTACATTGGCTTTTGATCCGTCCTTTACGGGTGAAAGTGGCGGTAATGTACGCTATGTTGCCTCGCCGGATATAAATACAGAGGATTTTTCTGCCGCTGTTGATTATCTATCAAATCGCAAAGATGTTGATGCAGAAAAAATAGGAATAATTGGAATTTGTGGCTTGGGTGGAATGGCAATAAACGTTGCCGCGATGGATACTAGAATCAAGGCTACGGTTGCCTCAACAATGTATGATATGACGCGTGTTTCTGCAAATGGATATAACGATGTTGACAACAATGCATATGCCAGATATGCGACCAAAGTGGCGCTAAATAATCAAAGAACAATTGATTATAAAAACGGCAAATACGAATTGGCCGGTGGGGTTGTTGACCCACTGCCGGCCGACGCGCCGCAATTTATCAAAGATTATTATGCGTATTACAAAACGCCACGTGGGTATCACAGACGGTCGTTGAATTCAAATAACGGTTGGAATAAAACCAGTTCTTTATCATTTATCAACATGCCGATTTTACAGTATGCCAGCGAAATTCGCAGTCCTGTGTTGCTGATACATGGCGAAAAAGCACATAGTCGTTATTTTAGCGAAGGTGCATTTGCCAAACTGACCGGTGACAATAAAGAATTGATGATTATCCCAGGCGCAAGTCATGTTGATTTATATGACAATATGGCCGTAATACCATTTGATAAATTGGAACAATTCTTTAAAATATATCTGCATTAACACAAAACAAAAAGTGGAAAATATGAGGCAAAAAACACCAATATCTTGGTGACGTATTTTAGTGCAACCGGCAATACCATGGGGTGGCACATAACCTGGCCAATGCAATTGGGGGCGGATATATTTGAAGTTTAGCCAACGGTTGCGTATTCTGCTGACGATTTAAATTGGCGTGACGATACCAGTCGTGCATCTGTTGAAATGAAAGATTTATCGTCGCGGCCAGAAATTGCATCGCATGTGGAAAATATGGATAAATACAATATGGTGTTTGTCGGGTTTCCAATTTGGTGGGGGCGCGAACCATCAATTGTTGATACATTTCTGGAATCATATGATTTTAGTGGAAAAACGATAATCCCATTTGCCACATCCGGCAGCCCCCCCCCCCCCCACCACAATTGATGCGGCCAGTGGTCCTTGTAAAAATCGCCTGGAGGCTAAAGTACAGCATCACAAAATCTGTTCGATGGTTGGGGTAAATATCGTCAAAATGAGTGTATTTCATGGACAATACTTTTGGGGTTGTTGTATTTGTCTTGAATTTTTGTAAAAAGTCCAGTTATTTGTTCGGGAAAAAATCGGCACTATTTAAGATTTTTCTTATAATTATTGCCCCATGTTGCCATAGCGTCCAACACGGGTTCTAATGTAGTGCCCAACTTTGTCATGCTGTATTCAACACGTGGCGGAATCTCTGCATAAACTTTTCTGGATATCAATCCATTGGTTTCTAATTCGCGCAAATTATCGGTTAGAACCTTTTGACTACACCCAACACTGCGTTGTAATTCACCGAACCTTTTTGTGCCAGTTAATAAATCACGAACAATTAAAACTTTCCATTTTGTGCCAATTAACATCAACAAAGTTGCCACAGGGCATTCCGGTAATTCATTTTTTTTCATGTGTTTTCCCCTTTATTTCTGCCAATGGTATCTTTTATAATACTATGTTATAAAATTGTGCCTACTTTACAAATTGTTTATAACAGTATAAAATAAACATGCATAAAAATAAAGGAGAATGTTATGTCAAAATATTCAACAACACAATTTGGAACTTGGGCTGATATAGCAAAAACAGAATACGGCAAAGCGTTTTTACACGATGCACTTGGGTTAACATCGGCAGAAATATCAATTAGTGTTATGCCATCTGGGGCAAAATCGCCATTTAATCATGTGCACAAACAAAACGAAGAAATCTATATCTTTTTAAGTGGTAATGGTACATTTACAATTGATAATGAAACGATTGAAATTAAACCTGGGACGGCTATTCGTGTTGCAACCGGTGCAAAACGCGCAATGGAAAACACTGGTGCAACCGAAATGCAATATATTTGTGTCCAGGCAAAAGAAAATTCATTAACACAATTTGCCTTTGGCGATGCAGAGGTTTGTTAATGCACGATATATGGAATCCTTGGCATGGTTGCACCAAGAAATCACCTGGGTGTGAGCATTGCTATATGTATTTCTTGGATAAACAACGTGGGCACGATGGTGCGGCAGTCTATCGTGTTAAAAATAACTTTGATTACCCGTTGCATAAAAATGCAGATGGAACATATAAAATCCAAAGTGGCGAAACTTTGCGGGTGTGTTTGACATCGGATTTTTTCCTGGATGCGGCGGATGCATGGCGTGATGAGGCCTGGCGCATTATTAAACAACGGCCCGATGTAAAATTTCAATTACTGACTAAACGACCTGAAAGAGTTTCGGAACATTTGCCATCTGATTGGGGTGATGGGTATGAAAATGTTATGCTATCTGTGACAGCTGAAAACCAAGAAATGGCGGATGAACGAATACCTATTTTGCTAAATATGCCTTTTAAGCATATGGGGGTAATGGTTGCACCTTTTATTGGGCCGGTTTATATTACAAAATATTTATATACCGGTAAAATAGAACAAGTACTGGCGGGTGGCGAAAATTATGATGGTGCACGCCCATTAAATTATGATTGGGTAAAATCACTGTATGATTCTTGCGTTGCAACAAACACAACTTTTTGCTTTATTGAAACAGGTAATAAATTTATCAAAGATGGCAAAGAATACAATATACCGTCAAAACGTCTGCAAAGCGAACAGGCATATAAATCTGGTCTGCAATTTATGGGGCGTGAAATTAAATGGAATTTGACCGCGCCATTAGAATTGTTTGAACCCAAATGGTATAAGCCATATTTTGGTAAAAATTGTGAACAATGTGCATATAAAATGCTTTGTAATGGTTGTTCAAGATGTGGCAAATGTGATATTTAATCTGCTTGTCCAGTTGTTTCTTTTTACTGGCTATTTTAGGTGTTTGTGACTATAGGAAAAATGAAACGGTCACAAATTGTAACCAGTTGAAAATGGTCGTGCCAGACGGGAAAAATGCGCGAAACAGATGTGGCCACTGCCTAACAATTATTGCGCCTTATTCAATCAATCCCCAGCAAGAAAGCAGAACCTTTTAAGTTATGGTTGGCACGTGTTGGTTCTGAAAGATTGGATGAAATCGCAGACCCAGAATTGGCTATCAATCGTGCGCTGGAAACCTATGCACGCAAGGGGTATTCGCTGGATTGGATAAATCAACGGTTGAAAACAATCGAAGTCCGCAAACTGATGACTGACGAATGGGATAAAGGCGGCATCAAGAAAGGTCTGGAATATGCTATTTTGACGGACGAGATTTATAAAGGTTGGGCCGGCATGAACAGTCGCGAATATAAAAAGTTGAAAGGTTTACACAAAGAAAATCTGCGCGACAATATGAGCAACCTGGAACTGGTATTGAATATGCTGGCAGAGGTAACGACCACAGAAATTGCGAAGAAAGAAAAACCGCAGGGATTATCTGCGAACATTCGTGTTGCACGCGAGGGGGGCAAGCGTTGCCGGTGATGCCCGAAAGAAAATTGAATCCAAAACAGGCAAACCGGTTATAACTGGTCGCAATGCAAAAAGCTTAAAGAAAATAACAAAACAATAAATAAGCACCTTTTTATGTTCCTTTTATTTATACTGGATGTTTCCGGTTGTTATGGTTGTATTTGCTTAACAAAGAGGTAAATATGACAAAAGCAAAATCAATCAAACAACGGAAGAAAATAATGGCGAAAAAGTATGGTAAAAACTGGCGTGGGCGGATGGGCGTGTGATTTGGACGCTTTAATTTCTTGGTTGAAAAAAGGCGAATTTTTGATTACGATAAAACAAAGAAATGGCAGGGCAAAAACAGTATTTTAGCGAATATAAAAAACAAGGTGAACCAGATAAACGTATCCGCGCAGAAAATTGGGGTGTGGCCATTGGTCTGCAGATGGTTGATAATCTAACGCCATCTAAATATCTGATAAATATTGCCAAAGAAAACATAGAAGGGAAAATCTCGGTCTATGATGCGGAACGCGAAATAAATCGCTATTATCATGAAAATGTTGCATCCACCCAAAAAGAACAAGATGAACAAGAGGCAGATAAGGTATCTGCGCGTATTGCCAAATTATTAAGTGAAAAGACATTTAAATTTAGTCCAGCGGAATATAAATCAATTCATGGGGCACTGTTTGACGGTATTTTAGATAAAAAAATTGCGGGTAAATTCCGCACATATAACATTACCAAGAAAGAATATATCTTGAACGGTGACACCATTATCTATGGTCGTGCTGATAGTATTGCTGAAACGTTGGAATATGATTTTGAGCAAGAGAAAAAGTTTGATTATAAAAATTTAACCAAACGTCAACGCCATAGAACATATTGAAAAGTTTATGTCTGGGATATGGCAGATACATCCCTTTGCGGAGGGCAATACTCGCGCTACGGGTGTATTTATAATTAAATATCTGGAAACATTGGGACTGCATACCAATAACGATATGTTTGAAAAACACGCGAAATATTTCAGAAATGCGCTGGTTCGGGCGAACTATCAGAACCTGGATAAAAACATCCCATATACGATGGAATATTTGAATAAGTTCTTTGGTAATTTATTGCTGGGCGAGAATAATCGTCTGGATAATCGCGAAATGCAAGTGAAGAAAACCGGTACAAAAACTACCCAGAAAACTACCCAGAAAATTTTGGATATTTTGGCAAAGAAACCAAATGCCACCCGCGATGACTTGGCAAGTGTAACAGGGCTTACCACTGACGGGGTTAAATGGAACCTGAATAAATTGAAAGAGTCCGGAAAAATCCGTCGTGTCGGTCCAGATTGTGGCGGTCATTGGGAAGTTTTATAGATTCATATTGGTTAAATCAGCAAATATGTCATATCCGTATAACTTCGTTATGGAAATAATAGGACTGCTATGCTACAAGCAAATTATTCTTAAAACCGAACACAACATAAATTGTATTATAAAAAATATTGGCACGCCCAATAATGGAATAAAAAATACTTTTTTTCTATAAATTGGTACAAGAACATAACCAATCCACATTAAAAATCCTAGAATTATAAATATGCAAAAAATATCATTATTTGCCATCCAAACCTGTTGTTGATTTCCGTTCATGTGGGGATATATGTTTGCCCAAATGCTTTCATATTTTGCTATTCTATTAAAGTAAGCTAAATCACACAGAAAAGTATATAAAGTGCCGAATAAAAATCCGGCAATTATATACATAAAAAGATACATTTTTTGTCTCATGTTTAATATTCTACATTGATAATTAAATCATGTCCATTATTTTTGAACCAATCGGCAAAACCGTCCATACCAGATGTTAAATCTATGCACCCAGCAGAGCCAGGTGTCGTGCCGCCATGAATAGAAAAACCATCTCTTCCAAAAGTATTTGTTTCTTTGGAAGGTTCTAACCATACTCGCGAATTACCCCAACTAGATTCGCCGCCTGGCCAAGATGTGTATCGTTTTATAATATTATAATCAGAACGATGTTGTAATTCACTTTGTCGGGCAACGTATGTGCCTTTTGGAATAGGACCTTTGTTTTTTTGATCTTGATATTCTGGTGTTTGGAATCCGTCTTTCCCAGATACAGCATTCCAAAATAAAATTGTATTATCACCATCATAAACGGTTAATTTTTGCCCATCAAATACAGCGTATTGACCATCTTTTACATCTATTTTCGCATCAAAAGTATTGCCTTTATATCTATAAGGTTCTTGTTGTTGTTTTAATTTTTCATTTATTTTTACTTCTGTCCAATGACCGGGTTTTACAGCACCATTTTCTTTAATTTTATTTTCTATTCTAAAATTTTCTATTGCGTCAAATAATTTTTGATTTGGGTATTGGTTTAATTTTTTATCGGATTCGCCCGCTCTGGAATCAGGGGTATAGTAGCCAAGTTTGACCAAAGCCCTTTTTAACCATTTGATATCGCGAGTATCCACACTTCTATCGCTTGCAACATCTTGATGCAAATGAGAATCGTTATAGTGTGCATTTTCTATATCTTCCATACTTAACACACAACGACAGTTGGGGTGAAACGGTGGCCCAGACACGACTTCGTCGTCAACAATCAAAGCCACACAGCCACCGCAATCACCACCGCAATCTATGGTAGCATAAGTGTGTTCTACTTCATCTTCATCATATTCTTCATCAAAATCATCTTCCCAATCTTCATCAATTTCATCAGTTGTTATTTCTGGTTTGATTTTCGGTGGATTTGCATAAACATCAATATGTAAAACCCCGTTTTCGTCCCAATATGCACCGTTCCAATTTGTATCCATATAAAACTCCTTTGTTAAATAAAAAAGCCCACACATCTGGAGCCGAAAATTATAAAATTTTATGGCTATTATGCGGGCGATAACAATAAAAAATAGCGCGATAACGCGCCTCTAATTGAGAGATATTATATCATAAAACAGGTAAAAAATCAAGATATATTGCAACAAGCAAGAAAAAAGACAATGCGGTTCAAATGTTCCGCTTTTGGGATTTTGTTGAAAAATAAATTTTACATTTCATGGTTTTTTCTTGTTTTTCACGTATATAACAAATGTATAACTGCAAATATGTAACACGTGTATAACATTTGGGTTATTTGTTATGGGTGTTGTGGGGTGGGGCGGTAAAAAATCGTATACAAAATATTGCCGCGTCTTTTTCCGGTGCGCAGAGCAACCACGACTGAACCGATGAAACAATATGTTTTGATGACGCGCCTTATGCATGTGTTGGAAAATCACGTGCGGCCCGGGTATTTGACAGTGCATTTGCCGTGTTGTTTTTGCTATGCGGCTGCCGCCGATTTATTAGAACCTGCAAACAGTGGTTGTTTCAGATTTTGCTGAGAAAGAACGTATTGAATGCACGGAAAACAACGCCATCAGATGTATTCATAACTTTGAATCTGGTATAATACGTGAAGATTTGTGTGCAAATTGTACAAAGCAAGATGCACAGCAACAAGAAAAAACGCAAATCAACAATTATTAAGTCATTTTCAATTTAGAAAACAAAAATGACTAAAACAAATAACATATAAACCCTGTAATTCAGGTTTTTGTCTTTTGTTATTTCAGAAAGATACATTATTTACACTTAAGCATTGTGAATTTACCCGCGATTATACGGGGGAAATGTGTCAATGTATAAAAAATCAAAAGACATACGAATTAATCGATTAGTCGTTGTGTTAAGCAAATTTACATATTTGGCCATATTGCAAATCGCATAACACCACGCACGCATTTTTTTGATTTTCGTTTGTTAGCGTCTATTTGCCACGATTGTTTACATTATCGCGGATTATTTGTGGGCGGATGTTTTTGGTGTATATTTCGCGCATGCGGGTTTCTAAACTGTCGTGTTCGTATGCGTGCAAATATTTTTTATATTCTTTCAGGTTTGTTGCACCAATCTTTTCTGCAAATTCTGGGTAAACATAGTTCATGTCAAAATCGGCCGTTTTATATCCTAACAGGCCGGCCGTGGTACGTAATTCTGATTTTGCCATGTTATAGTCGCCCAGCATTGCGTTATATTGTTTAATGCGTGCATTCAGGATTGAATCGCCCATGTTCAGTACCGCGTTGCGTGCGTCGGAACCCATTTCCGGGGCCAGTTTTTGTAATTTACCATCGTACGAACTGTTTTGTGTCGCGCCGGCAACGAATATCAGAATGGTCACACACAGAATGGCGCATAACATAATTTTGTCGATTTTCTGGTCTGGCTTGTTTGTTTTGGTCATATTGTAATCCTTTTAAGGATTTTATAACATGTAATGTGCGGACTGTAAACCAATTTTTATTTATTGAATCCATTGTTTTTCTGGGGTATAGTGATTTGTATACAAAACATAAAAAGGATTCATAAATGTTATTACAAGGGAAAAAGATTTTAATTACCGGTGTTGCGAACGATTGGTCTATGGCGTGGGCAATTGCCCAGCGGTGTGCCGAAAACGGGGCAGAAATTGCAATGCCGTATGCAATGCCAAACCTGGAAAAGCGTGTACGTCCGTTGGCGGAAAAAATTGGTGCAAAGTTTGTCACCGAATGCAATGTGCAAAACGATGCGCAGATGGATGCGCTGTTTGGTGCCATTGAACGCGAATGGGGACATTTGGATGGCGTACTGCATGCGATTGCGTTTTCGGACAAAAACGAATTAACCGGCCGATATGCCGACACAACGCGTGAAAATTTCAAGAATACGATGGATATATCGGTTTATTCTTTGGTCGATTTAACACGCCGCGCCGCGCCATTGATGCACGATGGTGGTTCAATTGTTGCCCTGACATACTATGGCGGGGAAAAGTCAGTACCGAATTATAATGTTATGGGTGTGGCAAAGTCTGCACTGGACAGTTCGGTGCGTTATCTGGCATCGGATTTGGGGCGCGATAAAATTCGCGTGAACGCGATTTCTGCTGGGCCAATTATGACATTGGCATCCAGCGGGGTAGGGGGCATGAAGTCACTGTTGCGGTTGAATGCCGAACAAACGCCACTGCGTCGGAATATGACATTGGACGATGTATCGGGGGCCGCACTGTATTTGTTTAGTAACCTGTCGTCGGCGGTAACGGGCGAAGTGCACCATGTTGACTGTGGTTATTCCACAACGGGTATGATGCCAAATGAATTGAAAGAGGTTTTATTGCGTGGCCTGGACGAAGGGGAACAATAAATGAACGCATTGCGCAAAATATTTGGTTGTAAATCGGTGTCGATAGAAAATTCGGCGCCGAATGCGCTCGCGCCAGCCGTAACCGACCAAGATTTAGAGAATCTGGTTGGTGTTATTATGGAAAAATTAAAAAATATACCGCATGATGTTAAATATGAAAATTGGTATGGCACGAATCAGTATATAATCAAATCAGACCATATGCCACATGATATCAAGGTTTGCTTTACCGTGGTTGGTAATTACGTGGTGTATTTTGGCAAAGAACAATTTTTTATAAAGCAGAACAGTCCAGTTTGGCATAAGATTTTTAATATCATAGAACCAAAAATTGCCGAACAACAGGCCGCCGCGGCATACCAACGGATGCGCGCAATGGAACAACTAGAGGCGTTCAGTGAACAAATGCAGCGGCAAAAATAAAAGCCCGTGCCGCAAATTATGCGTTTTTTATACATTTTTGTGCGCGCCACACGGCGCGTAAATTTTTTGCTGCATTCCCAAAAAAATACTTGATTTTGTGTTTTATACATTATAATATAAAAAACGCTTTACGGGGTTGTAGCTCAGCTGGTTAGAGCGTCTGCCTGTCACGCAGAAGGTCGAGGGTTCGAGCCCCTTCAATCCCGCCACGAATTTTTACCGCCACGGCGGTATTTTTTTATTTTGATATTGTTGACAAAACAAATATTTTGTGTATTATTCTGTGTTGTAATAAAAGGTTATGTATCATGGATTTGGATTTTAAGGTTCGGTTTTCTGGTAATGGTGAATCTGACCGGGCGTTCAGTGTGTATGAATTGGATAACTTGGTCGCGGTTTATAATAAAACAATTGTCAGTTTACAAGAAGTAATTATTCCATATATTTCCGATCGTACAGAACGACGCGCATTAAACCGTATATTAAATAATTACAATTCAATCAGTTTATTGGTGCAATTAAACAAATTGATAACAGGTCTGGCACTGATACGGTCGCATGCATCGTATGGAAACAAACTGAAATCATTAATGGACGAATATGAAATGTTCTTTAATGAAACCAAGGCCAAATTAGGGGCGATGCGATATGATTTTGCATTTGCCACAATATTGGCATTTGATAAATTAAATTATGAATATGGGCAATTTATTCGCAGTGCCCGGGCCACACGTGAAAGTCGTGGTAAATTGAATGAAATCAAGGCATTCTTGGATGCGGTAAAAACAACAATGGGGTCAAATCTGGAATTATTAAACGGGGCGGTAACACCGGTCGATGCCGGTAAAATTGCAAATAAAATGCATGTC
This sequence comes from Alphaproteobacteria bacterium, assembly GCA_017471445.1. GTDB lineage: Bacteria > Pseudomonadota > Alphaproteobacteria > Rs-D84 > Rs-D84 > Enterousia. The sequence goes on along the minus strand of JAFUTJ010000008.1, from coordinate 61,471 downwards.
GGTGATATTTATATAAATATTCGCAGTTTGGCCGCCAATATCGTAAAATTAAAGGATGCCCAAGAATATCATAAAAATGGTGTACGTATTGCAACACGGCGTGCCAAGCACACACAAAATGAAAATGCAACATTACGTGTAATGAATGATATTTATGATTTAACCCGTGAAAACGCAGAATTACGCATGCAATTAAATGCCGCAACGGCCCGTGCGAACAAAATTGCCGCGGATAACGCATTGTTAGAACGTGTATTTGACAGTAACGCGGATGCGCGAATTGCAGAATTGGAACGTCAAGTGCGCGAATTAACCACAGAAAACGCACAATTACGTTCACGCGGTGTTTTTAGCCTTTTTCGACATACGCGTTAATCGGGTAATATTTTCTTGACATTGTGAATGTTGTAAAATATAATTCGTCGGCATTTTAAGGCAGTTTTGATGGTTTTGGCCCCATCGTCTAGAGGCCCAGGACACCGCCCTTTCAAGGCGAGAACACCAGTTCGAATCTGGTTGGGGCTGCCAAAAATCAAAAACACCGCGTTGCGCGGTGTTTTTTGTTGGATTTTCAGGCATTTCACGAGTTCGTGAGTTATGTGGTAAAAAACACCACCGTTTTGCACATTTACGAACTTTTTTTATCTCTTTCTATGTTTTTTTGTGGAATAAAAACTTTGCCACGACTTTTTATCACAATATCATTTAATGTGTTTATTTGTTCTAAATCATCGGCGTCTATTATAGCCATGAAATTGATATGAATCATTTTTAATATTGTTCAATAATTAAATACATTTTCACCAATTAATACGGATTGTTTTTAACATCTGAATTAAAAATAAATGTTTGGTTTTTATACCAAACATTTATTATTTTTTTTAGTTGTTTTTTATGACCAGGCCATCGTGAAATGCCGTTCCCACGACATCGCCGATAACACGGTATGCATGTAATGCAGAATCATAAGAAATTGCCCCCATTTTACCTAAATCTATTTTACCGTTTTCGGTTAAAACAGATTCGTCGGCAATTACATTTACGACCCGCCCAATCAGGCGATGTTCGCCGCCGTCATCGGCCAATTCAACCATTTCGCATTCCAATGTGACCGGGTATTCGGTTATAACTGGGGCATCCACATGTTGGGACTTGACCGCATGGAATCCGGCACGTTCAATCTTGTTTATATTGCGACCGGTTTCCACACCAAAGTAATCAGATTCTTTTAATGTGTCTTTGGTTGCAAAGGCCACAGTAAATGCACGTTTAATTTGCAAGTTATCTGTAGTTTTGTGTTTAGACAAAAAGATTGTGATTGAATCCATATCACACTGCGTGCCCCACGCCGCATTCATTGCATTTGGAACACCGTTTTCATCGTACGTTCCAATAATCAACACCGGCATTGGTGTCATAATTAAATCGTTGCCTAGATTCTTTTTCATTTTATTAGTCCCCCACATGGTATCAATATTGATGAAATACTTTGGCCAAGATTTTCCATTGACCGTCTTGTTTAATCAAACTGTGAAAATCTGTAAATGTTAAACCATGCCAGTTTTCCAGTGTCACACGAACCACCGCCGCGGTTCCTTCGACACTTAAAACATCAATATGTGCATTTGCATCGTTTGCCGCACCGAATGAATCAACCGCACCATACAACGCATCAATAGAACCATTGTAATATGTTCCGTTCAAGTATCCATACATCAATGCATTTTCTGTGAATGCGGGTTTCATATCTGCGCTTTTACCGGATTTGCAACCTTTAACATACTTTTCAACAGTTTCGATGATTTCATTGTAATCTGATATTTTTGTTCTTTCCATGATTTTTTCTCCTTTAAAAATGTGTTAACATGTGTAAATGTAGCATATATATTCTGATAATGTAATACTTACAAATTTGTTTAATACTAACCACAGGGAAAGTGTAAAATGAAGCAATGCATCAATGCGAACACCAAATTGGAAGACACAGGATTTGGATACACAATATCGATAATTGGCGGAAAATATAAAATGATAATTTTATATTGGCTGGGCGAATACGGCGTATTGCGACATAACGCATTACATCGTTTAATCGGGACAATCTCTTTCAAGATGTTAAGTTCAACATTAAAAGAATTAGAGGCCGATGGCTTAATAATCCGCAAAGTATATCCACAAATGCCACCAAAGGTTGAATATAGTTTGTCTGACAAGGGACGTTCAATTATCAAGATATTATTTGACCTGTGCACGTGGGGCGAAAATAACAGACCAAAACACACCTAGCCCCGGGGGTTGTGTTCGCGTTTCATGTGTGGTAATTTCTGTTTCACATGTTCGGCGCGTGCCGCAACATCGGCGGCCCATTGCCGCATACGCGCACGCAACCAACGTTCATATACAAAGAACAATCCGCCAACGCCAATCAGTGGTAACACATAATAAATAATACGGAATGCCAATAATGCACCAAACACACTGGCCCGATCAATCGTATCCGGCAGTGCTAACAAGAATATACTTTCGAATACACCAATTCCGCCGGGAACCTGGCTGAATACGCCTGTGGTTTGGGCGATTACGAACAGGCCAATATATGTGCCAAATGGAATTTCAACAAATGGTCTTAAACAAAAATACAGCACCAATCCGGCCAGAACACTGTCTGTTATGCCCAATCCCATTTGCAGAAATGCCATTCGCGTCGTTGGAACCTGAAAACGTAATTTGCCAATATTTATGCTCTTGCTGTGAAAGAAAATCGTCATTGCAAAGTATGCGCAAATGGCCGCCGCGCAGAATATAAACAATGTGTTCAGACCAAATGATGCGCCCAATGAGTTTTCAAATACATTATGTGGTACCAAGAAATATCCAATAATAACAATTGCAGCGCAACCCAAAAAGTATGTAAATCCAGATATGGTCAGCATCTTGACAATATCGCCGCCACTTATTCGCCAACGTGTATATAACCGGTATCGTATTGCGCCGCCACTGACCACGGCATGTCCGGCATTATTGCTGACGGCAAAGCCCAGCATGCCGGCCAACATCCATTTCCACCATGTAACACGTCCGCCCGCCCCAACGTAATTCAGGGCCAGTAAATCATACAATGATAATGCAAAATACCCCGCCAAGCACGCACAGCATGCCGCCACCAGATTTACCATCGGAATATTTATTAATGCACGCGCAACATCCATCAAACTGTAATTGCGCATTTGCCAATACAGCATGCCCACCGCAATCACGAAAAAGAACACACCGGAATAACTGATTAATTTCTTAACAAAACGTTTTGCGTTATTTGACATAATTGTTACAAGAATCCTTTCGTGGGGTACAGCATACCAGTATACATCGGAAAAAGCAAGGTTTCAGATTATATGATTTTTTTGTTATTGAATGCGCCAGATTTTTTGACTACATTAATCGGCAAGTGGTATGAAGAAAGAATTATTTGATTTCTTGGGGACTGATTTACAGTTTATACGTGGCGTAGGCCCGGTGTTGGCGGCGCGATTGTCAGATGTTTTGGGTGGGCGGCGCGTATTGGATTTTTTGCTGCATTGTCCATCTTATGTGCGGTGTCGCGAAATGACAGACTGTGTTTCAGATGCAACACCAGGTGATGTTATAACGATACCTGTTTTAATAAAATCACACCGTCTCGGTGGTGCGTTTGGTCGCGGACATCGTCGCCCGACCCAGGTGATTTGTGCCGATAAAATGGGTAAAACACTAACTGTGCAGTTTTTTAATGCGAATTATTTGGATTACTGGTTGAAAAAAATGCCGGTTGGTGCATGGCGGGTAATCAGTGGAAAATTGGAAAACACCGCGCGTCCAACGATAAATCACCCTGATTTTATCGAAGATATAGAAAATGCCTCTAAAATCCCAATGAACCAGGCGATTTATCCATCTGGCGAAGGGCTGACACAAAAGGTATTTGCCAATATTCGTGCCCAGGTATTTGAGCGTTTGGGGGCGTTGCTAGATGATACATATGATATGCGTTGCCTTGAATTCTTTGATGCATTGCATCATGTGCATTTTGCACAAAGTGACAATGATTTGGCGCCAAATGCAACATATCGGGCAAAATTGGCGTACTGTGAATTATTGGCACAGCAATCGGCAATTGCTATTAATCGCAAATTACGTACCGATGCGCGCAATCGGCGTGTGCCGCGGCCGCAAAAGTATGATTTAATGCCGCGGTTTTGGGAAAATATTCCATTTCAGATGACAGGTGCCCAAAAACGCACATTGGATGAAATATTTGCCGATATGGATGCCGCGTTCCCGATGATGCGCCTGGTCCAGGGCGATGTGGGCAGTGGCAAGACTATCGTTGCGTTGGCGGCGGCAATAAAAATGTCAGAAAAGGGTGCGCAAACGGCATTCTTGGCACCAACAGATACCTTGGCCCAGCAGCATTTTGCAAAATTAGGCCCCATGTGTGAAAAAATGGGGATTGTTTGTGATATTTTAACGGGCCGTGACAAGGGCGCACTGCGCCGGGAAAAATTAATATCACTGCGTTCTGGGCGTACGCGCATTGTAATTGGAACGCATGCACTGTTTTCCGAAGATGTGGAATATCGCGACCTGGGGCTGGTTATTGTGGATGAACAGCATCGTTTCGGTGTGTCCCAGCGTGAATCACTGCGCGCCAAGGGCAATAATCCTGATTTGTTGGCGTTGTCGGCCACGCCAATTCCGCGAACGCTGTCCATGACAATATATGGCGATATGGACGTATCAATTATAAATGAAAAACCGGCGGGGCGTTTACCCATTAAGACGACCAAGTTACCAATGTCGCGCGTTGCAGAATTGGTTTCACATATCGCGACACAAATTAATTTGGGTGCCAAGGTATACTGGGTATGTCCGCTGGTTTCAGAATCAGATGAATCTGATATGACGGCCGTAACCGAACGATATAAATATTTATGCACATATTTCCCGGGGGCGGGGTTGGTACATGGCCAAATGGATAAACGCGAACGCGATGCGGTAATGGCAAAATTTGCCGCCGATAATTCTGATATGCCGTTATTGGTCGCAACCACAGTTATAGAGGTTGGAATTGATGTTCCACGCGCGTCAATTATCGTAATTGAAAATGCCGAACGGTTTGGATTGGCCGCACTGCACCAATTGCGGGGACGTGTCGGACGCGGCAATACACAGTCGTATTGTGTGCTAATCTTTGGTAATAATATATCGCCGGATGGATTAAAACGATTAGATGTTTTGTGTGAAACAGACGACGGTTTTGCCATTGCGGAACAAGATTTAATGATGCGGGGCGTTGGTGAATTGTTGGGTACGCGACAATCAGGGTGGATTCAATATCATTTTGTTGATTGGCGTGAACATCGTGATTTATTTCGTCTGGCGGCGGGGGCGGCGCGTGACAATGTGCCGGATGATTGGACACGCGATTTAATGTTTATCTTTGACCAAGGGGGGGGTATCAGTGCGTAAATTTATCGTTATATTATTTTGCACCGTTTGCGCATTTTGCGCAAATGCCGCAACGATAATAAACGATACAGAAACTGAACGCGTATTGTATGAATTAATTACACCAATTGCGCGTGCCGCCGATATTGACCCAGCGCGCATGAAAATACACATTATAAATGGCGACGATTTTAATGCATTTGTTATGGGCGGCGAAGATATTTATATCTATACCGGCTTGTTGCGCGAAATTCGTTCGCCAGATGCGCTGGCCGCGGTGGTGGCGCATGAATTGGGGCACACAATCGGCGGGCACATGGCGCAAATGTCGTCGCGCATGGAAATGGAAATGAAACGTGCCATGGTGATTCAGGCACTGGGCATCGGTTTAATGTTCGCGGGCGGAAATCCGGCACTCGGTGCCGGTGTCTTGGCCGGGGGCAGCGGTGTTGCCCGGCAATCGTTATTAGCGTTTTCGCGCGACGAAGAACGCATTGCAGATGAACTGGGGTTGAAATTACTGGTGCGTGCCGGATTACCACCGGACGGGTTTATAACCGTATTTCAACAAATGTCAGACATGCATTCGGCAATTGAAGCGCAAATAAACCCAACACATATTAATCATCCATTAACATCGGAACGTTTGGCAAATATTCGGGCACGTATTGCCGAATTGCATGATTCCGCACGTAATAAAAAAATACCTGCAAAACGCGTTGCGCAATATGAATTGGTGCGTGCAAAATTAATTGGCTATCTGGATGTGGCAATGCGTGTTAATACACTGTACCCAGAATCTGATAAATCAGATGCGGCGCAATACGCGCGTGCAATTGCCAACATGCGCACAGGAAAAATGGACATGGCGGTAAAATCGGCACGTAATTTAAGTGCCCGTAACCCGAATAATCCGTACTTTTATGAATTGGTTGGCGACCTGGAATATCAATTGGGCGATTATGACGCGGCGGTTGCGGCATATGAACACAGTTTGCGCATAATAACAAACGCGCCGCAAATTGAAACGGCGTTGGCATTGGTACTGATTGAACGGGGTGGGGCGGGTGATACGGCGCGTGCGGCCGATTTATGCCGCCGCGCATTATTGGTTGAACAAATGCCAATAACGTATTGGACATTGGCGCGTACATTTGATGCATCGGACGGCCGCGCCGATTGGGCAATGGCCGAATACTATAATATGAACGGGGATTCCAAGAATGCAAAAAAATATGCACGACGTGCCCGTGAAAAACTATCGCCCGACACACCCGAATATAAAAAATCTGGCGATTTGGTGAAATAGTTATGGAAAGGAGTAAAAAATATGCCAATTCACAAACATTTTGTTACAACGTATCGCACATTTGATATCTACCGAATTGCAGACACGAAAGGAGAGCAGTTATATATTGCAGAAAAAATGAATCCGCAAAACGGTGTTACACGGGTTGCAGAAACATTTGATGCGGTGCGTAACAGGATTGATGAAATGTTTGTTATTGCCGCCAAAATGCGCGAAGTACATATAATATAAGATACGTAATATTGTGCATACAATTTAATAGCATTAATAAAAAACGGCGGAAATCCGCCGTAATCTTGGTGGGACCACAGGGACTCGAACCCTGGACCCAGTGATTAAAAGTCACTTGCTCTACCAACTGAGCTATAGTCCCGAAACCGGACCCGGAAAACAAGATGTTTATATCTGTTTCCGTGGTTCGCCGCAAATTTTGACATAATGTAAAACAAAAATCAAGAAAAAATACGAAAAGTTTGTGTTGTCTTAAAAACGCGGGGCACCGTCTGGGCGAATGGTTGTGCGGGCAATGTATTTGTTTAGACGTTGTATTCCGCCATGGCGCACAAACAACGCCGCCGTCAATCCACAACCCAGTAATAATGTCCCCAGTATCATTATACCGTTTTGCCACCCGCCCATGATACCCCCCATACCAATTATTATGCACACAATCATGTACATAAATTGGTCGGCCAGGTTATATATTGACAATATTTCCAGACGAAATTTCGCCGGTACACGGTCTTGGAATCGGGAATACAGAATAACCTTGACCACGGCACATATTATGTATGCCACACCGATTGCAATTAATGCCCAAATATTATAAAACAATGCAAACAGCATGAATAACATACCGGCACCACCCAATGCAATATACAGCCACATACCATTCATTTTGGTAAATCGATGGGCGATACCCTGGCCCAGCATTTGGCACATCATCATAGCCAGTGGTAACGCCCCAATAAATTCCCGTGGCAATCCGACCCCAATACCAATTAATCCCAAATAATCGTTCAGATATGAAAAATTTGTCGCCATAACGCAAATTGTCATCATTGCAAATATTGCAGGCGTTTGTATAACAACGCGAAAACCGGTGCGCATTGACGCGATAAAGTTTGTGTTTTTTATTTTTTGTGTATCATCAAATTTCATGCGAATGATAAATGTAATTGAAATCGCCAGTGCCAAAATTGATGCCGCGGTTATCCAACCGTATCCAAAGAACAATAATAATGACCCAAATGATGACAATATCGCACCAAATGTATGGTAATTCTTGCGCCGCCCCAGTGCGCGCGTGTATGCGGCGGTGTTTGTATGCGTGTTCATATGTGAATACAATACATCTTCGCCAATAACGTTATATATTGCACCATGTGCGCCCCACATCAGCATGCCAATCGCAAACCCCAAATAACATGGCCATAAAATCCACAGTATAAACGCCGCAATCTTTAATATTTGCCCCAGTACCAGTGTCCGCCGTGCACCAATCCGATTTGCAACCGACGACAGTGGTATTTGTGTCAACAAAACACCCACCGGCCACAGCATTAAAAGCGACGAAACCATAAAGTCTGACATTCCATGTTCAGACATAAAAACGGCATACACCGGTGATAACAGGGTCAGCGAATTGAAAAACGCATATCCATAAATGTTTGCTAAAAATTTGTCTGTGTCGGTTTTCATGCGCGATATTATACCATAAAAAAATCAAAATTTTGTACACAAAATATTGAAAATTTGTCAAAAATCACTATAATCTAATAGGTGGCAGGTCAGTCAAAGGAGGTTCGCATGAACATGAAAGAATTTTTAGAATTATATTTCAAGCAATTGCGGTTCAATGATGTTCCGGCCGAAGTTCGTGCCCAGTATGATGCATACGTCAAGGCAAACGGTAACAAGGGCGATTTTCGCGGCAATATGAAAAGTTGGCGTGATGAATTAATGCACCAAGATGCGAACGGTAAATATGTTCAGAACGATTTACCAGATGCCAGCGACGAAACCGTTTTGCCCAAAGACGAAGCGGAAAAGTTATTTAAAGCCTTTCAAGATGCGTTTCGTGCCATGGCGGCCAGTCGTGATGACTTTAAGAAAAACGACAAGGCAAACGGATTCTTGGATGAATATTTTGGTGTGGGGCGGATGTTTGATAATGCCCATGCCAGTGCCCCCGCCGAAGCACAAATTGCCACGTTGCGTACGTTGTTGGATGCGCACCCAGAATTAGAAACCGCATTACAAGGTTATGGGGTTTGGAAAGAAGGTTTCTCTTTTTCGGACTTGAAAAAGGGTATTGAGCCGGGAAAGAAAAAATATAACACAGACCCAACGTTCGCAGAAAACTTGAAAGCTGTTGCGAATGTTATATCGGGTTTGACAACATATGACCCCCAGTTTCAACATCTGGGACATGTGAATCTGTATGATATTGTAAATAATTTTGACGATACCACAATTGATGACACGCGTATGGGGCTGTTCCGTGGTGAAATACAACACTTGATGCGCAAATTGCATTCTGTTGCCAAGGTACGGGATGTGTTTTCGCAGTATGATCGTGGTAAAATCACCAAATATTTTGATAAATCCAAAGAAAATATCGCGTATGATGACAAGAACAGTAAAGACTATGTGCCGCCAAAACGCGAAGATAGTTTGACTTTATCCCAGCGCGTTCAAGAATGGGTCGGTAAGACGTATGACGAAGTGTTTGCGAAATACACCCGGTTCAAAGGTGACCGTCTGTATTTTTCTGATAGTGCAAAAAATATAGTCAAGGCATTGTCCAGTGCCAAGATTAAACCGACCGATGGATTGGGGGCTGTGTTAGAAAATGCGTCCAAGATAAAAGAAAAATTGCAGTATAAATCGCCAACCGCCACCGACCATTTTGATTGGTTCGTTAAGAAAATGACAGAACTGAAAGATACAATGCCCAAGGCATTTGACAAGGCAATGTCACACGGTCGGCAAATGCGGGCGGTTGTTGCAGAATTGATTAAATCTGCGGTGGCCGAAGGTAAAGATAAAGAGGCCAAGGCCGCAATGGAAGTTTTATCGGTCATAAAATACGGTAATTTAACCAGCAAAGTTATGGACGCGTTTGATAAAGAATTCAAGGATTTTTCACTGTTTTCTGATAGTAAATTATCCTGGAATAAAAACGAGGGTGTTCAATTTGTAACGCGTGCATTGGATAAAAGTATCAAGGCCGCATTTCGTGGTATTGGTTATGGCGTTGCATTTGCCGGGAACGCCATTCGCAAAGCAGGCAGCAGATTCCACGGTAATCGTTCCGGGAAAAAATACGATATTAAAACCGCACAGCAGGCGTGGGAAACACAAAACGCGGCAGATTTGGCCGCGGCCACCATGCGCAGGGATATGGCGAATACCGCCGACCAAGCTGTTATTGATGATGACCGCCGGACGATTGATAACTTGAATCGCAGGTTTGCGCCACATAACCAAATCAACGAAACAAATTATGATTCGCACATGGCAAATTTAGAAGCGGCCCGCGCATCGCAGAAACGTCGCCACGACAGGCTAGAGCGAAAAAGAAACAGTCCGCAATATCAGATTGCAAAGGAAAATGTTGATAGAGAACAGGCATTAAGAGATGAATTGGCGCAGTTGGGGCAATCTGCCACAGATTTGAATGATAGTCTTAATAATATCAAGGCGGCCCAGACGGCAATTCTGGCCGATACGACAATGCCTGATGTTGAAAAACAGGCACGCCTGATGCCGTTGGTTCAACAACAGGCGGAAATAGAACGCGCCTTGACAGAAAATACGGCACAAAATATGCAGACCCAACGGGATTACGATAACATTATAAATAATCCCAATTGGTTGAATAATATATGGCAAAACGAAGTCGCCCAATATGACCGTGCCGAGCGCACATATAACAATGTTGTCGCGCGTAATAATCGGACCGAAAGTCGCCTGAACGAATGGAAAACGGCGCATGACCGTATTAATGAATTACAGAACCACATTAATGCGCGTGATGAAGAAATTGCAAAATGGGACGATAATCACAAAGATAAATATCAAGAGTTGATGGCGTATTGGGATTTCTTGGAATCTGGGCGTGACAGTCATACCGGTCGGATGTATTCGTGGGTGCCACAAACGGCCAAGCGCGCGCAAAAGCGGTTTGATGCCAAGAAAGACGCGCTTTTCGGGGCATACCTGAACAGGTATCAGTATGTGGCATAGTGGGATGTGTAAGTTATTGATGTTATTGGCCGTCGTTTTGCTGCGACGGCCTTTTTATTTTGGCAATATCTATTTTGGTGTATAAAAACGCGTATTTACTGTTGAAACGTATGATTCGTTTTGCTATGGTACTGGGCGTTGAAATAAAAGGATGAAAAATGTATATACTTGCGTTGAATTGTGGTTCGTCTTCCCTGAAATACCAGGTTTATGATGCGGCAACACGTCGTGCGATTATTGGTGGTAACGTTGAAAAAATTGGATCGCCGGATTCTTTCTTGACCCAGAAATACCCCGACGGCACCAAACAGAAAAAAGAAGCCAGCATGCAGAATCATAATGAAGCACTGAATGTGGTTATGTTCATGCTGCGCGAGGCATCTATTGACACAAATCAAATTGCGGGTGTTGGTCATCGCGTTGTTATGGGTGGTGCAAAATTCGCATCATCGGTTGAAATTACAGATGAAGTTATGCGTGCGGTTCGCGAATGGTCTGATTTAATGCCATTGCATATTCCGGCGGCATTAATGGGGATTGAAAGTGCACGCCAAATTATGCCAAATGCAAAACAGGTCGCGGTTTTTGATACAGCGTTTTTGCAAACAATGCCAGAATATGCATATCGCTATGCAATTCCGGATGCGTGGTATCGTGAACTGGGGGTGCGCAAGTATGGATTTCATGGGACATCACACCTGTATGTGTCTAAACGTGCGGCGGCAATGTTGGGCAAACCCGCAGAAGAATGTAATTTAATAACCATGCACATCGGTTCGGGTGCGTCGGGCGTTGCAATTAAAAATGGTCGGGCGGTTGATACAACATTGGGTATGACACCGACGGCGGGTCTGGTTATGGGAACACGACCGGGCGATGTTGATGCGGGCGCTTTGTTCTATGTAATGGGTAAATTGGGGTTATCTATTGAACAAATGACCAAACACATGAACAAGGATTCGGGGTTGATGGGCATAACAAAATGCTTTGCCGACCGCCGTGATGTCGAAGAACACCGCGAAACGAACCCAGATTGCAAATTGGCGTTAGAGATGGAAGTACACAATGTAAAAAAATACATTGGTGCGTTTATGGCGGAATTGGGCCATGTTGATGGGCTGGTCTTTACCGCGGGTGTTGGTGAAAATGATGATTATCTGCGCGGGCAATATTGCGCGGGGCTATCGGAATTGGGCATTAAAATTGACCCGGCGAAAAACGCTGCGGCATTGGCACGCAAGGGCGTAGACGAAGCGATTATCAGCACCGATGACAGCCGTATTCCGGTTATGATGATTTCAACAAACGAAGAATTGGTTATCGTCGAAGATACAATCGGCATTATCAATGGAACGTATAATGCAGATCATTTAAAAATGAATTATTCGTTTGCAAACCAGGCCAAGACCCGATAAATATATCGCCATCGTATTGCGGATGGCGATTTTTTTATAACTTGCAAATGCGATGCAAAAAACGCACTATATGCGCATGGTAAGGTATATAAATGCACATTGTCATATTGATGGGTGCCGAAATTTTGTTTTCGGTACAGATGGTATTGTTGGTGCGGTGTGCAATTCAACACAAATGTCCAATTGGGACGCGGTTGTAAAATTTGCCGCCGAAAAACCGGCGGTACGTGCGTGCATTGGTATTCACCCATGGTATGTAAATACGGCCACGGCCGGATGGGATGCGCAAATGAATAAAATGCTGCGTGAAAATCCGGCACTAATGGTTGGCGAAATTGGTATTGATAAAACACATCCCGATTTTTCGCGTCAATTGGAAATCTTTACCCGTCAAATGGAAATTGCCGCGGAAAATAATCGCGTGGCACACATTCACTGTGTCGGTGCGTGGGATATATTGCAAAATGTGTTTGCCGAAATGGGAACACATATGCCGCGTGTCGTCATGCATGCATTTGTCGCAACGCCAGAAATTGTTCGTGCAATTGCCCGTAAATATGATGCGTATTTTTCTTTTTCTGACGCGGTAATGGATTCGCGGCGTACGCGTCTGCATCGTGCGGTGGCAACGGTTGGTGTTGGGCGTATATTAATCGAGACCGATGATGCACAAATGGAAATTTTACCAAAAATATCAGAATGCGTTGCAAATATTCGTCGTACACCACATGATGAAATGGCGCGCATACTGTATGAAAATACGATGTGCATGTTGGGAAAATAATTAATATGGACCGATTGTTCCGAATTCGTTTATTGATTGGTGATGATGGTGTGCAAAAATTGCAAAATGCAACGGTTATGGTCGTTGGATGTGGTGCCGTTGGCTCTTTCGCGATAGAGGCATTGGCGCGCAGTGGTGTCGGCCATTTGGTCTTGGTTGATTTTGATAGTGTTGAACGCACAAATATAAATCGCCAACTGTTTGCGTTGGAATCTACAATCGGTATGCCCAAGGTGGATGTTGCCGTCGCCCGTGTTCGTGATATAAACCCAGATATTGATGTTATTGCAATGAATATGTTTTTTGATGCGGCGACACGTCCCGGTACGATTCCGGATTTTGTGATTGATGCAATTGACAGCGTCCAATCAAAAGTCGCACTGTATAAATGGTGCGATGAAAACAAAATTCCATTTATTTCCAGTATGGGCGCAGCGCGCAAGGTCGACCCGGCGGGTATTACGGTTGCGCGTATTTCACAAACGCACGCGTGCCCGTTGGCCGCCCGGGTGCGTAAACAGATTCGTGGATTGGGGATTTCTGATTTTCCGGTTGTGTATTCGCCTGAGCGTCCGGTTCCGCAATTGACCCCGGGCAAAGAATTTGGTTCAATAATAACGGTGACCGGCGCATTTGGATTGACATTGGCCAACTTTGTAATTAATCATGTAATAAACCAAGGGGGGTAATATGAATAGTATATACGATATCACAGTTATTGATATTAATGGCGAAATGGTGAAAATGGACGCATATCGCGGTGATGTTATTTTGGTTGTAAATACGGCAACCGAATGCGGTTTTACGCCACAATACGAAAATTTACAAGATTTGTATGAAAAATACCACGCACGCGGTTTTGCAATTCTGGATTTCCCATGTGACCAATTTGGGCACCAGGCGCCGGGTACAAATTCTGAAATTGCCACGTTTTGCAGCACGCGTTTCGGTGTAACATTTCCACAATTTACCAAGATTGATGTTAATGGCGATAATCAATCGGATTTATTCCGGTATCTGAAACTGTATTTACCGTTTAATGGGTTTGATATGTCAAATGACATGTCACAAATGATGGATAAAATGTTGCGCACAATGGATGCAAATTATGAAAAAAATCCTGATATTAAATGGAACTTTACCAAATTTTTGATTGACCGTTCGGGGCGTCCGGTTGCGCGGTTTGAACCAACAGATTCAATTGAAAAAGTGGATTTAGCCATTAATGCGTTATTGTGATATCGTTCCTGGTGCGTGTTGGTAATTTTTGTGTTATATTGAATTTGTAACCATTAACGAACAACAAGGGGAAAACTATGCGTGGAATAATAAATTACATATGTAAACCATTAACATTTATCGGTGCGATAAATTGGGGCCTGGTCGGACTGTTTGGAATCAATTTGGTCTATATACTGTTTGGTGCCGGGTGGCTAAGCCGTATAATATATGCCTTGATTGGCATTGCCGCCGTTACGTGGATTGTATGGTTCTTTATCAGTCGTATAAAATAATAGTCATCCCCCGTTTGGGGGATTTTTTTATAAAAACATATTGCCAAAAACGCGTGAATGCGGTATAATATACGGCGTACAGGGAAATAAGCCGTGCACCAAAAAACCACCGTTTTTTTGGTACACAAATTGTTTTTATAAAACCCCAGAAATCCGCCATTTTATCATCCTTTGCCCGTGCACAAAAAAACGGTGGTTTTTTTGTGCATGGGGTGTGGTGTTTGGCATGTGCATTTTCACCAATGCCCACGCCGCAACGTGTGCGGTTGGTGAATACCTGGACGAAAATAACATATGTGTTACATGTACACGTAAAATCGCAACCACAGAAGGGGCCGATATATCACAGAATTACAATTTTTATTGCCCTGGCGATGATACGCGGCACCTATGTCCAATTGTTACAACATCTAATCCACACTATATTTATTTTCAGCAATATTACATTAATACAAGCATTGATGTTATTACCGCGGCAAAATATTGCCGTGCCACATTTGCAGATGTCCCGATTGCGCACGGAATAACAACATATAACTGTGGTGTGTTAAATGGGGAATATATTGGCGGTACCAATTGCCAGTACAAATATAATTTAACCAAGTGTGATGCGGGCTATTATGCAAATGTAACGGGCAAACAACCAACATCTTGGAATATTCAGTTTGCGAACTTAAACCTGTTATTGGCGCATGATATTTGTATTGCGGCAGGTTTCGGTTTTTATGTTGGTGCAAATGATGTTGAACATACCGCATGCCCGGCGGGCACATATACGGCAACGGACACCGCCGCCGCGGCATCAGATTGCATGCCATGCACAAACGCGCCGGCAAATGCACACTATACCGCCGCAAATACAACCGATGGCACACCAAATTGTGAATGGGAATGTGATGATGGATTCGGTCATACATCCGACGACCGGTGTTTACCGTTATGCCGGATTGGTGAAACCGCAATGAACGGTATAAACATATACGCCGAAAAGCATACCAAATACGCCATGGCCGTACCACGCGGTGGCGCAACGTGTTGGATTAGTGCAGAAAAAGGGCAGGGCGGTAAATTGGTCCCGGTGAATTAGTTCCGTCATTGGTCGTTATGAAACATCTAAATCAACAGCAGCACATCTGATAACATTCATTGAACCGGAAATAAAACTTGAAAAATGGGAATATGTTGATACAATACATTCGTACTTTTTCAACAGAAAGGAGAACCATATGAAAAAAGTAATGTTGGCATTGTTTGCGGTTTTGACATTGGCGGCCTGCACCGGGTCATACAAGTCAGGCAACTGTGAATATGATTTCTTGCTGCACAAAGATATTTCAATTTCTAAATTGATTGGCAATGCGACCGGTGGTTGCTAATTAAAAACAATCAATTGAAATTGTACAAAATAAGTCCCCGCAATATGCGGGGATTTTTATATTTGGTGGGCGTACAGAGACTTGAACTCTGATGGGTTGCCCCACTGGAACCTAAATCCAGCGCGTCTGCCAATTTCGCCATACGCCCATATATGTGTACATGTTATGATAAAAAACACTTGATTTCCAGTAATTTTTATCATAAAATTCGTCGCATAATAATAAAGGGCAAAATAAAATGGCATCTAAAAAAGGTAATAAAGTTGTTATTCAGCTGCGTAACAAAGAAACAGGCAGCTTTTATATAACCACCAAGAATCTGAAATCTGAAAATACAGCGGGCAAGATGAAAATGCGTAAGTATGACCCGAAAACCCGCAAACACGAAGTGTTTACAGAAGAAAAAGTTTCGCACTAAACACGCTTTGTACGGCGCGTCCTGTTCTCTCCACTTTTTACGGGGCGTTCTTTTTTTGCATTGTGTGTGGTGCGATAAAAATAAAACGCGCAGTTTTGCGCGTTTTATTACTTTAACCGTTTTGTCCATTCATTATCTGGGAAATTTGTGCGCAACATTTCGGCATAACCCGCCGCCTGATGCGGCAATCCGATTGCCGTATAACATTCGGTCAGGCGATATAACGCCTCGGGCGTCATGACGGTTTCTTGGGCACCGGTAACGATTGATTGCAGGTGCGATATTGCACTGGGCCAATTTTGGCGGCGCATTTCATTGCGGGCGGAATACATAACCTTGCCCGCGATATAATTCTTTAAGATTGTGATTTTATTACGCGCGTTGTCGGCGTACGGTGAATTTGGGAAACGATTGACCAATTGCTGAAACTGTTGCAGGGCATATGCCGACATACCCGGTTCGCGGCGAACATCGCTGACCTGGCGGTAATAGCACATGCCGCGCAGGTATAATACGTATGCGACATCTGGGTGGCCCGGGTGAAAACGCATAAACCGGTCGGCCGCCAATATTGCCCCGGCAAAGTCATCGTCCATATAATGCGAATACGCCGCCATAACCAATGCATCGGCCGCGTATGGGTGCGATGGATGCTGGCTTTCTGCGTCCAAGAATTCGGATGCGGCGCGGTCATAGTTTTCGCGATTAAATTCGCGGTACGCACTTTCGTAAATTTCACCAATTGGGCGTTGTGGTGTGATTTTTGTATCAGACGACTGGCACGCCACCAGTGTGGCGCACATTGCACATAAAAACAGTGACTTTTTCATACTTGAATTTCCTTTGGTATTCGCAGTATAATTGCAACCAAATAAAAATAAAAGATATTTTTTCAACAGAGGACGTGTAACCATGAAACTGGGCAGGAATATTTTCGGCGTTGGCATTATGACCGGCATCAGCCGCGTTTTTGGTTTCGTTCGCGATATGTTAATCGCACGTGGTTTGGGGGCCGGGCGGTTGTCTGATGTGTTTTTGGCCGCGTTCAAGTTACCGAATTTATTCCGCGATTTACTGGGCGAGGGGGCATTATCGGCAATATTTATTCCGATGTTTGCCGCCAAAAAACATGATGAATCGTTTGCAAAAAATGTGTTTTCATGGCTGATGTGCATATTGTTAATTATAACAATTGTGTTCGAAGTATTTATGCCAATCGTGGTTTGGGCATTGGCACCGGGTTTTGATGCCGACCCGGGCAAGATGGATTTAACCGTTAAAATTGCGCGCATAATGTTCTTATACGTGATATTTGTGTGTGGTTCGGCGTTTTTATCGGCAATATTAAATGCGTTTTCGCGATTTTTACTGGCCGCGTTTATGCCGGTGTTGTTGAATATTATGTTGATATTTGCGATGTTGGTGGCGATTGTGTGGGCGCCGACCTGTATGCTGTATATCATGGCGATAACGGTTGTTTTATCTGGCGTGATTCAGTTTGGGGTTTTGTTGTGGCGAATACGGCGGCGACATTTCGGATTGCGTATTGTGCGACCGCACTGGAACGCCGAAATGAAAGATATTTTCAAGAAATTGGGAATCAGTATTGTCGGAAATGGTTTTTATCAAATTACAATAATTATTGGTACCTTGGTGGCCAGTTTCCAAAGTGGTGCGGTTTCGTGGCTGTATTATTCTGACCGGATTGTTCAATTGCCGTTCGCGATGATTGGTTTGGCGGCTGGAACGGTACTGATATCGTCGTTATCAAATGCAATTGCGGCAAAAAATATGCGCAGTGTTTATATTCAACAAAATTCGGCAATGCGTCGCGGGTTAATGTTAATATTACCATGTGTTGTCGGACTGGTTGTGTTGGCAGAACCGATAATACAATACCTGTTCGAATATGGTGCGTGGACGCATACGTCAACGCGTGCCGTCGCCATTGCAATAATGATTCAAGCGTTTGTTTTGCCCGCCATGCTGGTCAGCCAGATTTATAGCAAGACATTATACGCAACCCAAGATGTGAAAACGCCCGTTGAAACCAGTATGATTTCCCTGGGGGTGGCATCGGTTATATATTTGGTGGCGTTCCCGTTTGTTGGTTACCTGGCCATACCGATTGGTGTGGTGGCCAGTGGTTATCTTAAAAATTACCTGTTGGGGCGGGCGTGCCGGCGGCGCGGGTTGATTCAGTTTGATTGGCGCACAATTCGCGCATGCATTGCGTTTGCAATTGTTGCGGCCGCGCTTGGGTGGATGTTAAGTTTGATAAATGTTTCGTCAATCTTTATCATGGGCGCGGCAATTTGCGGGTATGCGGTTCTGTATTTGCCCATTGCGTATTTCATGGATTGCAAAATATTAAAATAAAGTTGAAACAGGCCTTTTTTTATGATAGTATGTGTTACATGAAGGAATGTAAGGAGTCATAAATCATGAAAAAAATTGTTTCATTGGCGGTTTTGACGGCGGTCTTGGCCGGTTGTCAACAGGGCACAAACACCACAACCAATGCGGGCTATGGCACCGACGGTTTTGGCGAAGAAACACTTGTTACGACCGATAATGGCGGCGCGGTGTTAAATGACGCGTACCTGATGGCGGCGGCACCAAAGTATTATATCGGCAGTGCGTACAAAGTCGAAGATGTTCAATACATCCCAATGGAAGATTTGTCTTATAATCAAACCGGCGTTGCGGGTATAATTCCGACCGAACTGAATGGTACCAAGACCAGTAACGGCGAAACGTTTGATGTTAATCAAATGGTCGCAACCAGCAAGACATTACCATTACCCACAATTGCGCGGGTTACAAATCTGGACAATGGGCAATCTGCGGTTGTTCGTGTAAATAATCGTGGGCCTTTTGTAAATACGCGTATTATGGATTTGTCACCCGCGGCGGCGCGGGCAATTGGCATTAATGGTCAATCCAAGGTTCAGGTTCAGGTTCTGCGCGACCAGTCTATTGCGGTGAAAAATGCGACAATGGGTACGGTACCGGTTCAGCCGTCTGTGGATGAAACGCCCGCGGTAACGTATGCGCCTGCGCCGGAACCAACGCCGGTTACGACATCGGTCGGTGGTGATTACAGTGTTCAGGTTGCGGCATTCTATGCCGAAGATAGTGCGAATTCATTGGTATCAAAAATGCGCCAATATGGTAATGCGACCGTTGTTCGCGAAGGTGATATGTACAAGGTGCGTATAATTAACCTGGATGCATCCAATGCACGTCGTGTGATTGATTCGCTGCGCGCGAACGAAGGCATGGCACCGGGATTGTTACAAAATGGCCGGTGGATTAACGCAGACAGCATTTAAAAATCAAATCATAATCAAACGCGGCATCGCCGCGTTTTTTTTGCACAGTTTTATGAAATAATAAATCAAATTAAAATTAATAAAAAACATATTGAAAAAAATCGCCGAACATGTTACAATGCGTGGCGTACAGGGAAATAAGCCGTGCACCAAAAAACCACCGTTTTTTTGGTGCACAAATTGTTTTTACAAAACCCCAGAAATCCGCCATTTTATTTTCCTTTATCCGTGCACAAAAAAACGGTGGTTTTTTGGTGCACGGGGTGTGGTGTTTGGCATGTGCATTTTAACCAATGCCCATGCCGCAAATTGTCCGGCAAATTTTTATCTGAATTCTAAAAACGAATGTACATATTGCGGCAAAACATCTTATTGTCCGGGCGATGACGCACAATACGAATGTCCCGAAGATAAATGGGCGGGAAAATATGAACAGTTTTTTGATGATACTTTTACAGTCGGCGAAGTATGGATCAATTCTTGGCGGACGCAATTTGTATATAATGGCACAACGTATTACGAGCGTGACAGGATAACCTGTTGTCATCGCAGTGCATATTTTTATACTAAGAATTATAGTTGCCTGTCAGAGGTTGCATACGACCCAACCAGCCAAGAATACCCCGTTAAATGCACACACTATTATGCGGCGGGAACCGGTTATTATCTGTCGCCATATATGGGTACCACGTATAAGGTTTGGTACAATGGCGTAAAGCCATGCACCAACGCACCGGCAAACGCGCACTATACCGGTCCCGGCACACCGGACAGCCCGGATGGTACGATTAAGAACGCGAACGATTGCCCGTGGGAATGCGATGATGGATTCGGTCACACATCCGACGACCGGTGTTTGCCGCTGTGCCGGATTGGTGAAACCGCAATGAACGGTATAAATATATACGCCGAAAAGCACACAAAATATGCCATGGCCGTTCCACGCGGCGATGGTATGTGTTGGATTAGTGCCATACGCGACATCGGCGGGAAATTAGTTCCGGTGAATTAGTTAACAACAAAAACCATAATACAAATAAGTTATACGAACAGATATATAATTATTTGACCGTCAACAACGGGTTATTCTTTTTCGGAAATTACAACCCCATCTTCAATAACAACATCTGGGGCGGTTGATGTATTATCAGCATTTGCCCATATATTATACCGATATTTACGGCCGGGTGTGGCATCAATATGAATTATATAATTATCCGTTTCCAATCGTAAATCATTATCGTTTGGTGTATCAATCGTAATCCCATCATTGGTATTTCGCGTCATCGCAGATGTAACATTACCGTTTTCAACGACGGTCGTTTCGCGTTGTGACGAACATGCCGTCAACGCCAAAACAATAACAAAAGACATAAATGCTTTCATGTCCGAATTATACCATATTTTTATATAAAAAACCAAGAATAAATTATTGTGCGTCATTTGTGCGAATTTGTTTTTTCACAATGCGCATGATAAAATAGCGTACAAATATAATGACATATATAGATATTGATTCTTTGCCGGGTACGGATTTTCAACGCGATGTTTGGCGTGCATTAACGCGCATTCCGATTGGCACGGTTGTTACATATGCACAATTGGCAAAAATGTGCGGACATCCAAATGCCGTGCGTGCGGTTGCAAATGCGGTTGGAAAAAATCCAATGCCGCCGATAATACCATGTCACCGTGTGGTGCGCAGTGATGGGAAAATTGGTGGATATTCCGCACCGGGTGGCGTTGCGCGAAAATGCGAATTATTGCGACAAGAAAATGCGCAATTGGATTTATGATTTTGGATTTCGTGCACGTCAGGGGCTTTTATGCCACTGTCTTTTGTTACCGCCCGGCGATTTGCTGCGCGAACTGGATACCGCCCTTCGGCGGTATGACGCTGTCCGTATATAATTTTACAAATCATAAATCCGAAATCAAAAAATGCGGCGGGGCCGCATTTTTTTACATCATGCCCGGCATGCCGCCGCCCATTGCAGGGGCCGATGGCTTTTCTTCGGGGATTTCGGTCATAACCGCACCGGTGGTTAACATTACGCCCGCCGTGCTGGCCGCCGCCATAATGGCGGTTTTTACAACCTTGGCCGGGTCAATAATGCCCGCCGCCATCATATCCGTATATTCGCCAGTTTGTGCGTCATAGCCAAAGTTATAATCGGCATTTTCCATGATTTTACCAACAACAATTTCGCCCGACACACCGGCGTTTGCGGCGATTTGTGCGCATGGTGCAACAATTGCGCGGCGAACAATATCAATGCCAACATCTTGGTCGGTGTTTGCGCCATGTAATTTTTCCAGTGCATGTGTCGCCCGTACCAGTGCGATACCGCCACCTGCGACAATGCCGTCGGCAACCGCGGCGCGTGTTGCGGCCAATGCGTCATCAACACGGTCTTTCTTTTCTTTAACCTCTACTTCGGTCATGCCGCCAACCTTAATCACTGCGACACCACCCACCAGTTTGGCCAGACGTTCGGTTAATTTTTCGCGATCATAATCACTGGTGGTGTTTGCGATACCAACGCGAATTTCGTCGGCGCGCGCCGCAATGGCATTCTTGTCGCCGCCACCATGTGCCAACAGTGTGTTGTCCTTGCTGACCACTACTTTCTTGGCCGACCCCAATACCGCCGGTGTTATATTCTCAAACGTCATGCCCATATCATCGGAAACAACCGTGCCACCGGTTAAAATGGCAATGTCTTTTAACATTTCTTTGCGGCGATCGCCGAATCCGGGGGCCTTGACCGCACAGACTTTTAACCCACCGCGCAGCCGGTTCAGTACCAGTGTCGCCAGTGCTTCGGATTCGACATCTTCGGCAATAATCAACAATGGCCGACCCGATTGTGCAATCGGTTCCAGAATAGGTAATAATGCCTGTAATCCCGTAATTTTCTTTTCAGAAATCAAAACCTGGGCGTTTTCCATTTCGGCCAACATTTTTTCACTGTTGGTGACAAAGTACGGTGACATAAACCCTTGGTCAAATTGCATCCCTTCAACGACATCGATTTCTGTGTCCAGGCCTTTGGCTTCTTCAACAGTGATAACACCTTCTTTGCCGACGCGTTCCATTGCATCGGCAATCTTTTGACCGATATCAGAATCCGAATTTGCAGAAATTGTCGCAACCTGGGCGATTTCAGAACTGTCTTTGACCGGGCGTGCATGCGATTCAATATCGTTAACCACCGCCGCAACCGCCATGTCAATTCCGCGCTTTACATCCATTGGGTTCATACCGGCGGCGATAACGCGTCGACCTTCGCGGATGATTTTTTGTGCCAATACGGTTGCGGTTGTTGTGCCGTCACCGGCATCATCGCCGGCTTTCTTGGCAACCTCTTGCACCATGCGGGCACCAATGTTTTCCGCCGGGTCCTTTAATGATACGGCCTTGGCAACGGTAACGCCGTCCTTGGTTGCGGTTGGTGCGCCATACGATTTTTCAATTACAACCGTGCGCCCCTTTGGACCCATAGTAATTTTTACCGCGTCGGCCAGTTTATCAACACCTGCCGCCATTTTTTCTGTATCAAAAACAATATCTTTTGCCATAATCTTTCCCTTTTAATTATAAAATTCCCAAAATATCAGATTCTTTGATTAAAACATAATCATGCCCGTCCAGTTTTACTTCATTTGCCGACGCGGCCCATTTCGCAAATAAAACCGTATCACCCGCGGCAACAGATAACGGTACACGTGCGCCATTCATAAATTCGCCATCGCCAACGGCAATTACGCGCCCACGTGATGGTTTTTCACGTGCGGTGTCCGGTATAATAATTCCACCGGTGGTTTTGTTTTCTTCTTCAATTCTTTCCAACAATACATAATTGTGCAGTGGCTTGAACATAAAAAATCTCCTTTAATTTTTTTAGTAATGTTCATATCGTGCAATTAATATAGTGCGCCGTTTTATTATTTCAAGGCTTGATTTTGTAAATCGCGTGTACTAGGCTGATATTCGGTATAAATGAAAGGGGACAATATGTACGATAAAAATAACGTTTTTGCAAAAATTATCCGCGGTGAAATTTCAACAAATAAAGTTTATGAAAATGAACATGCCATGTCGTTCTATGACGTGGAACCAATGTGCGAAAATCATGTTTTAATTATACCCAAGGGGGCGTATGAAAACGTGTTGGATTTTGCGCGTAATGCGTCGGCCGATGAACAATCGGCGTTTTGGGAATGCTTTGTTAAAACCGCCGATAAAATAGGCGTTTGTGAAAACTTTAATATAATGGCAAATGCCGGAACAAACGCGCCAATGTTTCGCCAGTCGGTGTTTCATTTCCATCTGCATCTAATTGCGGGCGAAAAACGGCCAATATTAGAAAAAATGGTGCAATGCATATGCAACGAATAAATGTTCGTGTGACACCACGTGCACGGGTTCAGAAAATTATTGCAGACGAATCTGGCAATGTGCACGTGTATACAAATGCCGCCCCGACGGACGGTGATGCAAATGCGGCGGTGATAAAAATGCTGGCGCGATATTTTGATGTGCCAAAGGGACAGATAAAAATCATACGTGGCCATACGTCACGTGATAAAGTTATTGAATTTTAATTGTGTAAAAAATGTGCGCCGCAAAAATATTTGCGGCGCACAAATAAAAACCGCCAATTGGCGGTTTTTATGTTTTTGTTTAGTTCAATGCATCTTTCAATGCTTTGCCCGGTTTGAATTTCGGCTGGGTTGATGCAGGGATTTTAATTGCTGCACCTGTCTGCGGATTGCGGCCGGTTGTTGCCTTGCGCTTTGCAGATGTGAATGTGCCGAAACCAACCAAGCGAACTTCGCCTTTCTTTTTCAGAACTTTTGTTACGGTGTTGATGAATGCATCCAAGCACGCACCAGCAGTTGCCTTGGTAACATCAACTTCGTTTGCGATTGCTTCAATCAATTGTTGTTTGTTCATGTGTTTCTCCTTTCATGGTTACTTTTAAGGTACATCGCGGTTTTGTTTACGGGTAATACCGTTGGGATGTATTTGTCCCCGGTTTTGCGCCAATTTTTATTTCACATTCATGTCAATCGGGCGCATCCCAAGGGTATTACCCGTGCCGCTTGTCCGAATCGTAGAGAATTCCGCCATTTAAGTCAAGAGTATAATTACAATACTGTATTTTTATTCATACTTATACTATTTGCGCACCGCATTTGCGCGCACCGCCAATGCGCCCGGTGTGTCGCGTTCGCACAGTACATATTCGCCCGGGTATTTTTCGCCATTTTGCTGAACCACATAGACGCGCCGGAAATGATTGGGTGTTGAAACCGCAACAATTATAATCACCGCCGCCCAGAATAAAAACTTGGTAAACTTCCACGAATTTGTAAACGAACCACGGTCAAATTTGTCCTTTAACAGGTTTTGATACAATGCCCACCCCCAATGGAACAGTAATATCATTGTTGCAAAGAAAAACATTATAGTCAGGTAATGCGTAAACGGGTGTACCGCGGTTGCAAATGAATCCCATGCAGAACTGGCCGCGGGACATACGAATAAAACGTTGCCCATCATGTCGGCGGGAATCTGAACCGGGGGGGTTGGTGCAATTTGCAAGCCAAACGATGCAATCATTACGATTGCGGTTAACATTACAATTGCAAATAACATTGTCGGCTTCATAACATTAACCATTATATCATATTTTATGCAAATATATGATTGAAAATTTACAATAATGCTTTTATTATTTGTCGTGAACTTTATTTTTTGTGACATAAGGGGACATTTATCATGACATATGATGAAATACGTAACGCGTTCTTAGGCTATTTTCAATCGCATGGGCATAAGATTGTGCCGTCGGCATCGCTGATACCGAATGACCCGACATTATTATTTACGGTTGCCGGCATGGTTCCATGGAAGGGGATTTTACAGGGCCTTGAACCCGCATTCGCGCCGCGCGTGGCCGATGTTCAGAAATGTATTCGTGCCGGGGGCAAGCATAATGATTTAGACGAAGTTGGCTTTGACGGCCGCCATCATACTTTTTTTGAGATGCTGGGGAACTGGTCCTTTGGTGATTATTTCAAGGAAGAATCAATTGCGATGTCATGGGAATTGCTGACCCGGGTGATTGGTTTTGACCCAAAACGGATTGTTGTTACAACACATGAAACCGATGACGAATCAACCGAAATATGGCGGCGTGTTGCGGGATTGGATGCGATACGGCTGGGCGACCATGACAATTGGTGGGCGGCGGGTGATACCGGGCCATGTGGGCCGGATACCGAAATATTCTATGACATGGGGGCCGATATTCCGGGTGGTTTGCCCGGCGCACCAGACGAAGGCGGCCGATATGTCGAATTATGGAATAATGTGTTTATGCAATATGACCGCGATGCAAATGGCAATTTAACGAAATTACCAAAGCAAAACGTGGATACTGGGGCGGGCCTGGAACGCTGGGCCGCGATATTGCAGGGCAAAACCGATAATTATGAAACCGACCTGTTTCAGCATTTAATGGATGCGACCGAAAGTGTTGTTGGGGTGCACCGTAATGCGGAAAATATTTCATCGTTCAAGGTTATAACCGACCACCTGCGCAGTGTGGGGTTTGCGATTGCCGATGGTGTTATTCCGTCAAATACCGACCGCGGGTATGTGATTCGTCGTATATTGCGTCGTGCAATGCGGCATGGGCAAATGCTGGGGGCACGGGGGGCGTTGCTGTCGAAACTGTACCCGGCGTTGGTTGCCGAAATGGGGGCGGCATACCCAGAATTGGCGCGCGAACAAGGGCGCGTGGTTGAAATTCTGCAGAATGAAGAAAATGCGTTTGCAGATATGTTAAGCAATGGAATGAAAATGTTGGATGAACATCGTGACAATGCCGGAAATTCACGTGTGTTGGCGGGTGATGTTGCGTTCAAGTTATATGATACGTATGGATTTCCGTTGGACTTAACACAAATGATTCTGCGTGAATATGGTATGACGGTTGATGTTGATGGATTTAATGCCGCAATGGCAACACAACGTGAACGTTCGCGTGCCGATACGCGTGGAACCAAAACATTATGGGAATCGCGTGGTGAATTACCGGCAACCGATGATGCGGCAAAATACGCGCCGTGTGATAATATGTCGGCAACGGTGTTGGCGATTTTACGCGACGGTGAATTTGTAAATGTGGCCGAATCGGGCGATATGGTGGAAATTGCAATGGACAAAACACCATTCTATGGCACCCAGGGTGGCCAGGTTGGCGATAATGGCGAATTGTATCGTGATGGTGTGTCGATAATGTCTGTAACCGACACGTCGCGCGCAGGTAATGTTGTTGTACATCGTGGCGTTTTAACCCAGAAATTATCGGTTGGTGATACCGTTACACCGATTGTAAACGCGGCAATGCGTACCCAGATAACGCGTGCCCATACGGCAACACACCTGTTGCAGGCGGCGTTGCGACGTGTTTTGGGTCCAGATGTCGAACAACGTGGGTCCAAGGTATCGCCAGATTCGGTTCGGTTTGACTTTTCGTTTGGGCGTGCCATGACCGCGGATGAAAAGACGGCGGTTGAAAACCTGGTAAATGAATGGATTAATGCCGATATGCCGGTTTCGCACGAAGAAATGCCAATTGACGCGGCAAAATCGCGCGGCGCAATGGCGTTGTTTGGTGAAAAATATGGCGATACGGTGCGGGTAATTACCGCAGGCGACGTTTCGTGCGAATTATGTGGTGGAACGCACGTGTATCACACCGGCGAAATAATTCGTGCACACATAAACAAAGAAAAATCAATCAGCAGTGGCATTCGCCGTATTACTATGTCTGTCGGTACAATGGCATAATAAAATCATTCTTTTTGGGGAATGGTGAATAAAAATAAACGCCCAATTGGGCGTTCGTTTTTTTTTTTTTTTTTATTTGCGTTTCCCGCGTGGCTTTTCAGTCGGTTTGCGAAATTCTTTGTACAGCATTTCACAGCATGTATACGCCACCAATGCAGACAATGCCGCAATAATACCCGGCAATAATCCGTTCGAGAATGTTACAAACAGTACAATCGCAATCAGCAGTACAATTGTAATCCCCAGATTAGACATTAATGTTGACAACAGTTTTTTTATTCCATCCATTTTTTATTCCTTTTGTTGTACAGAATAAATTATATCACATTTGTTCATGATAAAAAACACAAAAATGTGTTATCTGTGGTTATCAACAAACGTAATAAAAATAGTGGGGGCATTATGACACAAACGCGCGACATTTGTCGCGCGTATTTTATAATATTATTTGACCGCCCAGCGTTGCCGTTGTCGGAATCGGACCGAACGATGAACGTGGTCCAACGTAAATGTTGCCTGTGATAACAAAATCGCCACAAAACTGTAATAAATGAACATCGCGCAGGAACAAGTTGCCGTCAATGTGTATGTTGCATGGCAATGTATATTTGCGCATTCCCTGTAAATACAGGTTGCCATGAATCGCGGTGCCATCGCGAACCATTTTACCGGTGCATGAATTATCAACAACAATATCGCCGTACATTTTTTGTTTCTGGGCCGCGATTTGTGAATCTGAAACACTGCAGTGTGTGCATTTGGCAACGTTTATTGGGCGTTGCACGTACCGTTTGGTTTTCTTGTCACGGCGTATGGGTAATATTGTTTCGCGTGTAATTGGCGCAGGTGTTGCCGTGGCGCGTACGTGTTTATTGACGTGTACAGTTTTTTTTACCTGGCCAGGTGCGGCGACAACTGGAACATTGTTCACGGTTACACTTTTTGACAATCGGTGCGTGTGAATGATATCTAACAACAGGTATGTGAATATCGTGATGATTGCAATTAACAGGACGATGTTAATTATGCCCGCCCAATCAACGCCACGTGCCCAATTCCATATTTTGCGACATTTGCGGCATAATACATTCCACAGATGTATAAATAACGGTGTTTCGGCATCGCGACGGCGTTGGGTTTCCATGCGTCGCGCGGCCGTTTTTACAGTTGCTTTGTCTGACATCTATAAAATCTCCCATAAACTTGTAATATTTTAGTTGTAATATAAACAAAAATATTTATTTGTCAATATTTTTATTGCTTGCCAAATGTTGTGCGGATTTGCTACGCTTTCTTGCAAAAGGAGATATATATCATGGATTATCAAGCAATCAAGGCGGAAACCGAACAGAAAACCGCACAAACCATAGAAGTTCTGAAAAACGAATATGCAGGTTTGCGTACGGGGCGTGCGTCTGTTCATTTGTTGGATGGTATTCGTGTGCCGGTTTACGGTGCAGAAATGCCGATTAACCAGGTCGCAACCGTTGCAACGCCGGATAATCAGACGTTGACAGTAACGGTGTGGGACATTACAAATGCCCCAGCGGTGGAAAAAGCCATTCGCGACAGTGGATTGGGATTAAACCCGATGACGGCGGGTGGGGTAATTCGACTGAATATGCCGCCACTGACCGAAGAACGGCGCAAAGAATTGACCAAGGTTGCCGGAAAATATGCAGAAGAAGCCAAGATTTCTATGCGTAATATTCGCCAAGATGTTATGGGCAAGATAAAACGTGCCGTCGCCGATAAAGAAATTTCCGAAGACGAACAGCGTAAATACGAAGATGATATTCAGCGCGTATTTGATTCACAGGCTGTGGCGGTGGATGCATTGGCCAAACAGAAAGAAACCGATATAATGTCAATATAATCACACAAGAAAAAGAGAAAACATGTTTAACATATTCAAGAAAAAAACAGTCAACATACCGGCCAAGCGGCCTGAACATATTGCGTTTATTTGTGATGGTAACCGTCGGTGGGCCGAAATGCGCGGATTGCCGCCGTTGGCCGGGCACCAAGCAGGTATTTCTAATTTTGAGAATATGGTTGATTGGTATATCGCCCGCGGAATCAGTACGATAACGTTTTTCTTGTTTTCAACGGAAAATTGGAATCGTTCCCAGGAAGAGGTTGATTTTCTGATGAATCTGTTCTGTACGGAATTGGAAAAGAATATGAAACATGCACTGGAAAAAAATTTGCGTTATCGTGTTATCGGGTCGCGTGAACGGTTGCCCAAAAAATTGGCCAAATTGTGTGATGAATTGGAATCTATGTCCGCAGAAAATACCGGTGGTACAGTGGTTTTTGCACTGAATTACGGTGGCCAAGATGAAATTGTCGCGGCAACCAATGCAGCAATTGCGGCAGGGGCACCTGTTACACGTGAAACGTTTGAGACGTTCTTGGATACCGGCGATTTATTGCCAATTGATTTAATGGTTCGCACCAGTAATGAATTTCGCATTTCTAATTTCTTGTTGTGGAAATTGGCGTATGCAGAATTATTATTTATACCCCAGCATTGGCCTGATTTGATTCGCAGTGAAAAATTATGGCAAATGACGTTGGATGAATATGCGCATCGTAATCGGCGATTCGGTGGCGGAAAAAAGGTGAACTATTCCGGGCGCAAGAAATAGGGGGTTATAGTTATGTCAAATACATTAAAGCGTATAATTGTTGGAATTGTAATGCTGATGGTGGCTGGTATTGTCGCAATGCTAGAAATGCGCGGTATTCACGCAGTGCGCTGGGTCGGTGTTGCGATATCTTTTGGTATGATTGTTGAAATGGTGTCGTGTATTCGTGCGACGCGTGGCGACGCAATGCAAAAAACGGGTAATGCCGTTATGTGTGGGGTTGCGCTGGTCTATCTAGCAATGATGCTGTGTGCGATTTATTTTGTTGGTACGCGCCCGTGGATTGTTTTTCTGTTGTTCTTGGTAATATGTGCGGCCGATGTTGGCGCGTGGATTGTTGGACGTGCAATGGGTGGTGACAAGATGTGGGAACGTCTGTCGGCGGGTAAAACATGGGCCGGACAAATCGCCGGTATTATATGTGGAACTGTTGCGGCAATAATGTACGGCTTTATCGGTACAGGCACGTTCATGCCGCAGTTAATGTGGATTGGTATTAGTATATCTTTACTGTCACAATATGGTGACTTGACCGCCAGTTGGCTTAAACGCCGGTTGGGAATTAAAGATTTCAGTAACGTGTTGCCAGGGCATGGTGGGTTGCTGGACCGGTTTGACGGGTGGATTTATGTTTTGCCGATTGTTTGGATGATAATGTTGTGATTGTCACAGGGGGATTATTAACATGCATATTGTTTTGACTGTTGTTGCGTTATTGATTGTTTTGGGAATTGTTGTGTTCGTGCACGAATTGGGGCACTTTCTGGCGGCGCGTTGGGCGGGTGTGCGTGTTGATACGTTTTCAATCGGTTTTGGGCCCGCGTTATTCAAATGGCACGACAGACATAATACAACATGGCAAATTGCATGCCTACCACTGGGGGGGTATGTGTCTATTTATGGCCAAGAAGATATGTTTAATCGTGCAAAATATGTTGCGTTGCCACGCGCAAAGCAGGTTGGGCATTATTTATCTGCGCCGGCATGGAAACAATTTATTATTATTGCCGCCGGTGTATTTATGAATTTCATGTTGGCGTGGGGAATTTATTCTGCATTGTTTATGTTCAAACCACGTAATGTTCAATTACCGGTTGTGGCCCAGGTTATTCAAGAATCGGTTGCTTTTAATGCAGGTGTAAAACCGGGTGATACAATTTTGCGAATTGATAATGAAAAAATTACAAATTGGGGCGAATTGGTATTGGCCAAGGAATTGGCCGCACATCGTGACGCACACGTTTTGATTTTGCGTGGTGAAAAATTGGTCCAGGTGAAATTGTCGCCCGCAGAACGTTGGGGATTGGTTGCCGACGGCAGCAAAACCGAATTTCGCAAGAAAGGGTTCTTTGGCGCCATATATTCCGGTGCGCGCGAAACATACCATCAATCAAAGACTTTATTAATTGTGTTAAAGCAGATTGTGACCGGCGAACGGTCGTCTAAGCAATTGGGGTCGTTCATTACCATTGCCCAGGTATCGGGCCAGGCAATGGCGGCCGGGTTCTTTGCGTTGATATCAATAATCGCGTTATTGTCGGTAAATTTGGGTGTAATAAATTTGTTGCCGTTGCCGGTGTTGGATGGCGGTTATTTATTGATTTTGATAATAGAAGGGGTCACGCGTCGTAAACTGGGTGGGCGTGGCATGGAAATTGCAATTTTATGCGGTTGGATTTTAATTGGTGCATTGTTCGTATTGACGATGTGGAATGATTTAGCGCGTGTATTTGGGTTGAACCTATGATGAAAAGATGTTTTGATATTGCTGTTATTGTTGCGTTTGGTGCAATTTGGGCGGCTGGGGCCGAAACGGTGTCGCGTATTGATGTGCGTGGCAATGAACGTATGGATGCGGAATCGGTGCGAATATTGGCCGATGTGCGGATTGGCGAAAACGTCGGCGAATCGCGTGCGAACCAAATCGCAAAAAAATTACAAGAAAGTGGGTATTTTTCCAAAATTAACGTTCGCATGTCTGGCAATGTGTTAAAGATAGATGTTACAGAATCGCCCACGGTTGGCCAAGTGACGATAGAAGGTAATGATGAAATATCAACAGATGACCTGAAAAAAGAAATACGGTTAAAAGAACGTGCGTCGTTTGATGAATCTGTTGTCGGTGGCGATGTCAGCCGTATGTTGACAGTTTATCAGCGCAAGGGTTTTTTTGGAACAAAAATTGAACCGAAAAAAATCTTGTTGGATGATAATCGGGTAAACGTTGTTTACGAGATTAGCGAAGGTCACCCGACATATATTCGCAGTATAAAGTTTTCCGGTAATCGGCGGTTTCGTTCACGTACGTTACGTGGGGAAATATTATCGCGTGAACATGCGTGGTGGCGCATAATGACGCAATTTGATGTATTTGATGAAGATCGTATACAATACGATGCGCAGATGTTGCGTCAGTTTTATATGCGCAATGGCTATGCTGATTTTCAGGTAAAGAATACCGCTGGGGAATTTACGCCTGATCGGGAATATTATTCTGTGGTGTTCACCGTTGACGAAGGGGAAAAATATAAATTTGGCGAAATAACGGTTAAGAATCCATTCCCCGATGTGCCAGATTCGCAATTACAGCGTGCATTAAAAATGTCACGTGGTGATACTTATAACGTTGATATGGTTGATGCAACAATGTCTGCGTTACGCAGTGTGGTTGCCGAACATGGTTATGCATTCATAAATGTTGAACCGGTGCCGGTTAGAAATTCAGACGCGCATACAATTGATTTTCAATTTGTGATTCAGAAAACAAATCGCATATACCTGAATACAATAAATATATTGGGTAATGTGCGTACGTTTGATAGTGTTATTGAACAATCGTTACCGATGCGTGCGGGTGACCCGTTTTCATTGCAGACGATTGAAGAGGGCCGTCAAAACCTGATGCATACGCGGTATTTCAAGGATGTGCAAATGGTGCCAACGCGTGTTGCCGATGCGAATATGATGAACCTGGATGTCAAGGTAGAAGAACAACCAACCGGTGAATTATCAGGTGGGTTTGGTTGGTCAAATATCAATGGTTTTATGGTTGATGCCGGTATAACAGAAAGTAATTTTATGGGTCGCGGCCAAGTTGTACAACTGCGTGGGTCAATTGCGCAATATCAAAAACAGGCATTGTTCAGTTTTACCGAACCATATCTGTTTGGGCGTGCGTTGTCTGCCGGATTTGACGTTTCGTATACAATGTATGATTATTCTTCTTTGGGCAGTTTTGGTTACGACCGTGACTCATTAACTGTTGCGGGCCGTATGGGATGGCGACTGACTGACCATTGGACCCAGACTGTACGCATGTCGGCGGCGTTTGACCAAAACTATGACATTCAATTATCTGGGTGGCATGACGCGACGTTGTACACATTGGGTACGAATTTTAAGTATTATAACCTGGACACGAATTTTGAGCAGAATACACACACCGGTATTGTTGGTAACGTTGGTGTGGCATATACTGGGTTTGGTGGTACCGAAGAATTTATGCGTTACAATGGTGATATAACCGCAATGGTAAAGTTTTTGTCAGACCGGTGGCAATTACGTACATCATTAGATTTTGGGTATATACAACCAATTGGCGATGATTATATAACGCGTGTTTATCGTTATTTCTTGGGTGGGGAATCGTTGCGTGGGTTTGATATTGCAGGTGTTGGTTCCCGAAACTGGGCATATCGTACGTATTCGTTGGGTGGGTTGTGGAAAATAAACGGTTCAACCCAGATGAATTTCCCGGTATTTATACCGGACGAATATCAGGTAAAGGGATTTGTCTTTGCGGATTATGGTATTTTGGGTAAACCGCCGGCGGCCGAAAATTATTTCTATGACAAAGAAAATTATATCGATAACGATATTCGCACATCAATTGGTGTTGGTATTTATTGGAATACACCAATGGGGCCGATGAACTTTTCGTGGGGGTGGCCGATGAAGATGGCAAAATATGACCGCGAACGTCGATTCTTGTTATCGTTCGAAACCCAGTTCTAAATAATAAAAAACGGAAATAAAGTTCCGTTTTTTATCGTCTGTGCAGTTTTGCGTCGGCGGCCAGTTTTGCCAAAACAACCTGGGTAATTTGGTCATATTCGGGTAATACATTTTCCAATGTGTGTATACCATTTGGTATCAGATACAGGTCTTTGTTGTGTATTTGCAGTGCATTAAACACGTCCATGTTTTTGTTATATTCCGCTTCGGTGTCATCAGTGCCCAGAATAAAGCACACAATTGAACGGCGTCCTGCAAATCGTGACATGTCGCCCATTACGTCGGTAAATGTTGGAAAACGTCCATCTGGTAATTTCTTGAACGGGAAAAATACATTACGCAGCGTTGCCGGAATTGTATATTTTTCGTCGTCAATAATCCGGGTCGTTTGATATGGGCGATCCATAATTTTTTCCCAAATCATGCCACTGGGGTCAGATTTTAATGACTTTTCATGTTTTTGTTCAACACGTGCCGGTGGCATAAAATACGGATTATTAAACACCACAGAATTAAATCGTGAACCCGTATGCGGCGATTCCACAAACAAGTCTGTAAACGCACGCGCCCCCAATGAATGCAACCACGCGATATTATACCCGCATTGATTCAATTCAGATATGCATTTTGTGAAATTTAGTCCGCGGTGCAATACATCAACATGTCGGTCCAGGTTCATACGTCCCAGGTCGCGGTCCGCGATTGGGTATGTTACAGACAGTTGAACATTTTCAATTGCGACAATATTAAACCCAGATTTTATCGCATGCGAAATCGCAATGCGCATGATTGGTTCAACCGGACTGCCTGCGTAACCGTGCATGGTGTACAGCGTGCCAATCGCATCAGGTATTTTGGTATAATAAACATTGCCGATTACGCCAGACGAACCGTCACGGATTTCGTGCATATTATTGAAAAACTTTTCAGAAATATTTTGCATAGCCTGTTCACATTAGCAGAAAAGGGCGGTTTGTCAACAACGTAAAATTTTATATTATGCGAATTTGCTGGTGTTGATATGGTTATGTT
The DNA here is from genome assembly GCA_017471445.1 of Alphaproteobacteria bacterium. Taxonomy (GTDB): domain Bacteria; phylum Pseudomonadota; class Alphaproteobacteria; order Rs-D84; family Rs-D84; genus Enterousia. The sequence goes on along the minus strand of JAFUTJ010000008.1, from coordinate 26,021 downwards.
AAGTAATTTTATAAAAAATCCAAGGGAGAAAACGGAATGAGAAGATTGTTCTGCATAATAACATTATTGGCGATAATGCCACTTGCATCATACGCGGATTTGGCCAGTCGCGGCTATGCAGACCAACAGGACCCGCAAAATGTAAAACATGGTTCATGTAGATTGGTCTATAACGGTAAAGATGGCACGTACGCGTGGGGGCGTCGGCGCAACCGACGACGGGTTGAGCGAATAAAAGGGGTGCATGATGAAAGTTTTAAGTTTGCAAGCATAGAGCAATGATGCAAAAATATTTGCTGTTATTGTTGGGTGTGCCTCGGCAATCCAGGTCAATCATACATGTTAGCGCAGCGAACACAAAATATGTGCACGATGCCCATAATGGACACCGTTCCACAAATCATAAATTAGAAATTCGCCAACAACCAATTCATTTACGCTTGACCGATGTGGCGGGTTTTTCCTATACTGATGTTATGTTAAGGGGGAAAGCAAAATGAAAAGGTTTTTCTTGGGTATATTTGTTGTGTTGGCGTTGGCCGGATGTGGCCAGGTTTATGACCGCGAGCCGGTTGGCGTTGGTTATGATAACAATGAATTAAAATTAAGCCCGTGCGCATGTATCATGGTGTACCGGGCGTAAAAAACACGGATGACACCACGTGAAATATCCAGATGATTTTAACACAAATGTGTTTCCCGCCGGGCGACGCATTGCGATATCGCGATTTATGGCCATTGGAACAATGGTTGTATTTGCGTTGATGGTTGTGGCGTGTGTGGTTGTTGTCTGGACAATGCGCAGTGTGTCTGTACGTCCATGTATAATATCGGTGGATTCGCGCACAGGGAATTGGAATACAATTACAGATGATGGCGGCGTGAATGGTGTTGCGGTTTTATCACCGGAATACGCGGTTCAGCAGTCTTTGGTGGGACGTTTTGCAGTTGATTGGATGACAATATCGGAAACACAATCTAAAAATGCAGATTTATGGCGCAAATGCGACCGTGCGCGTGATTGTGTGCCGGATGGTACCGTGATATATGGAAATGGGGCATGTGCAATATATTGTGCCTCTGGGGACGAGTTATATAACACATTTGTGAATGATGTTATTCCGGAATATTCGGCGCGTGCATTGGGTGGTGATGCATGGCGTATTGTATATAATACATTAAAGGTTATTCCATTATCTGAACCGACACGTAATGGTGGCACGTGGCAGGTCTATGCAACGGTGCGTTCCGCAATACATGGCGATATTCAGGTTGTTGCGTATGTTCGTGTCGCGCGTAATACGGAATATTATTGGCAAACACTGGGGTTCTATGTTTCTGAATTTAATGCATACAGGATAAATTAAATGCGGAAATTTGTTATTGGGTTGATTGCTTTGTTATTAATGCTGATAATTTGCGGCATGTTGGTGGTGACGTGTGCGATGTTTGATTCTGGGCGGCATTTCGTTGTTCAACCATATTTTTTTCAACCGAACAATGCATCAGAATATCGGCCAGGTGTACCAATGGCGTTATCTGAAATTGGCGATAGGTATGTGCGCGACATGTTAATACGTCGGTTCGTGACAGAATATTTCTATGTAACACCGGATTCTGAAAACATCCGTACGCGTATTGACGGTGAAAATCGTAAAAAAAGCACAATGGAGATGATTTCTGTGCCGGGTGTTTTCAACCAATGGCGTGATGGCGAGGCGCGAACGATTTTATCATTGGCCGAAAAAAATGCGATGCGTAGCGTTCGTGTAATTGGTGAAATATTGTATACAACCGATACAGAAACAGATGGCGGGTATTGGGTTGTTGAATATGAATTACAGACATGGTTGCATCCGAATAAATTGGCCGAAAGTCCAATAATTACGCGCGGCAAAATGTACCTGGGGGTGCGCTATCTTCCCGGAACGTGGGATGATGAAATTGTGCAAGACAGATTGAAAAAGCAATATGACCCGATTACATTTTTTCGGTTTCGGGTTACGGATGTAAAAAATTATCTGGAATAAAAAAACGGATGAATATGAAATTGAAATTTTTATCGGTTTTGATGTTATGCGGTGGCGCAATTTGCGCGCGCGCAGACGATGACCCGTTTGACCTGAATAACTTTGCAATAACGGACAGTGATGATAACGATGTTACGGTTGGTTCGGTTGCGATGGATGTCGGGGCCACACCTGCGAATGTTGGGGCGTTTGATATTGCGGGAATAATGCTGGGGATGGGGTTTGACGATATTCATACACTGTTTTTTCATAATGGTGGCCTGTATGCGCCGCGCAAGAAAGACAGCATAATATACACCATTGCCCAAGAATGGAAATACAACCTGGACTATGAATGTCGCCAGCAACAGGCGTATAACCCGTCTGAATTGGAAAAATGCATAACCAGTTTGGCGCGTAATCGTGGGTTGCTGTATGCGTCGCAATTGCACCTTGAACGGGCTGCCACGGGTGAAACAATAACGGTTTATTTTACCAGTAATGCAACCGATAATGTTGTGTGGCGCGTTGTTTACAATAACGATGTTAATGATTTAGAAGGGGATGCCGACAAATTTTCTAACCAGCGCGAAAAAAAGATATTAAAGTTTTGGCAAGATGTATTGGATAAATATGGCGCACCAAACGCAGGTGGTGATACGTGGGTGTCATCAAATAATTCATATGATCCGATGATGACGGCGTATTATGGTGCACTGGATTTGGTGGACAATGGGCGCAACGCGTCGGATGCGGCCAAAAATGTCCAGGCGGCACGTGAAAATTTCCGCGCCAAGAATTATGCATTTTAATATGAATTCATATAAAACCGGTTTATTGGCAGAATGGCGCGCGGTGTGGATGCTGCGCATGCATGGGTTTCGCATAGTGCGGCGGCGATACGTAACCGGCCGCCAAACGGCCCGTGCCGAAATTGATATTATTGCACGGAATAAAAATACCCTGGTGTTTATAGAGGTAAAGGCACGCCCAACCGTTGCCGCCGCATGGGATGCAATTACACCCGCGCAAATTGTGCGCCTGCGTCGTGCGGCTGAAACGTATATTGCAAAAACACAGTGGCGCGGAAATGCGCGTTTTGATGTGATAATTGTATGTGGTTGGCACATCCATTGGTGTCGTGGCGCAATATAACAATATGTTTATGTAATGTTTTTTTATCAAAAAACATATTGTCAAAAATGCGTGAATGCGGTATGATATATGGCGTACAGGGAAATAAGCCGTGCACCAAAAAACCACCGTTTTTTTGGTGCACAAATTGTTTTTACAAAACCCCAGAAATCCGCCATTTTATTTTCCTTTACCTGTGCACAAAAAAACGGTGGTTTTTTTGTGCATGGGGTGTGATGTTTGGCATGTGCATTTTAACCAATGCCCGCGCCGCAACATGCGACGCGGGGCAATACATGAACAATGGTGAATGTACAAATTGTATCTCGTCATATTACTGTCCGGGGGATGATTTAAGTTATGAATGTCCAGAAACCAATTTGACCAAGTCGGATGTTCTGAATTTGATACCGAATATTTCAGATTACAATATGTTGAAAAAAACATCAACATACGCTTCTGTTGGCCCAACATCAATAATGGCGTGTGGTCTGCGTGTACGTCAGGCGCAAGATGATACATGCGCGGATAGGTATATTGTGTTAGGCTATTCCATGGAATCATCAGATTATACGGTTGTAAACTATAACGGTCTGTGTTCTGCTGCACAAACTGGTTACTACGTATCAAATCTGAACAAGCCTGGTACCACGAATTATAAAAACGTAAATCCATGCACAAATGCGCCGACAAATGCGCACTATACCGGTGCGGGCACACCGGATGTTGGCGATTGCCCGTGGGAATGTGATGATGGATTCGGCCACACATCCGACGACCGGTGTTTGCCATTGTGTCGGATTGGCGACACGGCAATGAATGGTATAAATATATATGCGGAAAAGCATACTAAATACGCCATGGCCGTTCCGCGTAATGGCGCGACGTGTTGGATTAGTGCAAAACGCGGTGATGGCGGCAAATTGTTCCCGGTGAATTAGTTGAATAATATACAATAAAAGACATTACACCAAACCATGCATCCCTGGGCCACGGATTTAATGCAGACGTCACATATGCATGATTTTATTTTCGTCTTTCACCAATATAAATGCCCATATTTTCAACAACATGTAACAGTGGATTATCTGGGGTTACATACGCATTCGATGTTTTCAGCCCCGATATATTCGGGTCGTCAACGGTACGTCCGGCGGCGTAAAAATCAGCCAGTGTAATTGTTCGACACTGGTCATTTTCGTATGCCGTCATAACATATGTTTCGTTGTTTTCAATCGCGCGTATTGTGGCATCGGCCATTTGGATGGCCAATATACGGTCGGCCGCGGTGGTGTCGCCGGCGCGTTGAATATGGCCAGGAAATGCCGTGCGGTTTGGAATTCCGGCGGCGGTTAATTTGCGCGAAATAATTTCCGCAGGTTGCCCCGAATGTCCCCGAATGCGGATTCCTTCGGCGACAATGATTATACCGTAATCGGTTGGGGCATGCTTAATATGCGCAATCAAAGCATTCATATCAAACTTAATTTCTGGTATTAATATCGCGTGCACACCCGCCGCCACGCCGGCATTTAATGCCAATTGCCCGCAATCGCGACCCATTGATTGAACGACAAACCATCTGTGATGGCTGCGTGCCGTTAATATTAATTGATCACAGTATGAAACCAGTTGTTGAACCGCGGTATCAAAACCAATTGTACGGCTTGTGCATGGAATATCCATGTCAATGGTCTTTGGAATGCAAATCAATTGAACATCGGAATAAATATCGCGATTTGTCCAGGCTAACGATAAACTGCCGTTGCCACCAACCAAAATTATTACGTCCAGTTTTAATTTTCGGATTGCCGTTTTCAGATTGTTATTAAATGCGCGTAATTGGCCAGAACGTGTGGCGGTTTCGAAATTCATAATGCCGGCGTGGCCGTTGCCCAGAATACTGCCCGATGTGCGTGAAATTGTTGGCGGCATGTTGATTATATCAAGGTCAACAACACTTGGCGTGTGTGTGGTTAACCCGTCGGTGCCGTCGGTTATGCCGACAACGCGCCACCCGCGAATTTGCGCCGCGCGTACAATATTCGCAATTACCGCATTCAGGCCCGAACAATCGCCGCCTGTTGTCATAATTCCAATCTTTTTCATGGCTTGTCTTTCCTTTGTTTTATCATGACTAATGATAGCATAAATAAGTTGACAAAGAAATATATTTTGCAATAATTTGTCCAGAGTACATAACCATTTGATGCATCAATGGGGGTATCTATGGCGAAAAATAATACAATTGGAAAAACCAAGCGTTCCACCGATGATATGATAGATGACGCAATTAACCGTCAAAACGAGTGGTTGGAAAACCGTCGTGATTTTACGCGTCAGTTTTTACGGCGACTGAATGTGTTTGCAAAACCGTCGACCACACCCCGACGTGCTGTGTATGCGCAATCACGTACTGCGCGGGTGCGTGGGATTTTCCGGGCGTATTGGTTCCCAATTTTATGTGCATTGGTTGTCGTATTGATTGCATTATGGGCTGTGTTTTTTCAACGTGTTACATATCATCATATAATGACGTTGTCCGCACCATCGGTCCCAGAACCGATTGTACGCACGGTTACACACAAAATTACCCGTCCAGAATTTGACGTTGTACGTGTTGCACCAAATGGCAACGTTGTAATTGCTGGTCGTGCGCATCCCAATGCAAATGTATCAATAAAGATTAATGGTAAAATTGTCGCAACAATAAATTCCGATAAAAATGGTGAATTTGTATATTCGCCAAATGGGGCAATGCGTCCCGGTAATTACACGGTTTCATTAATTGACCCAGAACGTAATGCGCATTCGGCGAATCGTGTGTTTTTGTATATATCGCCGCGCGGTGTGGAAAATTCCATGTCATTATTGATGACCGATGACGGCAGTCGTATCTTACAGGCACCGGCGATATTGACCGATGGCGATTTAAATGTATCTAAAATTGATTATCTGGACACGGGGCGCATTGTTGTAACCGGCACGGCAATTCCGCGTACGCGTGTGTCAATTGCCCTGAATGATAAATATTTGGGTATGGCACGTGTGTCAGACCATAAAAACTTTGGCATCGGCGCGAATGTTGGTGAATTACAGCCGGGCCAGAAATACGTCCTGACCATACGTATGCATGATGGGGCCGGGCGCACAATTTCCCAAATTGGACATGGCTTTATAATGCCGCGCGCAACCGGAAACGACAATACGTTTTATACCGTGCGGCGTGGTGATTGTTTATGGATTATTGCGCGTAACTTTATGGGGCGTGGTACGCGATTTACAATAATTGCCCAGAATAATGGAATAAAAAATCCGAACTTGATATACCCGCGGCAAAAATTACGTATATTAACCAAAGGGGCGCATCATGAACGACAAACGGGAAACCAAAAAGCGTTTTCTAAATAATGCACTGACCAGTGAATTAGACAACAGTTGGGATGGTTTGGGTGCGCGACTTGATGCGTTGGAACGTCGGGCAATGTATCTGCATCAAACGGCCGTTTTGGAATTAATTCGTAATACACAACGTGTGATTAAGCGTAATACCCCGAACAAGAAATTATATCGCACAATTATACGTAAAGTGCAAGAGTTAGAAGATTTAGTCGCAAAAATTGAATTATTACGCGCACACCAAAAAACAAGATAATGTTTTTTATATAATTTTTTACCCTGTTTGATCCATGGCCCGACAGCCAATGCGGTCTGTGATTTGACCCCAAACACGGGGCGTGCCAGGCAGGCCCTTTCACTGTGCGCAACAGTGTTGCGCCGCAATCCGAACCCACTTTACCGGGTTCGATTTTGTCGTCACAATCCAAAAAATAAACCCGACCACAAGGGACGGCTTTATTTTTTTGGTGCGGGCGAAGGGAATCGAACCCTCGTCTAAAGCTTGGGAAGCTTTCGTGCTGCCATTATACCACGCCCGCGATAGCCAGCACATTCTATAATACGTTATATCAAATGTCCATAAAAATTTAATTATGTGGGTTTGGCAACATGCGCTATAAGGTGGGATTTTAATTGCAATTATTTAGCCCATTTTTTGTCGGTGCAATATTTGGTGCGTTTGCGTATATAAATGCGTGCATACCTGGCCACGTTCTGGTGCGTATGCATCTATTTCACGCGCATTGTTGAACCCAGATGGCGACAATGCCAACCGTTGGGCCGAACAAAAGGCGGCATCTGCATCAAAATTAAAAACCGGCGCAATTGTCGCTGCCGCCGGCGTGGTTGGCGGTATCGCCGGGAATATTGCGATAAACCACGATAATCGTGATAAGTCCGCCGAATTATTGGCATGGCGTAAACAAATACGCGACGAATTTACATATCAGATATTAATTCAACCGCTTGACTTTTGTGGTTTTGTGTATAATAATGCCCATGCAAATCCAATGATTGCCATTTATATTACACCAGATGCAGGTTCGCATTGGTACGTCATCCGGCGAGTTTTCGTCCTTGACGTGGCACTTTGGTATTTGTGCAAAAAGGAATATGACATGGAAGATAATTTATTAGGCCTATCGTATCAAGAAATATTGCAATCTACGCGTGATTTGCGTCGTTTGCAATCGGCGGAATATAAAAAGACAGGTGTGTCCAAAGATGTCGCAAAACGTCAACATGAATATGCGTTGCGTTTCTTTTGTTTGACACCGTACTTTGGCAAAGAACATTAACAACATAACAAATTAAATCAAGGAGTAAAAACAATGGCAACAGTTATTCGTTTGGCACGTTATGGTGCAAAAAAGCGTCCGTATTATCACATCGTTGTAACAGATTCACGCAATGCGCGTAATTCCGGCAATGTGTTAGAGGTTGTTGGTAAATACGACCCAATGTTGGCGCGTGATAATGAAAAACGCGTGACATTAAAGGTTGATGAAATCAAGGCATGGATGGCCAAAGGCGCAAAACCATCAGACCGTGTTTATAAATTCTTGGCCAATGCGGGATTGGTTGAAAAGCGGGCAATCCCGGTTCAGACCAAGAAACATCTGCAATCTGAAAAGACATTGCAAAAAATCAAAGATAAAGAAGCAAAATTGGCCAAAATAGCCGAAGAAAAGGCCGCCGCCGAAGCAGCGGCAAAAGAAGCCGCCGCCGCACCGGCCCAGGAATCGGCGGATTCATCTGCAGAATAAAAATCATACGCCCGCGTCATCGCGGGCGTATGCAAGTTGTGTAAACATGACAGACGTAAATAAAATCTTGATTGGTAAAATCGTTGCGTTTCACGGTGTACGTGGTGACGTACGTGTTCAGACATATACGGAAAACCCGTCAGATTTTAAGACATTGCCCATCATCGGTGCAAATTTTGCAGCCGGTGATTTTCGTTTTATACGTGCAATTCCACATACCAATATAATAATTGCGCACATTCGTGGCTTTGACGACCGTAATACGGCCGAAACATTGCGTGGGACTGAATTGTTTGTGATGCGCGATGCATTGCCACCGGCGGGCGTTGGTGAATATTACCAGGCGGACTTAATCGGTATGACGGTTGTTCGTGATGGGGTTTCAATTGGTGTTGTTTCAGGCTTCCAAAATTTTGGTGCGGGTGATATAATTGAACTGGACAATGGTGATATGGTCGCGTTTCGTGGTGCGATTGTTGATACGTCTAAAAGAAATATATCTGTTAAATAAAAATGAATTGGGGGTAAAGTATGCGTACGCTGGTTAATACCAATATTATAAATGTTGAATGTCCATCAAAAATGACCGAACGTAATTGTCCATTACGTAAATTCATAAAGTACGAACAGCACACATTTCATATATCTGTAAACGAAACATATCTGGTGCCAAATCGTTCATATGAAATTGCACGTAATGAATTTATTAACACTTTTGATAAAATGTATGCAATTTGTGCAGAATGTAAATCGAAAACAAAATAATAATGCACTTTAATATTCTGACAATTTTTCCGGAAATGTTCCCGGGCACATTGGCCGGTGGGGTCGTTGGGCGCGCATTGGAACGCGGCATTTGGTCATATGACACGATAAATATTCGCGATTTTGCCATAAACAGTTATGGCAGTGTTGATGATGAACAATTCGGCGGCGGTGTTGGCATGGTTATGCGCGCCGATGCGGTTGGCCCGGCGATTGATTCGGTAAAAAATCCGGGCAAAATTATATACTTTTCGCCGCGCGGGTCACAATTAAACCAAAAAATGGTGCGTGAATTTACCGCCGCGCCGGATGCGGTTTATACATTACTGTGTGGCCGATACGAAGGAATTGACCAACGAATCATTGATGAATATGATATAACGGAATTATCAATCGGCGATTATATACTGTCGGGTGGCGAAATTGCCGCACAAGTTTTTATTGACAGTTGCGTTCGCGTGAATGATAATGTACTGGGCGGTGGCGCAGACGCGACCGCGAACGAAAGTTTCGAAATCGGTGGGTTGGAATGGCCGTTATATACCCGACCGTCGGTATGGCGTGGACGTAATGTCCCAGAAGTCCTGCTGTCTGGCCACCACGGCAACATTGAACGGTGGCGGAAACAACAATCGGACGAAATAACAATGAAACGTCGTCCGGACTTAATACAAGGAAACAAAAAATGAACATTATTAAAAAAATAGAAGCAAAACAGGTTGAAAAATTAACCGCTGACAAGAAAATTCCGAATTTCAAGGCGGGTGATACACTGAAAGTGCACGTGAAAATCAAAGATGGCGATAAATTCCGTATTCAGATATTCGAAGGTGTTGTTATCGCACGCGATGGCGGCACGGGTAATAATGCATCATTCACGGTTCGTCGTGAATCATACGGTGTTGGCGTGGAACGCAAATTCCCACTGTACAGCCCGGCAATTGAAAAGATTGAAAAGGTTCGTATTGGTCGCGTTCGTCGTGCAAAATTGTTCTTTTTGCGTGGTCTGTCTGGTAAAAAGGCCCGCATTGTGGAAGATTTGGCCGCGACATCTGCCGAAAAGAATGCAAACAAATAAAAATCGCGCCTTATGGCGCGTTTTTTAGTGGTTAGTGGCTAGTGTTTTTACATGGGGCAGGGCGAAAACACTCTAAAAACACAACAATACTAGGCCACTGACCACTAACACTGACCATTGATAACATGAAACATCTGACGCAATCTGATATTGAACAAATGGCAAATGGGGCGTTCGTACCCGATATGCGTGCCGTGTCGCGTGATGTGCGTGCAAAATTAAAACTGGGGCAATTAATACCGCCCCAGGATTCGGGTACAGTGCCAGATAAAGCGATACTGGATTTGCATAACCATACGGTTGAAATGGCGTGGTCCGCGATAATGAAATTGTGCCAGTCGGGGGTGCGTCGTGCCACAGTTATAACAGGGGCCAGCGGCGTTTTACGACAATTATTCCCCGAATGGGTGCGCGAATCTGTTATTTCGCCGTATATAATTTCGGCCACCCCTATAAATAACGGCAGTTTTGATGTCCGATTCCATCGAATGCGATAGGTGTTATTTTTGCCCCGGTAATTTATCAGATGGCTTGCTTAAACAATAACTGTGTTTAATTCTGTATTCCGTACGACGGTTGGAATTGTCCATTGTATAATTTGACTGTAACAGGTTGTAATTGCATCGTTGTTGTATTTTTTGCTGTTGGCCGCCATCTTTGTGGAACATAAAGCATGGACACAGTATGTCAATATACATGTCGTTAAATAATACCCGATAATCCAAATGTGGCCCATAGTTGCCACCGGAATGACCGCTTTTTCCAATCAAATCACCGCGGTTGACTTGTTGCCCCGCCTTTACCAATTGTTGACTTAAATGCAGATATTTTGTTCGGAATCCGTGCGAATGTTCAATTTCAATAACATTGCCACCGCCATAATTGTCCCACCATACGCGTGTAACCGTCCCAGATGCCGGTGTATACACGGGTGTACCATCTGGTACGCCAATATCAATCGCCGGGTGCATACGATATGTTTTTCCGCCGTCCAATGTTCGCATTCCAAAATCAGATGTTATGATTAAATTATTCGTATGTATTGGTGAACCCAACGGTATTCCATTTAATTTTGTATTGTTTCCCGGCTGGTGCGGTGTGGTGGGTTGTTCCGGTTGGGGTGCTTTGACGGATGTGTTGGGCCCAGATGATGTTTCGGATGGTGGCGTTGTGGAATTATTTTCGGCAATCGCGTCCATTATTATTCGGTTTGCGCGTGTGGTTGCGTCCGCCATGCGTTCAATGTCTTGTTCAATTGATATGCTGTTATACGCGTGACATCCGGAAATACATTTGCCAGATTGGTCGTATACAATTTCTTCGGCATAGCCTTCGCGCAGTACCTCCATCTGGTCAACGAAAGACAAATCGTCAAATGTTTTTGGGAATTTGCTTGCGGTTAAAAATCCGTCGGCAAATGCCGTTGCGGTAATAATTGTGGTCAGAACAAAGATACTTGCCTTTGGCATGCAAATAATTATATCATAAAATGTATGACAAAGGAATATTTCAATGAAGCCCGTCAAAACCGTGTATGACCATATTCGCAGTAATAATATCAAGACAGCTGTTTTGGTTGCGTTGTTCCCGATTATATTTATTGCATTGGTGTTTTTATTCGTGTGGATTGTCGAACCAATTGACCGCGCGGCGGATGTTGCGGTACACGTTGCCGTGCCAACAATCGTTGCGTGTCTTGCATGGATGGGCATATCGTGGGCGTTTGGTGATTCAATGATGTTGAATGCGGCGGGTGCACATGAAATACACGATGATGACCCGGAATATCGTGATGTGTTTCGCAGCGTTGAAAACGTTGCGATTGCGGCGGGATTGCCAACGCCGCGTGTGTATATAATTGATGATGCGTCAATGAATGCGTTTGCCACCGGGCGCGGCCCCCATGATGCATCGGTTGCATTAACACGCGGGATAATAAAACGATTAAATAAATTGGAATTACAGGGGGTAATCGCGCACGAAATGGCACATATCGGCAATCGCGATATCCGATTAGATATGATGTTAATAACCGGCATTGGGGTTACGGTGTTTGCGGCAGATATTATATTGCGTATTGTATTGAATGGAATGGGTATACGACGTGATGAAAATGATAATCGTGGCATGGTGGCGGTGCTGTTTATGGTGTGGGTGGCGTTTATGGTTTTTAATGTGATTATTACGCCAATATTACGCATGGCGATTTCGCGTGAACGTGAATATGCCGCCGATGCAACCGGGGCAAAAATTACACGTAATCCGCATGCGTTGGCGGATGCACTGCGTAAAATCAGCACAGATTGTCGTGTGGAAAGTATGGACAAGGTAAAATCAATGGCGGCGGTTTGTATTGCATATCCTGGGGCGCGCGAATTTGTTGGTGATTTATTTGCAACGCATCCGCCGGTTGAAAAACGTATTCGGCGGTTGGAACAAATGGGTTAAACCACGATTAAAATATAGGGGTAAATATAATGGCAAATTTGCACTTTCATTACGGAACAATGGGCGCGTCAAAGTCCGCGCAGCTGATTATAACCGCATATAATTTTCGCAAGAATGGCAACCCGACGGATGTGATTAAACCAATTACCGATACGCGATTTGGTGCAACAACAATAAATTCGCGCATTGGGTTAAGTGTTGATGCCGTCGCGTTGCCAGATTTGTCATCGTACACACCTTTGCCGGACATTCGTGTTATCTTAGTGGACGAAGTTCAGTTTTTTCAGCCGTCTGATATCGACCGTATGGTTGATATTGCCGACAATAGTGGGCGAATTATAATGTGCTATGGCTTGATGGTGGACAGTAACGAGAATCTGTTCCCGGCATCGGCGCGATTGGTTGCGGTTGGGGCGAAATTGCACCGTATGGAATCAAATTGTCAAATGCCTGGGTGCTTGAATTTGGCGACGCACCATTTGCGATTTGATTCACATGGGAATGTTATACATAATGGTGATGCAATCGCACTGGGGGATGATAATTATAAATCTGTGTGTCGGCGGCATTATAACGAAATGTATCATTCGCATACGCGATAGTCTGTACATATATTGAAATAATATCATACACACAGGGTCAGGGTGGTGCAACACATCGATTAATATGCCCCCGGCCGTGTTGCAATCTATGAAACTATAATTGAATAAACCATTTTGGATTGTTGGCCAATTGTTCAATCCCAGAATCTAATATTTTACGGTATTCAATAAATTTCTGCTTTTGGTTATTGTCCAGATTACTGATAGCGGGCAATTTAACCGTTAACGGGTTCACGTGTGTACCGTTTTTTATAACTTCGTAATGCAAATGTGGACCGGTGGCCAACCCGGTTGACCCGGCATAGCCGATAATTTGCCCTTGGCGAACGGTGGTGCCGACATTTACGCCCTTGGCAAATTTTGACATATGGGCATACAATGTTTCAAATGTACCATTGTGGCGAATTCTGACAAAGTTTCCATGCCCGCGGTTAAAACTGCGTGCGATAACGCGTCCCGCACCGGCGGCCGGAATGGGTGTGCCCGTTGGTGCACGAAAATCAACCCCCTTGTGTGCGCGCGTAAATCCCAACACAGGATGGTGGCGTTTGGTTGAAAAACTGCTGGTTACTTTGGCGTTGTTAATCGGTGTGCGCTTTAATGATTTTATTGCGCCGTTGCCGTTTTCATCATAGTAACCAATGGTTCCATCAGATTTCTTGAATCGATACATTTTTACATTACCGCGCAGTGCATCAAACGAAACCGCCAAAACGTGGCCATTATCAACCTTGGCACCATTAGAATAATTTTCTTCGTACAGAACAGAAAAATGTTGGCCGGCGCGAACATCGCGCTCAAAATCCATCTCAAAAGCCAACAGGTCGTAAACATCGGCCAATACACCGGCGGGGATGCCAGCACGTTGCCCGGCCAAATAAAAACTGTCCCCGTCTTTGATTTTACCGGAACGATAGACCGCGTGTATATCACGTTCAACATCAACTGTATCACAATGCCATTTGCCATTGTCGTCACATGTTAATTCTATCTGACGCCATGGGGACGGTATCATAACAATTTTATTCACCGGCGCGTTGTCGGAATTGCGTAAAAACTCAAACCTGTCGCGTTTTGCGCGCAGTGTTGTTATTCCGGCCTTTTTCTTTAATTCTGCGGCAATTTTTTCAACATCGCCATGTTTTAATCCCTGGGCCATCAGTATTTTGGACAGTGTGTCACCATTTTCAACCGCAACAACAGATTTACACTCAGGCGTTGTTGTTACCGGTTTTGTGCGATTCCCCCAGTGTGAAATAACAACCACCGTCGCAATCATACACAGTACTATCGCCAGCCCCAAGACCACACGTGTTAATTTATTAATATTTTTTGCATTTTCCATAAGCCTGATTATAATGGGTTCATGAAAACAAATCAAGCGTTCACTGTATTATCACGCGCAGGCGGTATTCGGGCGGCCCGCATTATAACTGATGAATTTGGGACTATGTATTGGTGGCGGGTTTGGCGCATTGCGCGCGCACTGCGTCGCGGGGTGCCGGTGGCAAAGATTATTCATAAAAAATGGTTTTATGCCATGCCATTTTATACCAATATGTATACATTGGATCCGCGGCCGGATACAGAAACGATTGTTGCGTCGGTCATTGCCGATTGTGCGCCGAATACATTGCCACGAATTTTGGATTTAGGCACCGGCACCGGTTGTATAATTGCCGCCATTGTAAAAAATGTTTCTGGGGCGACCGGTGTTGGTATGGAAAAATCGTATATGGCGCGGCGTGTCGCACGGCGGAATATTCGTACACTGGGGATGAATGATAAAATAAGTATTGTTGCCGGTGACTTTACGCGTACAACCCAAAAAAACGATATTATGAATCATAAATTTGATATAATTGTATCAAATCCACCATATATTGCACCGGGTGATACACGTGTTAACGCGGGGGCGCGTCATGATCCGTATATGGCATTATATGCCGGGGAATGTGGTCGCGCCGCGTATTGTGCAATTGCAAAAAATGCCCGCAATTGGATTGATGTGCACGGCAAGATATACGTTGAAATCGGCGAAGGTATGTATGACGATGTGCGTAATATATTCGTCCGTGCAGGATGGACGTTTATACGCGCAGATGCCGATTTGTCCGGTATTCTGCGCGTATTGGTGTTTTGTTATAATTAACGTGATTTACCGTGCGTTCCGTATCGCAGATTCCAGTAATTTATTGCAAAACAAAAATGTGTATTGCGAATATATTTCTGTGTCTTTTGGTGCCTTTTTTGCCGGGTTCTGAATTGCAACGCCGTTAATTTGTGATGAAATATCAACCCATATAAATACAGGAACGTGTAATTGTATGATTGTACGAATATCCTTTTTGGTGTATTTTGGTGTACCGCGTGATGGATGTTTTTCAATAAACGATGCGATATTACGGACATTTTTATCATTTGCATGAAATACCGGTAATGTTTCGCACTTTGCGGGTTGTATATTGCGTCCATAGAAGCCATTTTCCATACGGGCGTAACCCGAATGTTCTGAATAAAAATCATGCGACTTAGACAGTGGTATTAATTCAACGCGTTTTGCCGAAATTGTTGCGGCATGTTCTGCGGCACGTAACAGGCGGGTGCCAATATTCTTGCGCTGGTACTGGGGCAATACATACAGACGTTCAATTGATGCCGTGGCACCGTCAACATAGCCATTGGTGAATCCGATTATTTCGTTGTTTGCGTTATATGCGCCAAATGCAAAATTACCAACTTGGGTGTTCCAAGAATCTTTCATCAAATCTATGTCCATGTTGATTTCATGTTTATCATAACTGGTACCCGGATACGATTGGCGCATGCATGACCATGTTATTTCGGCAAAACGTTCCCATGTTTGGCCGATTGATTGGTCAAATATCGGATATATATTTACTGTGCTTAATGACATTGCAAAACCCCTTAAAATTAAACAACTGGCAGTAAGCGTTGCACAAAAAATTTGTTTTGTCAATTTATTTTCAGAATAAATTCAGATTTGGAAATTTATCGTGTGTAGAATGTGGTACAACAACAAATTTTCCATTCAGCCACCGCATAGACAATTCATATGGTACAACATTATCAGATTCTGCAATATAATGACGTGTTGGTATATTCGGCAATTCGTTCAGGTTTAGTGAGTCTGTTAATGATGTGTCGCCAAAATATTCTGTCCATTCGTGATGGTTTATAACACCTGCAATGGTTACCCATTCGGTTGTGTGTATTTCTGGGTGGCGCGATATGATTATACCGCTAACAATTGCGCCACCCGAATATCCGATTAATACAACCGGGCGGTTGCTTGTGATAACGGTTATTGCATTCGCCACAGAATCAATCACGCGTGCGGAAAAACGACCGGTTGTCCAATCTGTTACCGAACAGTGTGCGTCCGTGACGTATTGGCATGGGCGTGCAATATAGACAACGTTTGGTGATGGGTCGCGTTCGGCCAATTGGCGCACCAAATTGCCCCGTGGGGTTGGGTTTGATGTCGGGCGTCCATATGCATCAAATGCATGGCCGTCGCCTTCGATATAAACGTGCACAGAAGATGTTGCATCGCCAACACGTTGCCATGTTGCAATTTGGAAATGTTCGGTTTCAATTACGCGCGGTACAAATTCTGGTGACATTTTATATACATTGGTGCACCCGGTAAATAATATCAATACATAAAATAACAGAAATCGCAACATTAACGCGCCCGAAACCATGGATTATGCAATTTTAATTGTTTGATGGTTGAATTTGCGCCATGCCCGTGTACAACGAAAGTGTCATCTGAGAAATCCATTTTGTACAAACGTTCCACCGAATCCCACAGTTTATGTCGGTCACCACCTGGCAAATCATACCGCCCCAGGCATTCGTCAAAGACAGTATCGCCAGATAACAGAATCCGAAAATCAGGAAACCAGAACACGACGCCACCGGGCGTGTGACCGGGTGTTTTTATAATTTCCATTTTAATGCCCGGCAATATGTTCAATGGACCATCTGGCATTGATGTTGGGTGAACATTGCCTAATTCAATATGCGGCAAACTATAATAGTCCAAGATATTATTGTTTTGCCCAATCAAAAATAAATCATCGGCATCAATAAACCATGGCACATTATATTTACGCACCAAATCTGGTGCCGCCGATATATGGTCGGGATGCCCATGCGTTGAATAAATCGCACGCAACCGGACCCCGCGTGAATCAAATTCGTGTACCCAATCCGCCGCGCGGCCCCATGCGTCAAAAATAACGCAATCACCGCCCGACGACACCAACACGGAATTAGTGTTTTCGGGCGGCATGTTTAATACATCAAATTTTACATTATTTGTTTGTTGCATTTTTTTTCGGGCGGCCACGTGGGCGTTTTTGGACTGGCGCATTTTTTTGCGCACCACCGTTAAGTATTTCTTTGATTTCGTCGCCGGTTAATGTTTCGCGTGCCAACAATTCTGTGGCCAATTTTTCCACGCGGTCACGGTTTTGGGTTAATAAAGACTTTGCTGTTTGATGCGCGGCGTTTAACCATTCACGAATTTCCGAATCAACCAATTCTGCGGTTTTATCAGATGCGTTTTCCAACGCGGTACGTGCGCCAAAGGTGGTTGACTGGTTCACGGCAACCATGCCGATACGTTCCGACAGGCCCGCCGTCGTAATCGAATGCCGCGCCAAACGTGTTGCCATGGCAATATCGCTTTCTGCGCCGGTGGTTATTTTGTCGGGGCCAAAGAAAACCTCTTCTGCGGCACGTCCCGCCAACGCAATGGCCAGGTTTGCGCGCACTTCGGCAATTGTCATTGAAACCTTGTCATCAATGGGTAAATGCTGAACCATGCCCAGGGCGCGGCCACGCGGAATAATTGTTGCCTTGTGTATCGGGTCGGCAATGTCTGCGTACATCATGCTGACGAATGCATGGCCCGCTTCGTGGTATGCGGTTAATTTTATATCTTCGGGACGCATTTTGCGCACCTTGCGCGGCCCCATCAGGATTTTATCGCGCGCTTCTTCTATATCAACCTGGGAAACGCCGTCGCGACCGTTACGAACCGCGTGCAAGGCCGCCTCGTTCAACAGGTTTTCTAAATCTGCGCCGGAAAATCCGGTTGTGCCGCGTGCCAAATCCATCAGGTTTACGTCCGCACCAACCTTGACCCGTTTGGCATATAAATCCAAAATTGCACGGCGACCCGCCAAATCGGGTAATTCAATATATACCTGGCGGTCAAAGCGACCGGGGCGCAACAATGCCGGGTCCAGCATATCTGGACGATTCGTTGCGCCAATTACAATTATGCCAGTGTCATTTGCAAAACCGTCCATTTCAATCAGTAATTGGTTCAGTGTTTGTTCGCGGTCTTGGTCGTTATATGCCGCGTGACTGCGCCGTGTGCCGATTGCGTCAATTTCATCAATAAACAATATGCACGGTGCGTTGCGTTTTGCCATGTCAAAGATTTCTTTTATCTTGGCCACCCCCAGGCCCATTATGATGCCGGAAAAATCACTGCCCGATGCGGCAAAGAATGGTACGTTTGCTTCGCCCGCGATTGCCCGTGCCAACAATGTTTTACCCGTGCCCGGTTCCCCGGACAATAACACCCCGCGCGGTACGCGTGCACCAACCGTTTTATATTTTTCTTTGTTTTTCAGGAACTCAACCACTTCCATTAATTCCTGCTTTTCCGAATCGATGCCTGCGACATCATTAAATGTTGTTTTTGTATCGCCGGTGGTAATGCGTGTCGGATTTTGATTGATAATATTGCGAAATCCGGGTGCGCCCGATGCGCCACGCATTCCGCGGAATAACCACCACAAGAATAACACGCCCAACAAAGAAGGTAACACAATAATAAAAATATCAGAAAATTTATACGATGAATCAATGGAAATTGATGTGCCGCCCGCCGCCATTTTGGCCAGCATTTCCGGATTATACGTTATTGTTGCCGCATATTTTGTGCCGTCTTTTAATTCGCCGGACGCATTATTGCCATGAATATTCATGGTTTTTATATCATCACTGCGCCGCAGGACATCAGAAAACGACAGTTCCAATGGTCTGTTTGACATAACCACGGGTAATTCGCCATTTGGTATAGAAAAATTTTCCCCACCAACAAATACACGCGCCACAACCGCGCAAAATGCCGCCGCAAAGATTACCAAGAATACCGTGCCGGCATCACGCTTGAACAGATTTTTCTTTTTTTTCGTGTCTTTCATATTTTTTCCTAAAACTTGTTAGTTCACCTTCGCGAACAATAATTATACGCGAGCCCAACCGGCGCACGGTACAGTGCCCCAGTGTGAACTTAACATCGCCACGCAATTGTTCCGCCCCACGTTTCAGCGATGCCAGTCGCGGTGGATATGTGTCGCCACCAATGCGCACAATTAATGTCCCCAGCAACTTTAATCTAATATCGTCGCCCGGGTCAAACAGAAAAGAATCAGAAAACATTGCGAATGTGCCACGCCGGTCGCGACACATTACCGAACACGCCATGCGTTCAATTTCGCCGTCCATGAAATCGCGCACCCGGCCCAGGTTTTCAATCGCCAACAATATACGTGCGTCACTGATTCCCAGTTCTTCCGCCAATACATGGCGGTTTTTACGAATGCGTACACGGGTATAGTGCGTGTCGTCATTCATTTCGTCAAAAAAGTATCGAATGCTATTATCGTCACAATACTGGCGCAGTTCTGCACGTGACACCCCCAGCAATGGACGTACAATTTTTACCCCGTCGCGAAATGATATGGCCCGCATCGCGGCCAGACCGTAAACACCACTGCCACGCCCCAGGTTCATCAGAAACGTTTCAATTTGATCGTCGGATTGGTGGGCAACCATTAATGCATCAATATTATTTTTGTGGCAAAAATCGGTCATAAATTTATACCGCGCGTCACGTGCCGCCGATTCCAGTCCGCGCGTCGGCTTGGGGCCACGCCAATAAAACGTATGACACGGTATACCCATTTCCTGGCACAGTTTTTGCACGTATTGGGTTTCTGTATCACCGGCCGGTCGCAAACCGTGATTGACATGTAACGCAACAATGTCTGCGCCAATTTTGGCCAACCACACCAATAAACATACGGAATCGACACCGCCACTGACCGCGACGGCCAATTTTTGTCCCCGATATGCATTCATAAAATTAATAAACTTTTTATTCATACCATGGCAATTCTATGCTATAATTTTCAGAAATAAAGGAAAAATAATGCATAAAAAATTAATGTCTGTTGCCGTGTATTGCGGCCATGAATTTGGAACAAATCCGCAATTTATGCGTGACGCGGCGCGTGTGGGTGAATTATTGGCCCGGAACAAGATACGCATGGTGTTTGGTGGCGGTGATGTTGGGCTGATGGGTACCGCGGCCACGGCGTGTGTTAATAATGGCGGCCACGTAACCGGTGTTTCAACACATAATGTAATGGCAAAACAAGAACCGGTGCATGATGGGTTAAATGAAACAATTGTTGTGCCGGGTGTAAATGAACGTAAACAAAAAATGTACGATTTGTCCGACGCGTTTATAATATTGCCGGGCGGAATTGGTACATTAAACGAATTTACCGACATTATGACAATGCAACAGATTGGTGAATCTGATAAACCGATATTTTTTATGAACACCGCAAAATTCTGGAACGATTTCAGTAACCTGTTCTTGGCAATGCAAGAAAATGGTTTCATTGAAAGCAGCGATGACTACACAATTCACGTTGCCGCAACGCCCGATGAATTAATTCGTCAGATATTGGATTATTAATTTTACGCGTCTATGTGACCAATAAATTCGCCGTTGCAAATATCGCTAATTGTCACGTCGCAAATTGTTCGCGGCGTGATTTCTTTATCGGCAATACGCACCGGTATGTCATCGGCGGTTCTGGCAACATTGTTGTTTTCAACCAATACAGATACGCGTTTTCCAACCTGGGTCACCATGTATTTATTACGGTTCCCGTTGGCAATGGCGGTTATTTCATGTACACGACGTTTGGCAATGTTGTGCGGAATCTGGTTCGGCATGTCGGCGGCAACGGTGCCGGGACGCGGACTGAATGGGAATGCATGAATTTTTATTACGTGGGTTTCTGCCGCTAATTCGCATGTTTCGCGAAACAGTTCGTCGGTTTCGCCGGGAAATCCGCAAATAATGTCCCAACCAAACGTAATACCATGCGCATTATGCATTAAGTTGCGCACATGTGCCGTCGTGTGCCGCCGTCGCATTGCCGCCAGAATAGTATCAGAACCCGACTGCATTGATAAATGTAAATGCCCCATCATACGCGCATCATTGTGAATCAGTTCTATAATCTTGGGTATTTCGGGCGATGCCGGGTCAACCGACGATAACCGCAACCGTTGTATTTCTGAAACATCGGATAAAAGTCGCGTGCACAGGTCTGATAACAGGAACGGGTTGCCGTTATCGGTACGGACGTATGACGCACTGTCTACGCCGGTCAGTATGATTTCATGAAAACCATTTTTTACCGCACATTGCGCATCGTGCAATATTTCGGCGTATGGAAATGAAACCGCCGTACCCCGCAACAGACGTGTTACGCAATATGTGCAATCATGGTTGCAACCGTTCTGAATCTGAATAAATTGTTTGGACAGTTTTTGGTCGCCCCCAAAATCAATATGTGCGGTAAAGTTAAAATCAGAATTGCGAATTGCATTTGTATATGCCGCGCAATTCATTTTGTCGGCATTGGGAATAACAAAAACATTATTTATTTTCATGAACAGCCCCGGGTTCCGCGTCGCCGCGCAACCGGTAACAAAAATTGGAATTTCTGGGTTTTCGCGTGCGGTACGGCGTATTGACTGGGCCGATTGGCGTTCGGCTTCGCCGGTGACGGAACAAGTGTTCACGACAATTGCCGCATCAATTATCGGCCCCAGCATGTGTTTTATCTTTTCTGATTCCAATGCATTTAACCGGCATCCAAAAGATAATGTTTTAATATTGTTTTTATTATTTTCTGCTTGCATTTTTGCCATCCTTGGGGCATTATAGCGGGGTTAAAAACGATTTCAACAAAGGATTTTGCAATGGCACGCACAACAAATTCTGATACATTACCATTCGTGGACAGTCGTTATGAACTGGGGATGTTGGCATCCCAGCGTGTTCGCGACCTGAACGGCGGCGCAACGCCCATGGTTGACCGGGCGAACGATAAAATGACGGTTGTCGCACTGCGCGAAATTGCCAGTGGTAATTTGGATATTGATGCGTTACGTCATGAATTTGTCCAATCGTACAAAGAAACCCCGGTTTCTGAAACAGGTGAAGAATCCCTGGAAATCGGCAGCGAAGATCCATTATTGCGTGAAATTGATGCAGAATTGGAAAACGCATTGGCCGATGATAGTGTTGTTGAACCTGTGGATGATGCATCGGACGACCCTACAGATTCTGAATAGTTTTTTATAAGTTTGCCGGAGATGTCGCATAGTTGGTCTAGTGCGCCACATTGGAAATGTGGTATACGGGTAACCGTATCAAGGGTTCGAATCCCTTCATCTCCGCCAGGAATATAGAACATTCCGGGGCAATCCCACGGGATGTTCTTTTTCACCCTGTTTCTGGGGATTTAATGTTGATTTTTTTATTATTATGTGATATAATTCCGGGACAGGTAGGTTATGTGGCACATGCCACGTTTTTTTATTTTGTCCCGTGCATTCACGGGATTTTTTACAATAGGGAAAAATATCTAAGATGCAAATCAGTAATAATGGTATACAGTTCATAAAACAAATGGAGGGTTGTGTAAAACATGACAAACGGCATGTTATATACGACGATAAAACGGGCAGTGCGGTTGATGTCAATAAACCGTTGCCACGTGGTGCAACAATTGGTTACGGGCATTTGATAACGCCGGGCGAATGTTTCGGAAATGGAATAACGGAACGTGCCGCCACGGATTTATTACGTGTTGACATTGCCGCGGCAGAACGTGTTGTGCAAAACACAGTTGTTGTGCCATTAACACAAAATCAATATGATGCATTGGTATCATTAGCGTACAATATAGGAACCAAAAATTTTACAATTTCAACAGTTGTGAAATACATAAATAATCCAAATTTCCATAGTATAAAATATCCGACATTGAAATCTGCGTGGATGGCATGGAATTATTCGCATGGTGTTGTATCAAATGGTTTAGTTAATCGCCGCCGACACGAATGGAATTTGTTTAATAATTAATAAAAGATAACCAAAATAAAATTGATTTATTTTTATAAAAAATATATACTGAACCCCACGGTTGTGTTGCCGACAGTGCGTAAGTCCAAACTGAATTTGGCCTTGCGTATTTTTTATGCAAGAAAGCAAACAAAAGGAATAATTTATGAACCACAAAGACAGAAAGCATTTATTTACCGCATCTATATTGTCATTATCATTGTTGACGGTAATGGCCGGGGCCGCGGTTGCGCCGGCATTGAATGTTATTGCGGCATATTTCACAGATGCGCCAAAATTATTGATACAATTGATTATCAGTGTACCTGCATTGTTCATTGTGTTGGCAAACATGGTGTTCCCGTGGTTGTGTACACGGTTTCGTACACGTACACTGGTTATGATTGGGTTAATATTGTACACCGTTGGTGGGTGTGCCGCAGGTGTGTTTAATAATATATATATGGTATTGTTTGCGCGTGCGTTGGTTGGTATTGGGGTTGGTATTATTATGCCAATGTCAACGGGGTTATTGACATACTATTATACACGTGACCGGCATGATAAATTATTGGGCCTGTCGTCGGCAATGAACCAAGTTGGTGGTGTGGTTGCGACGTTGCTGTCTGGGGTGTTAAGTACAATCAGTTGGCGCGCCAGTTTCTTGGTATACCTGATTGGATTGGTCAGTATTATTATGTGTGCCGCATTTATGCCAAATGAACGAATGGTACCGACCGATCATAATGTAAATGTACCGCATCCATCAATTGGCGCAACAATGCGCAAATATTATGGATTTATTGTTGCGATGTTTTTGTTGATGTTCGTGTTCTTTATATACCCATGCAACTTTGCAATAATTGCCGCACACGATGCCGTAATACCGCACAATTATATTGCACCAATAATGGCCGGAATGGATTTAGTTGCGTTTGTTGGCGGTATGTCTTATGTAATTATAAAGCATAAAATTGGCAACAGTGTTCGGTTTGTTGCGCCAATGTTATTCTTGGGTGGTTATTGTGTCTTGGTATCATCGCCCGGGTGGTTTGCAACAATTGTGGGTTCGGCCATGATTGGTTTTGCAAATGGTATCGGCATTCCGTTTATAATTTCCACCGCCGCCGGAATTGCCGGGCGTGGCGCGATGACAACGGTAATGCCATTGTTGTCGGCGGCACTGTATATGTCGCAATTTTTAACACCGTTTATTTTGTCCAGTATTACGCATATGTTCGGTTTTGTTGAATTTGTGCACATGCCGTACATTATTGCAATTATTTGTGCGGCGACGTTTGTGTTGTGGTCAAATCGTTTACGTTTTGCGAACATGTATTGAATACCGCTTGTTTTTGTTGTGCGGTTTTGGTATTATTCTTGTGGCACGTAAAGTCGTGTTTGGGCGTCATAACCCATTACTCATATGTTTGGCCACGTTGTTGGGCAAATATTCTCCAATTCCAGTTTCGTCGGGGTTGGAGGGCTGTGAATATATTGAATAAGCACGCTATTGTAATGAGTAATAGTTATGAACCTCCAACCACCGATTTTGCGGGGGATTTTTTAATTTATAAAAAGGGAAAAAAGATGACAGCATTGTTTGTGATTCGACCGTTTATATCGCGCCATTCGGTTGATTTGGCGTTGGGTATTTGGGTACTGATTGTTGCATGTGCTGTCGGCACGGCCCATGCCGCAACGTGTGCCAAGGGATATTGGTTGGATGATACCGGTTCTTGCACGGAATGTTCTGATAAATATTATTGTCCGGGCGATGATGCACGACACGCATGTCCCGAACAAAATATGTCCACAGAACAAATTAAGACCCTGATATCGCAATATGTCCCCCTTACCAACCCAGATTATAGTAAAATGAAAGCCGAGGTTGAAACCTATTATTTTACGGCGGGCCGGAACATTATCGCCGTAACAGACTGTGGCTATGTTGTTCGGGATGTTATTTACGACGAAGCACATACTTACGCCATATCTTTTTATTATAATCTGAGTACGGGTGGCTATACGAAATTTCAACGGGTTTTATACAGACGGGCATTTGCCGGTTATTACGTGGCAAATGTAGTAAATCAGTATTATTCAACCATATTAAGAAAATGTACAAATGCACCGGCAGATGCGTACTATACCGGTCCCGGCACACCGGATGTTGGCGATTGCCCATGGGAATGTGATGCGGGGTATGGTCATACATCCGATGACCGGTGTTTGCCACTGTGTCGGATTGGTGACACCGCAATGAACGGAATAAATATATATGCGGGAAAGCACACAAAATACGCCATGGCCGTACCACGCGGTGGCAGCGTGTGCTGGATTAACGCCACACGTGGGCAGGGTGGGAAATTAGTGCCGGTGAATTAGTTAAAAAACATATTGCCAAAAACGCGTGAATGCGGTATAATATATGGCGTACAGGGAAATAAGCCGTGCACCAAAAAACCACCGTTTTTTTGGTGCACAAATTGTTTTTACAAAACCCCAGAAATCCGCCATTTTATTTTCCTTTACCCGTGCACAAAAAAACGGTGG
>JAFUTJ010000007.1 GCA_017471445.1 Alphaproteobacteria bacterium | reverse complement strand
AGATAAACACGAATCGCTTACTTTATAGCCATTAGGACACTGTGATGTATCTGTGTAATTATATCCATCGCAAGAATCTGGTTCACATTCCATATAAGTAGTTTCCCCTGATTGGCAACTATGTCCTGTTTCATGGAACCCAGCAGAACAAGAAACAGTTGTATATGGACAATCAACAGGATTATTACACGATACTCCAGCCCACCCATTCTCACAAATGCACTTGTGCGCTTCCTGACTGCCATGCACACAATTTAGTTTTGGGTATATATTCCCCCCTTGCTCTATATAATTTGCAGAGTCAAAAATACATTCTTTATATATTGTATTTACAGATTGGCAGGTGTTTCCTGATTCAACATAACCATATGAGCAGGCGGTTGTTGTATATGGACATTGTACAGGTTTATCACACAATGCTCCGGTCATACCATCTGGACAAATACAAGTATCCTTATCTTGGACTCCGCTTTGACAGTCCAATTTGCGATATATAACTCCATCTTGTTCAATATAATGTTTTTTATCCAATTCACATTTTACATATGTATTGTCTCCAGATTTACATCTATACACAGTTTCTATATATCCAGTACCACAACTTTGGGTGTTATATGGACATTCCACAGGAGTATCACATAATTCCCCAGTCCAACCTTCTTTGCACACACAACTGTTTGTTACTTGCGTACCGTGTTCACAATTTAATTTGGGATATATTTTATCTCCCTGTGAAATATAATGTTCTCTATCAAGGATACATTGCTTATATACGGTATTTCCAGATTTGCAAGTATCATATTCGATGTAACCCTCTGTGCACTCCGTTTCTGTATATGGAAATGAGCATGTTGCGGGAACATCGCACTTGTATTTCAATGTAAAGAATCCCGACCAACAAGAACTTTCGCTCAACCAACCATCTGGACAAGTGTCGTAGTCATATCCATCACACGTATCGGGTTCACATTGTTTATACGTTATCTCCCCGGATTTACAAGTGTTTCCTGTGGGCACGAAACCAGTTGGGCATTCAAACCAGAAGTCTTCCCCACAAACAATGGGATCACAAGTATATCTGCATCCACATGTATAACTTTGACATATTTGCCCCCCTCCATCTTTATACCCATCGGGACATTTACCGCGTTCAGAATATTTATATCCAAAGCTAGCCGCAAACGCATCATATTCTTCACAATTTGTAAAGTTATCGACAAAGTCCGAACCACCGCCACCACCCGACATAGCGGCCACACCAACACCACCAGCAACACCCAGGCCAATCAACCCCCATCCCCATTTACCAAGACCAAGAAATGTTTTTGATGTTGTTCCCGTATCAGCAACGGTTTTCATAAAAGAATTATAACTATCCTTTGGTATGCTTTTTATGCATTTTGGATTTGTATCCGCACCAGCATTTTTTAATGCGTTGTATGCACTTGTATTTTTATTCTTAATCGCAAGACATAATGCCGTATCGCCATTTGAATCAGTAGTGTTAACATCGGGCACACTGCTTAATTCTGATGTGCTGTTTGCCTGGGCCAGGACATAAATATCGTTCGTGGTGCTTGTGGCAGAATATGCAAATGTCATATTACAAATCAGCAATATAGATAGTATATATTTTTTCATTTTTGTGCCTTTTGTTTTTTTGTATTCGGTAATTTAGAATTTGAGTTTTCATAAACATACTTATAGTCATCATCTGTCAAACGGTTATGAAAATAAAATATTGTCTTTTGGTGTGACTCTTCATCAGTTTTTTTGCCATAACTACTTGATTTTATCCAATCGTTGCAAAATCTGAACACACATATAATCATTACCACTGAACCAAAAGTAAGAGTGCAACCAACACATCGCATCCAACTTGTTTTTAATAATTCAATAATCTCAAATATAAAACAGACACCAAAACTAATTGTGATTATTAAACTAACTAAATTACTTGCTTTGGATGCTGATATTGGGTATGACTTTAATAGTCTATAAAACTTGGGCTTTTCTTTATGGCATAAATTGCTATACAGCACACCTTTATGATATGTTGCTTCTATGCAATCAATATGATGTTCCCAATTTTCGTATGTTTGTTTTGAACCACGATTTACTAAATACCATATGTACGATAACAGTGTGCCAAGTCCCATTAGTAACATCGGTAAATATTTATATATAAAACTGTTTTTTGTTTCACAAAAATCAAAAAAATTATCTATTCCGCTGGGTAATCCAGTCTTAATATGGTAATAGGCAATAAAAATGGCCGATAAGAATATTGTGAAATATTGCGCTCGTTTCCATGACATTTCTATTTCAAAATCACGAAAATGTATTGCACGTTGCAACAATGACATTTCCTGATATTGAATTTCTGGTTGTTTCTTTTCAGTGTTCGGATTTTCAGCAGGTGCAGTCCCTGTCCTCACCTCAATTATTCTTGTGTAATCTTTTTCTTCTGTCATTACCATCCTCGTGATACAAAATTAGACCACCAAAAAATTGGTGGTCGGGGAGTTCTCAAATCAGAACATTAACGATTCCATTGGTCTTTCGGTTAGTTCGTATTTTATAACCAACAGCTCCCCGACCATAAGTCAGGGATGATAACGGCGCAAAAGACACCGATAACATCAGATTACGATGCTTTCGCACCGAATGTTCTGGGCTTGAGATAGCCCCGAACCCAATCTCTTGGATTCAAAGTGATTATAAAATATCAAACATAAATTGTAAATACCGATTTAAGAAAAAATTCTGAACAATCAAAATAAAATTATATTCTGCGTTGGTTCATTGGGGAAATTATTATTTCTTCGTTTCAGACTTCCCTTAGAACCATACGGAAACCATTAAAATTTGACACAGGATACCCTGGAACACATTTTATGGGGATTTTATTATCAAAATTGCAAAAATTTATCCTGCTTTAAAATTTTTAATAAAAATAAAATTCCTAAAAACACTCTGTTAATCGTTTTAAGTCGTAAAAATTGCATTTTGTGCATTTCTATTAACTT
This sequence comes from Alphaproteobacteria bacterium, assembly GCA_017471445.1. Taxonomy (GTDB): domain Bacteria; phylum Pseudomonadota; class Alphaproteobacteria; order Rs-D84; family Rs-D84; genus Enterousia. The sequence continues at coordinate 65,993 of JAFUTJ010000007.1, read as the reverse complement.
TGGGCACACTTCTGCATTTGCAACTGACGCGATGGTGCGGCAGTAACAACAGAAAAACATATGAACATATCGGAATGGTTGCATCAAAAATTTGACAATGAACAAATGGCAGATTTTGGAATTGGAAAATCGGTTGGTGCGATTGTTTGTAAAAATGGTCAAAGCCGCAGAAAACCAAGAAAAAACTAAAAATACTGATATGCGTCCAAACCAGAAAGATATATAATCAACTTAAGATGGAGTAATACACATGAAAGAAGTCATTAAAGATTATATTACTAAAAAAATGGAGTGAATAATATGAAATATATGCTTGAAGATTATCCTGGTGCTTTTAACTTGGTTGGGGCGCACGGATTCGAACCATGATAAAGAGAACCAAAATCTCTTGTCCTACCATTAGACGACACCCCATTGAAATGGAATCAAGCATGCCTATACGAACATAACCATGCCTGTATCGTTTCTGTATCCCCAGGAACGATACGCCCAAATCATTGACCGTGATTATAATTTATTTTATTAATTATGCAATAACAATTTATTTTTTTTGCAAAATATGTTAGCATTTTCATTGAATTTGGGAAAGCAATGGATATAAACGATACTAAATTTTATAATGCGCAACGTAACATAGAAACAGAAATTGCCAAGAAAAATATTGTTTTGTTACAGAAATACCGTGTGGCAAAATCCGCCGCCACACGTGATAAAATATTGGGTCAAATGAATCCAATGGTTGTAAACCTGTTACAAAAAAACAAGTTTTCAGTTGATGAATTCATTGCGCGAATTAAACGCGCCATACGCATGGACAGGTATCGACCACGCAATTTATCGGTGTTTCAGTTTGCGTATCGTGATGACTTAGATTTTATAAAAGGCGAATTTGATACATTTAATAATGATTTGGCGCGCAAAATGAAACGTGACGAAAATGCGGCCGACATTCGTGATGATTTTGACAAGTTGACGGTAAATCGATATTACGTGTCATATCAGTTTGCACATGATTGGATTCGTCGTTTGAATAAATATCCAGAACTTGTCATGGCTGCAAAAAATGCCACGACGCAAGATGAAATTGCGGCATATTCGGCATTGTTTTCTGAATTGACATCAGATTTTTGCAATGAATACAATATAGACCCACATACTGTTTTTGTTAGTGTTGTAACAGATTGGAATACGGCTGTTTCACGTCCGCGCGGTCTGGATAAAACATATGGTATTTGTATGCAGGCATTTACAATGGTTTTGCCAAGCAATATGTCACGTGCAGAACAAGATGCAGAATTTAAGAAGTTTCAACGGGCACCATCAAAATATCCGAATGCAAAACCTGCCGTGAAAGTTGTTGTAAATATTGCGATGGTAAAAAGTGCTGTGAAAGCAGGTGATGTTTTATTTTATCATATGATAAGTGTGTTTGCACATGAAATGCACCACGCACTGGATAGGCTGGGGCCACGCATGGGCGCAGTTGGCCCACAGGTTATGGTGGCAGACGAAAAAACATATATCACGTCGGAAGAAAATATTGACGAATACAAAAAATCTGCCACAGAATTAAGTTCATATACTGTGCAATCATTGGTATTAAAACAATTAAAGGCAATGGATTTTTGATTCAGAATCGTATTAAACCGCTTGATTTTATGGTTGTTACAGATTAAACTGCCCACCATGTATTGGTCCCATCGTCTAGCGGTCAGGACATCGGATTCTCATTCCGGTAACACGGGTTCGATTCCCGTTGGGACTGCCATAAATTTCGTGATGTAACATATACATTATTATTACCGTGATATCAACGCATGTGCCAGCACGTATGAATACAACAGATTGACGATATTCTGTACATGGGACGTATGGTACCGCACGATGTATTGTTTGGAATGGCGATTAATTATTAAAAACTGTAATTCATGCCAAGGCCATAGAATGCATACGAATGATTTGCGTGCGCAGTGTTGGCATTGGAAAAATGCTGAACAAAAAATTCTGTTCCAAAACGTTCCGTTATGCGATAGCCCGCGGATAACTTGAACTGAAATAACAACTTTGCCCCCAGGCGTTCATTCTGTTGCGCCTGCAGTCCGACACCGGCCCCAACCCCGGTATACCAACGATTCCCGTACAGCAATGATACGTCTTCGGATAAAAATGCGATTGGAATTGAAAATTTGTCCCATTTCCAACCATACTTTTTGCCCATGCCAACCGTTTGGGCAACGTTTAACGATTGACGGGCCGGAACCTTAAAAAAGGTGGTTGGTTGGGAATACTGGCCATGAAATATAAAGAACGGAACAAATCGCGCCGGCGGTGGGACAATAATACCACTGTCCACGCCATAACCAAAGTTAAATGCGACCTGGTTTTCATTTTTGCCCATGAATGGATTAAAATCGGCCATCGCATTACTGGTCGCTAGCATAATCGCAAGGCATGTGCATATTAATTTTTTCATGCGCCCATTATATATCATTTTACGCACGACCGCAAACAAAAACGTTAAAAATCATAATGAATTTATTCCAAGAATGCGATTTGTTGTGTTTTTTCGACAAAATGCTTGACTTTTGTATGCAAAAACGTATTATTTGCATAAACTTTTCGTCAAAACGAAAATTATGACGAATGACAACGAACATAAAAACGCAAGAAAAGAGAAAGAATAATGAGCGAATATGCAATCTTTCAGACTGGGGGCAAACAATATCGCGTAAAGACCGGCGATATTATCAAGGTTGAAAAACTGGATGCCACAGATACAGTCGAATTTGACCAGGTACTGATGGTTGGTGAACGTGTTGGCACACCGTTTGTTGATGGTGCACGTGTCACGGCCCAGGTTGTTGAACAAAAACGCGGCGATAAAATCTTGGTATTCAAGAAAAAACGTCGTCAGAACTATCGTCGTACGGCGGGGCATCGCCAGTACATTACCGTTCTGAAAATCACGGAAATCAAGGGCTAAATATCAAGCCGAAGGAGTTAAATTATGGCACACAAGAAAGCAGGTTCGGCATCAACCAACGGACGCGATTCCGCGGGACGCAGACTAGGGGTAAAGAAATCTGGTGGTTCACACGTAATTCCGGGAAATATCATCATCCGGCAACGTGGTACCGCGGTGCACCCGGGACTGAATGTCGGCATGGGCAAAGACCATACAATTTTTGCCAAGGTATCGGGCAAGGTTCAATTCAAGAAAGGATTGGGCGACCGTAAAACAGTTTCGGTTGTTCCTGATGCAGAATAGGGCATTAAGACGCGGCATCGCCGCGTTTTTTTATTTGTTTCACGTAAAATAAATCCACATTTGTCATCCGTTGTGGATTCTTTTTTACATGTAACACCGGGCGTGCCGTACCCCCATGGCGTGGACAGGCATTAACGTGCATAAAAATTACGGTTAAAATTAAACGTATGATGCAAATATAATATAAATTATGCTTTATGCTGATATGTGTTCATTGTATTATGTACCACAGAAACAGTAAATAAAATATCAACAGAATATAATATAAAAAAAGCCCCCAAAATCGGGGGCACTTATTCATCTTTTTCGGCACGTGCCGCGGTTTCAATTTGCAACAACTGATTTTCCAACGCGGTACGTTCAGATGAACGATATCCGGTTTCGGCATCTGCACCGACGGGCTTTGGTGCAGGCCGCGGTGGTACAGATTTCTTTTGTTCTGTATCGTTTTTTTTCGTTTCTGCTTTTTTTGTATCTGGGACGTTTGCGTCGACCGAATTGGCGGTCGGTTTTGTTTCAGACACCGCCGGATTAATCAGGTTGTTGTAGATTTCCATTGCCTCGAAACTGCCGGCCTGGTCACGGGCTAATAATTTATTGTCTGGGCCGGGAATGAACCATCTGTCCATCTTGATTGCGGTTAATTGCATAACCGGGCGCGTACGTGCGTTTGCAACCCATGACGGTAAATGGGGTGCATCTGAATAATACCATATTGTAATCCAATAAAACACGCCCATTACAACAATGCCGCGAATTATTCCGAATATCACGCCCAGTGTGTGGTCGGTTACATTCATCATGCTGTCTTGGATTTTGTCGCGCAATTTTTGGTTAAAGAACCCTGCTATCAGTAAAATTGCAAAGAACACGACAAAATATGATGCAACCAACGTCCCAACCGTTGATTCGGTCAGGTGGAACCAACGCTGAAGCAAATCGTCCAGCCAGGGCGACGTAAAACGTGCACATACCGCGGCCAATACCCACGACAATGTTGCAATTGTTTCATATACGCCGCCACGAATCGTCGCCCAAACGGTTGATGCCAGAATAATTCCGATGTATATATAATCCAGCGTTGTTAAATCAAACATCACACGTCACCAAACAAATTATTTCTTTTTGTTACCACGCATTAACACGATGCCCAGTGCGACAACCAATGCCGCCAACAGGCCATAAAACCATGCGACCGATGGTTCGCTATTTTTTTTTTGCGCCGTTGCGTCGGAATCGTCTGCGCTGGCCGAATATTCTGAAATCGCAGATGTGCGGTCACTGTGTGCGGCCTTGAATGCATCCGCATCGGATTCCATTGCCTTTTTATTTTCGGCGGCGACGGCCTTGGCATCGTCGGACATATCTGCCTCTATCGCATTACGCAGGTCGTCATTCATAAATTCTGCATAACCCTGGAAACATTTTTCACCAATAACCAAAACTGGTACGCCACCTGATTCGTATTCACATTTTTTTAATGCGTTCTGAAACATGTCGGCGTTTGCGATATCGGTTGCATTAACCTCGGTCACCTTTAATTCTGGGTATTCGTAAATTAACGTGTTTGATATAAATCCACGTGCATTGTGGCAATGCGGGCATGTTGGTGAATAATATACGGTTATATCCGCTGCACTTGCCGCGCCACAAAATACCAGGCCAGTCAAGGCCGCCAAAAATGATAATTTTTTCATATTTTCTCCTTTTTTTTCATATGCACAGATTATAGTAAAGCCCGGCGACAACGCGCAAGACCTTTTTATGCAAAAAAATGATTTTTTACCGATTTATTTTCAGTGTGCTAATATTAATCGCACGTCATCAAATTCTGGGTTTCGGCAAAACATTGCGTGTGCAAATGGGCACATTGCAATTATTTTGCGATTTTGTTCACGTGCCATACGTACGGCGCATCGTAATAATTCAATGCCGATGCCCAAACCACGATATTCGCTGTTTACACCGGTATGGTCAATAATCATCTTGTCGACACCGACACGAACAAATGTAATTTCGCCAACACGTCGCCCGCAGCACAGGGCGAAAAATCCCAATCCATCTGGCGCAGCAATGTAATTTATTTCTGGGCGCATGTATGTTTGTTCCATGTTTTTACATGCGCACTATAACAATAAATATTCGTGGTATAAATATGATTCTAATCCGTCATTTGCGCGGGGTTCAGCGTTTTGACACGCAATCAAAATTATGACGAATTATGCGCGCCGAACGACGCAGTTTCGCAGATTCTGTACGATCCATTTTTGGAATAATTGTCGTTATTACACCATCGCATCCGACAATGCGCGGCATTGACATTGCAACGCCATCACGTGTGACATTGGCCATAGAACTGACGGTAACGATTCGCCGTTCGTCATTTACAATGCATCGTAATAAATCTGCAACGGCACCGGCAATACCGTCCCATGTTGCGCCACGACCACGAATTATCTCGTATGCGGCGTTTTGTACACGATGTTCAATTGTTGCACGTGTTGACTTTGGCAGATGTGTTTTTGTTTGCCGACAAAAATCATCCAACGATATTGCACCAATTGCCGCAGATGACCAGTTAATCATGCTGCTGTCGCCGTGTTCGCCCAAAACATAGGCATTTATCGACTGGGGCGATACAGACAATTGCCGCGATAAAATTGTTCGCAGCCGTGCCGAATCCAGCATAGTTCCTGTGCCAATTACACGTGCGGCAGGCAAGTGTGATATGCGATGTGCCAACATAACCATTACATCCAATGGGTTTGTTACAATAATTAATTTTACATTCTTTGGGTCAACGTTTGCCATCACACGTGGCACAATATCGGAAATTACCGACGCGTTCGCATCCAACAGGTCTGTTCGCGTTTGTCCCGGCTTTTGATTTGCGCCGGCGGCGATAATGACAATTTCACATCCACGGATACCGCGATAGTTATTAACAGATGTTATTTTTACATCAAACGAAAACGCCGCCGCATGCCCCAGGTCTTCGGCCGCGGCGCGACTGCGTACATTGTCACGATCATATAAAACAATTTCATGTGCCAAACCTGTATTTTTTACTGCGGTTGCAACCGCCGCCCCAACAGAACCGATACCGATAATTGCAATTTTCATAAGCGTCCCCTGAATTAAAATATTACACAGCATATTATATCATAAATTAATGCATAATTAAATGCGGGAAAAAATCATTTGATAAAACACAAAGCATTTTGTTAGAATCCCCACCATAAATCAGGGAACAAGGAAATGAAAATATTGTGCTTTGGCGAAATGCCTGAAAAGTATAAAACTGCGATTCATAACGCGATGCGTGAAAATGAAAATATTACTGAATTTGCGATTGCATCCGATGATAATAATATTGCCGCACAACAAATTGATGGCGATACGATATTAATGAAGTGTGATATACATTCTGACGATTTTTTGCGGCGCATAATTGCAATCAACAAGATTATTACAAACGGTCAGAAATTTACATTAACGCATTGTGCGGTGTTTCATGATTGTGTTGGACGGCGTGCGCCATTTATACTGACCGATGCGGCATGCGTTCCAATGCCAGACGAAACACAATTAACATATATTGTGAATAATGCGGTTTCACTGTATTCGCACATATTTAATAAAGGGCGTGCACCATATATATCGCTGATATCGGCGGGTGGGGACACGAATACAAAACTGGCCCCGGTGTTGCATCAATGGCGTGATGCGCACATCACAGAATTTGCCCCCGATACATTACATATTGAACAATTGGATGTTGCGCTGAATATGGATGTTCGTCATGAAAAGCATATGACGGGCAATGCGGCGGATATTGTTGTTGTTGATAATATAAATACGGGTAATGCAATATTAAAGTCATTGACGGTATTAACCGATGTGTGGGAATGTGCGTGCTTTTTAATGGGGGCGCAAAATATAGTGGTTCTAAATTCGCGCAGTGCGACCGCACATTCATTAACACAAAATATTTTGTTGGCCGTACGTAATTAATGGTGGCGTATTCCTTTACATGTATAATTTGCAACGAAAACGCGTAATCGTGCATAATTGGGTATTATTTATGTTTGGTGGCGGTGTGATTGGTACCAATATCTTGGTATCTGTTCAATGCGTGATACAAACCATCCGGTGTTTGTATAAATACGGTGTGTATATTACATGCGCGCTTGGTCATGTTGACACATGAATATGCGCCGTGCCACCAATTACCGTGTGGCATGTTTATATTGTTTAATTTAATAAATTCCCAACCGTGTGCATGCAATATTTTTATATCGCGCATATGCATATTTATTTTTTCAATATGCCCCGGTCGTATAAATTGATACATTACAATCTTGTCGCCGCGGCATTGCATTGGTGCAACATGACGAAATTTGCGACATATAATCCGCGGCAGTATTTTTGATGTCTTGCGTGAAAATGCGATTATTATCATTTTATATATTCCTGGTTTCTGATTTCTGATTTGCAGGAATCAAATCCCATTAAACCAGAAATCAGAATTATTTTATTCAATCCAACCACGGGCGCGGGCGGCATTAGCAATTATATTCATTGCGTCGTTCCAAATATACGCCGCACGATTTTCACGCCATATATATTGATGCGGTGCGCGCCGCAAATCGCCAAATTGCTTCATTATTCCAATTTGTTCATCAGTTAATTGACCCGATAAATACAGTTTTGTTATCAACGTTTCTACATCAATCAGTTCGCATACCCGTCGCACGGAATTATTGTGTGTATGCGTTAACATTGAACGGATTGATTTAGAATACAAGAACCAAAACCATAATTGTTCAGCATTTGGAAATTTTTCAGATTTTGTATCGTTTTTTGTTTGCAACATTGTTTACTCCTTTGGTTTGTGTTAAAGTTGCATATGTATCTTGTTATAAACAAAGAATATAATCCTGTTAAATAATTCAATTTATGATTGAATTTGATATTTGTTTTGTGCGGGGTTAAATGCGTTTTTCTTTTTTTATGCGAATCGCAAAACATACGCATTTTTATAAAAATACACGCGATTTAATAAAATCGCGTGTATTGTACTTTGCGCATATCAACCATGTTATTCAATTGGCGGGAAACAATCGCCACCTTCCACTGGACAACAATTGAATCCTTGTTCGCCCATATCGGTATATATTTCCCCGGTACAGCAACCATATGAATCCGGTGCGGTACCATCCAGACAGTTTATTGTTGGTTCTGGTTCTGGCAACTTTTCTGTCTGGAATGGATTTTTTACATTATTTTTATCATCATATTGTAACCCCAAAACTTGTTCGTTATACTCTTGACTGCCTTTGGTCAACGTTTCCCCGGTTTGGGAATTTACATAACCTTGTTGCCCACCCGCTTTATATGCATCATATTTTGCATTATTTTTTGCCTGGTATTGTAATGATTGACAATATGCCAGAATGGTTCTGTAATCATAGCCCATTTCTTGTATCTTTTGTTTACTCATCTTGGGTTTGCCGCTATTGCCGTCACAGAAATCTTCCGAATCTAAGATAAACTGACGCACTTGCCCTGTCCACGAACCATCTTCATAGTTCGGGGTCGCTTTGTGTTTCCATTTTGCACGTTTTGTGTTCTGGTCTTTCCCTTTAAATTTGCTGACCGCACATTTTTTGTTTTTATCAGAATCGCCACACGTAATAATCAAATCACTGGGTGAATATACTGTGATACGTGTACCGGCGGCAATGGTAAATGGCGGAACGGTATTATCCATTGCATCAACCAATAATTTTTGTGCAACCTGGTTCCATGCTTCGACCAATTGATTCTTGGCCAATTCAGATGAACGTATTGTTCCAGATTGTGTGACAGTATTGCTGTCCAGGTCAATTTTATTAACGAATGCATCGGCAATTGGTGCAATCATATTTACCGCCGCCGGTACAATGGCGGTTAACATTGGCATAACCATTTGTTCAATGTAATCGGTACTGCCGTGGCCGGGTACACCAACGCGTCCCTGGGCATCACCAGAAAACGGGTCGGTGTTATCACCTTCAAAATTAAACTCGGCACCATTTGGCAATATAAACTGATACCAATTTATTTCCATACGCCCAATCGATTTATATGGCCCGGGCATATCACCGGTTAAATACCCCAACAACAGTGTACCGGCCGGTATAACAACCGTGCGACCATTATCAGAATAGACATTACGGTCAACCGTTGCACGTACAGGTAATTGATTCGCTTTGTCGGATTCGTATATTTTTGGGTCTGCACGTACATCAGAAACAATAGTTGCCGGAATCGGCTTATACTGGCGCAAGACAAATGTTCTGTCATATGGGTCGGTTGACAGTACGGCGTCGCCCGATGTGCCGTCTATAACGTCTGATGTTTCGCGTTTTCTGATACCACCAAAAGTGTCATTGTCATCATCTGTTTGTAACAGTCTTTTGGCCCTGACTGTGTCGGACGATTGTTCTAACCATTCGGCATCTGGTGATGTTGCGTCAATTTTTTGACGTTCGCGTATCGGGTTTGTCAATTGCGGAATACTTGCGCCTGTACCGATATACCCAATGTGTTCTGCGTCGGTGCCGATGCGTCTGCCGGCATTTTTTATGTCGGTAATAATTCCGTTGTCTGGATTATATACCCCGGTTGCGTTTTTGCATTCTCGATCTGAAAATGGATGAAAATAGTATGCACCATGTTCCGGTTTTATCCACCCAATTTGTGTGCCGTATTCATTATAGCCGGGAAATGCAAAATCCGAACATGCCTCAACCGGTGGCGTACGTTTTGCAACCGTTGGTATTGGTTCTGGTTCTAAATCAAAGAAACTATCATCCCCCGCCAGGGCATCAACGGTTTCGCGTACCCCGTCATCAATATCGGGCAACGTCGGCTGGGGCGCAACGGGCACAGGCTCGGCCACGGGTACAGGTTCGGCCACAGGCGATGGCGTCTGTACCGGTATTGGCGCGGGCGCGGAAGCCGGTATCGGTGATACCGCCCCCAGTTTTATTTTTATGGTGCGAACCTGGGCGATTTCTTCTTTTTCGCGTTCGCCCCACCAATGTATGTTCAAGAGCATTGTGTTTTCGACACTTTCACGCGTTGGGGTATACGTCAAAAACACGCGACATGAAATACTGTTGTCCACAACATTTACCGCATTACATGTTTGTTTTTGTACAAACCCATCAATATCACGCGAAAACGTAATACGAACGTTTGCGCGTGCTGTGGTTGATATTTCAATTTCACCTGTTTCTGAATCGCCAACCGTTACATTGCCCCAATCAATTTCATTTGTATTGTTTATATCAGAAATGGTTTCTGACTTTAATGTCAATTCAATTGGCAAATCATTGGTTGCAATTGGACGCGCCCGATTAAAACGCCCGGTCAATAACACTGTCATCAGTATCACAACAATCAATATTGCCGCGGCCAGCAACAGCCAACGCGTCGCCCGGGGTAATCCACGGATACCGTTTTTTATTGCATTGACAGAAAATATATTTGGTTTTGACACAGGCATGTATATGTCCATTAATATTTATTGTATTCTAACCACATGGCAACTGTTACCACTGAACTTTAACAATTGGTCGCATAATTTTTGGGCGGTGTCAATATCAGACATCGGTCCAATGCGCAACCGATACAGTCGGGCGGTTGACGCACGCGATCCCAATTCGCCAACGCCTTGTTCATCAACCGCAAAGAACACACTGTCTTTGTATGGCGTTAACAGACCTTTGCCGTCATCGCCGCTAAATTTCGCCAACAAGCCCGTCCAATAATCGTCCAGTGCCTTGACCGACGTATCTGATTTTAATTCAACGGCAACACCGCTTTGGTTACTTGGTATCAGTGGTATATTCGTATTCGGCAGGTATGAACCCGCGGTTAAACGTTCGGTCGGAATCATATTTACCCCCGATGCACCGGTTCCGGTATATGATGGTATCATTTGTTGTTGATACATCACGGCACCATTTGTTGTATTTGGAATTGCACTGGGCATGGTTATATATCCTGCGTTTACGGCACCGTTAACACCGGCGGCAGGCATCACATATGCCGCGTTGTTCAACGATTGTGTTGATGCCATTGATTGTGCAACGTTCGCTTCGGCCAATGCCATGACAGATGCCGTATCTGCAATCAAGAACGGTTTCTCGCGCTTTTTAATGCACACAATGCGTTGACCACTGCGCAGAACCATGTCGCCAACCGCCTCTACTATCAACAAACGCCCATCTTCCCCATCGGTGCGAAATCCAACCGGCGATTCGCCGCCTTCGACCAATAATGATACAACTGGTCGCTGGGTCATGGCAATAACCTTGTCGCCAAAGTCAATGTATGTAAATATTCTGTCGCGCCACACGCGTTCGGGGGCGATAACGTAATCGTCTGGGTTGGGTACAAATATATCCATGTCGAATCGAAATTCTGACGGGTCAATTTTCATTGACTTAATCCACCCATAGTCTTCGCCATCAACCCCAAGTGTTCCAGATGTCTTTGCTGATTTGCGAAATATAGACCCCATTCCGGCCGATGATGCACCGCTGCGTGCCGTGGTTGCGCCTGCAATGACGCCGTTGCCATCCAGTGTAACATCAACCTGGGAATATGTGATTTCAGATGAATTAAGTGGTTCGGCCCGCAGATAGAATGTATAATTATTCCCAGATTTTCCCATCACAATCAGGTTTGTGTCATTGCCTTGATTGGTACCGCTTGGCGTTATAAACAATGTACGGTCGCCCTGGGTCGTGTCAATTGAAAACGACGTATTGTCACCAATAACCGCATCTTCAATTTGTTCGCCATTTGGCAACGTTATCATTGTAACCATACCACTGCGCAATTTAACTGGCAAAACTGCACCCGGCGTCCACGCCAATTGGGCATAGCCTGGCTTGGTACTGCCGACGGCCATATTTGCGGTCGGGTTGTCCCATGCCGTTTGCACGATGGCCATGGCGGGAAATGAAATCGCCACAACACAAATATTGATAAAAATTGCCCGAATCAGATTCATCTGTCTTTCCTTTCTTTTTTATTGCGCATCATCCGAAAACCCGTTCAGTGGGTCCCCGCCATTGCCAACGTTGTATTCTGAAATCCGTATACCCAACGGATTATTTATACGGTTCGCCCACCGCATTGGCCGCCCCGCGTTGGCATCAAATTCTAATTTTACTATAATGGTATAATCTTTCCGTGGGCTTTGTCTATTGCTATCTGAACAGAAATAACTAAAACTGACCTGGTATGTATCATCCCCACGATACGGTTTTATTGCGCCGTTGCGAAATTCCACCGGACATTGAAACTCAAATTCAGGCATATCATTCAGAATCGCATTTACCATTGATGTTTGATAAAAATCGCGCAACACCGCATCCCCAGACCAATTTCGCACAATGCCGTATTCAGAATTGTCCCATTTTTTTCGCATAAATTGCCTATCTGTTACAATTTCATTGCGTGCCTTGATGTATTCTTTGATAAAGTTGATTTTATACATTTCAACATTTGCATCGTCTGGTGACATTGCCTGAACCACCATTTCAACATCGGCGCGTGGTTGGGTGGTTAAAATAAAAACCTGGGGACGGGTCAGTGGAAACATATTCGCGACAGTAACAATCATAACCACCAACATAACCGCGGCGGCGGCAAATACGAATGTTAACATCCGTGATAACAAAATTGGCGGTTCTATGCGGTCTGGCACGTGTTCCCTCTTCCTATGCTTTTATTGGATTCTAGAAAAACAACCATGCCCCATGCAAGGAAAAAAATAAGACAATAATAGGTAAGGGTGAAAAATTATAAACCGATTCGTATTGTTGGTGTAATCTATGGGTGTGTTATATTTAATTGTGAACACTTTTTAATCGTTTACCGTGTCGCAAAACCAATACGCGGGGTATGGCGTAATCTTTCGTATACAACGAATGCTTTTTTGCTTGCGCAAAAAAGACATAAACATTATAATATTTCCACTTGATTTTTTATTCGGGTGTGCTATTGTACCACGGACTGTTGGGTGCAAGGGCGTAAACGGATACAGGGGCATAGTTCAACGGTAGAATATCGGTCTCCAAAACCGCGGATAAGGGTTCGATTCCTTTTGCCCCTGCCAGGAAAAAACGCCCGCAAACGGTGGAAAAATTGATGAAAAAAGTGCTGGAATATATTAAATCGGTGCGCAGTGAATGGTTCAAAATTGTATGGCCATCGCGTGATGCGGTTATTCGTGCAACAATCATGATTTTGGTGTTTTCTGGGTTGGCGGCATTGTTCTTTTTTGTCGTGGACAGTGTGCTGAATACCGTTGTTGGGTGGATTTTCTAAAAAAATAAAAAAACGAAGCAAAAAGGGACGCAGATGGAAGATAAAATGCAGTGGTTCGTTGTAAATGTGCACACGAGTTGCGAAGACAAGGTTGCGCGTTCGTTACGTGAACAGATTGACAAGCGTCGCCTGAATGCGTATTTTGGTGAAATTCTGGTGCCGACGCGCGAAGTGACTGAGATTAAGGGGGGTAAGCGCGTTAAGACCGAAAGAAAGTTTTTTCCGGGTTATATCGTAGTTCAGATGGTTATGAATAACGAAACTTTTTCGTTGGTAAAGTTGTTGCCCCAGGTGGTTATGTTCTTGGGTGCCCGTAACAAGCCGATTGCAGTCACCGAAGAGGAGGCGCGTCGTCTGATGCGTCAAGTAGAGGAGGGGGCGACCGCCAGTGACGAGGTTGATTACGAGGTGGGTCAAGAAGTACATGTTATTGATGGGCCGTTTGCGGGCTTTAATGGTATTGCCAGCGAAGTTGATAACTTAAAACAAAAAATGACCGTAACGATTTTGGTGTTCGGTCGCGAAACCAGTGTGGAACTTGATTTCACCCAGGTTGAACGGGTTTAATGTGTTGTGTGGGGTAATTCCCATGTGGCATTAAAGTTTGTGGCAGATGCGCCAACATCGTACCACAAAGACTCAAAAAAAACAAAAGATGGAGTAAAAAATGGCAAAGAAAGAATTAAAGGGGATTGTGAAGTTGGTTGTCCCCGCCAAACAGGCAAATCCTGCGCCACCGATTGGGCCGGCGTTGGGTGCGGCGGGTGTTAATATCGCCGAATTCTGCAAACAATTTAACGATAAAACGTCTGATAAAGAACCGGGCATGCCGATTCCGTGTATTATCACGGTGTATACAGACCGCAGTTTCGAGTTTATTATGAAATTGCCGCCGGTATCATACTATATTAAAAAGGCGTTGAAATTAAAGATTGGCTCGCACAAGCCGGGTCGTGATTTTGTCGGTACAATTACACGTGCGCAAATCAAAGAAATTGCAGAAAATAAAATGCCGGATTTGAATTGCTCTACCATTGAATCTGCGATGAATATCGTTGCGGGTCAATGCCGTTCAATGGGCGTAAAGGTGGAGGAATAAAGACATGAAAGCAACAAAAAGACAGCAAACTTGGGCGGAATTAAATCGCGATATGGTTTACACGCTGGCTGATGCAGTTGATGCATTGCGTCCGTTCTGTTCCAAAAAATTTGATGAAAGTCTGGAAATCGCAGTTCGCTTGGGTATTGATGTAACCAAGGCAGACCAGAATATTCGCGGCATGTTGTCATTGCCAAATGGTACGGGCAAAACTGTACGTGTTGCGGTGTTTACTGTTAATTCGGCCGATGAAGCCCAGAAAGCAGGTGCCGACGTCGTTGGTGGCGAAGATTTGATTGAACGTGTTGCCGGCGGTGAAATTAACTTTGATCGTGTAATTGCGACACCGGATATGATGCCGAAAATGTCGAAAATCGCACGTATCTTGGGTCCCAAGGGGTTAATGCCGAATCCAAAACTGGGTACGGTTACAAACAACGTTGCCGATGCAGTAAAAACCGCCAAGGCGGGCCAAATTGAATATCGTGCAGAAAAGAACGGTATTATTCATGCCGGGCTGGGCAAGATGTCGTTTACAACCGAACAATTGGTTGAAAATGCAAACGCATTGATTGAACAATTGAAAAAGGTTAAACCGGCATCCGCCAAGGGGCAATATATCTTGGGTGCATCTGTTGCAACAACCCAGGGTCCGGGCTTGAAAATTGATGTAAAATAATTTTTGTCGGCGGACTGTAATGTGTCGCCGACAAAGAACAGATTTCTGTCCAAGACTGATGGTGCGGCAACGCTTAATTCCCATCATAGACAAAGAAAAGTTTCTTTGGGGCAGGAACAAAAGGCCCCATATCGGTGGCAACACCGGATGGAAAGTTAACAAAAGAAGTAGTAAGGGTATAACAGATGAAACGCGAAGAAAAATCAGATTTGATTTCATCGTTGCAGTCATCGCTTCAATCGGCAAACGGTGTTTTCGTTATTGAAAACCATGGGTTGACCGTAAAAGAAATGGAAATCTTGCGTAACGAATTGCGCGGTTCTGTATCTTTGTTCAAGGTTGTCAAAAACCGTTTGATGAAGTTGGCGTTGAAAGACACCGACTTTGCACCTGTGTCCGACATGATGAAACGCCCGACCGCGGTTGCAATTGCAACAGACGGCCTGGCGGTGACCAAGGTATTGGCCAAATTCGCCGAAGAACATCCGAATTTGACAATCGTTGGTGGTAAAATGGATGCGGACGTATTGGATGTGAATGGCATTGTGCAATTATCCAAACTGCCGTCGTTGTTGGAAATTCGTGGTACAATTGCGCGTATATTGGTTGAACCGGCATCGCGCTTGGCACGTGTTTCTGGCGAATACGGAAAAAAGAATTAAAAACCTAAAAAAGAATATATAGGAGCAAAAAATGGCAGACATTCAGAAATTAGTTGAAGAATTGTCAAAATTGACCGTTTTGGAAGCAGTTGAACTGTCCAAAGCATTGGAAGAAACATGGGGCGTTAGTGCCGCCGCCGCTGTGGCTGTTGCTGCGGGTCCGGCTGCTGCTGCTGCAGAAGAAAAGTCTGAATTTGACGTTGTTTTGGCCGACGTTGGTGCGAACAAATTGGCGGTTATCAAGGCCGTTAAGGAAATCACAGGTTTGGGCCTGGGCGAAGCAAAAGCCTTGGTTGAATCTGCACCAAAGACCGTAAAAGAAGCTGTTGCGAAGGACGAAGCAGACAAAATGAAAGCATCGTTAGAAGCAGCAGGTGCCAAGGTTGAATTGAAATAATTTAACTAAACAAAAACGCACGCCCCGGGCGTATATTCGGGGCAAATCACCACCCGCCCAGATTTTTATGGGCGGGCTTGGTGGCGAAAAAAAAGACGATAGATTCGTTTGCAAAACGCATAACAAAAAAGGATTGATACCCATGGCAGTTATCCAGAAAATTAGAAAATCTTTTGGTAAAAGTTTTTTGCAAACTCCGCTTCCCGACTTGGTTGAAATTCAATACAATTCCTACAAAGACTTTTTGCAGGCCGATGTTGCACCACAAAATCGTAAAAATATGGGGTTGCAGAACGTTTTTTCATCCATGTTCCCGATTAAGGATTACGCAGGTGTTGCCGATTTGGAATTTGTTGAATACACTTTGGACAAGCCGGTATATAATGTCAAGGAATGCATGTTGCGGAATATGACATATTCCAGCAAACTGAAACTGAAGCTGAGATTGATTTTATGGGATGTTGCAGAAGATGGTAAAAAAACATTGCGCGACATCAAAGAACAAGAGATATTCATGGGCGATGTCCCGTTAATGACCGAACGTGGCAGCTTTATTGCCGCCGGTGTTGAACGTGTTATCGTATCACAAATGCACCGTGCCCAGGGTGTTGTGTTTGCCACAACCAAGGAAGCCAAGGTTGCCGGCAATCCAACAACATATACTGCGCGTATCATTCCGGAACACGGTTCTTGGATTGATTTTGAAGAATCCAAGGGTGTAATTTATGTTCGTATTGACCGTCGGCGCAAGGTTCCGGCAACTGTGTTGTTGCGGTGTTTGCCATCGGTTGACGATGAAAAGAAATGGATTGCAAACCCGCGCAGTGCATCAATTCGCGGGATGAGTGATACAGAAATCTTGTCTGCGTTTTATAAACGTTTGCCGTTGTCTTTTGATGGAAATATGTGGATTGGCGATGTGGCTGCGTTTGATGGGTTGGAAAAATATCGTCTGAATTACGATATTATTAATCCAAAGGATAAAAAGGCGTTGGCCACAAAAGGTGACAGATTAAATGCAAAACGCCTGGCCAAAATTGCAACGACATCCAAGAAATACGGTATGTTGCCAGAATCACTGGTGGGTGAATACCTATTTGACCCAGTTATGAACGGTGGTGACGTTGTATTCCCGGCTGGTACCGAATTAACCGAAGAAGTTTTGTCAGATTTGGACAAAATGGGTGTCAAGGAAATTTCGTTAATCGCAATTGATAATACAACGGTTTCATCGCACATGCGCAATACGCTGGTTACCGATAAAACTGCAAACCGGGAAGAGGCGTTGATTGAAATTTATAATATCATTCGTCCGGGCGAACGCCCAACACTAGAAGCGGCGATTAACTTGTTCTTGCGTCAAGGTTTCGAGGCGGCTTATTATGATTTGTCGGCGGTTGGTCGTTTCAAGATGAACAAGCGTCTGAAAATTGAATCTGGTAAACGGCCAGAAGATGAACGTCTGTTGACAAAGACGGATTTCTTGGCGGTGTTAAAGACATTAACAAATATTATCGATCATCGCGATACTATTGATGATATTGATAATCTGTCTAATCGTCGTGTTCGTACGGTTGGTGAATTGTTGGAACAAAATTTCCGTACCGGTATGGTGCGTATTGAACGCCTGGTACGCGAAGCGTTAAGCAGCCCGAATATTTCCAACATGCAACCCCAAGACGTTATTAACGTTAAACCGTTGATGAGCTTGGTTTCCGAATTCTTGGGTACATCACAATTGTCCCAGTTTATGGATGCGTATAATCCGTTGGCAGAATTGGAACATAAACGTTTGGTGTCGGCATTGGGGCCGGGTGGTCTGAACCGTGAACGCGCGGGTATTGACGTACGTGACGTTCATCCAACACACTATGGCCGGTTGTGTCCAATTCACACACCCGAAGGGGCAAATATTGGTCTGATTAATCACTTGTCTATATATGCACGTGTAAATCCATACGGGTTTATTGAAACGCCATATTACGTTGTTGAAAACGGAAAAATTACAGACAAGATGGTTTATCTGACGGCGGATGAAGAATTGGGACACAAAATTGCCCAGGGTAATACCCCGACCGATGAACATGGTGCATTATTGGGTGAAACCGTTACGGCACGTGTTGATGGCGAATTTACAATGGTTCCGGTGGCTGACGTTGACATGATCGATGTTGAACCGCGTCAGGTGGTTTCAATCGCAACCGGATTAATCCCGTTCGTTGAAAACGATGACGCAAACCGTGCGTTGATGGGTTCCAATATGCAACGCCAGGCGGTTCCACTGATGCGGGTTCAGGCCCCGTTGGTTGGTACCGGTATTGAGCGCGAAGTTGCGCGTGATTCCCGCACGGGCAAGGTCGCAAAGCACAGTGGTATTGTTGAATCCGTTGATGCAAATCGCATTGTGGTAAAGTGCATGAACAGTCGCAATGTCGTGACAGGGGTTGATATTTATAACCTGGAAAAATTTGAACGCAGCAACAGTGAAACCATTATCCATCAAAAACCATTGGTCAAGGTTGGTGACCGTGTTTCTGCAGGCGATATTATCGCCGACGGCGCATCAATGAACTATGGTGAATTGGCGTTGGGACGTAATGTATTGGTTGCGTTTGTGCCATGGCGTGGTTATAACTACGAAGATGCTATCGTTATATCGGAACGTATTTCCCGCGATGATGCGTTTACATCTATCAAAATCGTTGAAAAGGAAATCAAGGTTCGTGATACACAATTGGGGCCGGAAAGCCTGACGCGCGATATTCCAAACGTTGGTGAAGATGCACTGAAAAACCTGGACGAATCCGGTATCATCTATATCGGTGCGCGCGTAAAGCAGGGTGATATTCTGGTTGGGCGTGTTTCGCCAAAATCTGAAACCTTGTTAACCCCAGAAGAGGCGTTATTGCGCAACATCTTTGGTGAAAAGGCGTTGAATGTCAAAGATACATCACTGAAAGTCGGACCGAACGAAGAAGGTACGGTTATCGGTGTAAACGTTTTGACGCGTCATGGTGTCAAGAAAGACGAACGCACCCAGATGATTGAATTGCAAAAAATTGAACAAATTAACAAAGACCGCGAAGAAGAAATCGCAATTATAGAAAAGGGCTTTGCTGACCAAGTATTTCAATTGGCCGAAAACGAAGTCATTGATTCCGGTTCGGGCAGTCTGAAACCATTCGTCGGTAAAAAATTAACCGCCGAAGTGTTTGATGGAATCCGTGCCAGCGATGTTAAAAAATTGGTCGTAAAGAACAAAGATGTTCAGGTTAAAATTGATGAATTACGCGAACAGCATGTTCTGAAATTAAAGACATTGAATGAAGTGGCCGATGCCGAAGTTGCCAAGGCGACAGAAAGCAATTCACTGAATGCCGGTGTCTTGAAAGAAGTCAAGGTTTACATCGCCCACAAAATGAAATTGCAACCGGGTGATAAAATGGCCGGTCGTCACGGTAACAAGGGTATTGTTTCCCGCGTTGTTCCGGTTGAAGATATGCCATACATGGAAGATGGTACACCGGTTGATATTGTTCTGAATCCGTTGGGTGTGCCGTCGCGTATGAACATCGGCCAGATTTTGGAAACGCACCTTGGTATGGCCGCGCGTACGTTGGGTAAACAAATCGGCGATGTTTTGGACGAAGTTCGCGCAAAACGTGCCGTAACCGACGATTTGCGTAATATCATGGGCAAGATTTATGGTCCGGCAACGGCAGAAAAATTGTCCAAGATGACCGATACCGATGTTCGTGCCGAAGCGTCTTTGTTACGCGAAGGTGTTCCAATGGCGACCCCGACCTTTAACGGGGCCAGTCCAGACGACATTCGTTCAATGCTGAAATTAGCAGGATTACCCGAAACAGGGCAATTTACCTTATACGATGGTATGACCGGTGAAAAGTTTGCACGCCCGGTAACGGTTGGTGTTATGTACATGTTGAAACTGCATCACTTTGTTGATGAAAAGATTCATGCGCGTTCCATCGGCAGCTATTCATTGGTTACCCAACAGCCATTGTCTGGTAAAGCCCACATGGGTGGCCAGCGACTGGGTGAAATGGAGGTTTGGGCCTTAGAAGCACATGGTGCCGCACACCTGCTGCGTGAAATGTTGACTGTTAAATCAGACGACATTGTTGGCCGTAACAAGATGTACGAATCCATCATTTCCGGCAGCAATGATATCCAAATGGGCACGCCAGAGGCATTTAATGTCTTGGTGCGCGAATTGCGCGGATTGGGTCTGGCAATGACACCGAAAAAGATTGATTAGTTGTTGGCTTTTTGGTTGTTAGTTGTTGGTTATATTTATTAACAACTGACGACCAACAACCATCAACCAGCAATTAACATAAAGCGACTGAAAGGAGCTATAAGATATGACAAATATGTTGCAGAAGATATTTGGACAAATTGAAACCAAGGAACAGTTTGACGCGTTGCGCATTACGATTGCGTCACCCGAAGAAATTCTGTCTTGGTCCCATGGCGAAGTTAAAAAGCCTGAAACAATTAATTATCATTCATTAAAGCCAGAGGCCGAAGGTCTGTTTTGCCAGCAAATTTTTGGCCCGGTCAAAGATTATGAATGTGCGTGTGGTAAGTATAAAAGAATTAAATTCCGTGGCGTTGTATGTGAACGTTGCGGGGTAGAGGTTGGTTCGTCCGCCGTGCGTCGCGAACGTATGGGGCATATCAAATTGGCAATGCCGGTTGCGCATACATGGTTCCTGCGCGAAGGTAAAATTGCGACGTTATTGAATAATTTACCCCAAAAGAAATTAGAACAGGTTATTTCATATGATGCATACATTGTTATTGAACCGGGTTTAACAAACCTGAAACAATATGATGTTATCAGTGAAGATGAATACCAGGCCGCAGTCGAAGAATTTGGTGCCGACGCATTTCATGTTGGCATTGGTGCCGAAGGTGTGCGCAGTATTATTTCCAACCTGGATATGGGTGATGAAAGAACGCGTTTGCGTGCAGAATTGGCCGAAACCAAGTCCGAAGCGAAACGTAAATCAATAATTAAGCAATTAAAGTTGGTCGAAGCGTTCTTGGATTCCAAGACCGACCCGGCATGGATGATGCCGGACATCATTCCGGTTATTCCGCCAGATATGCGCCCACTGGTCACATTGGATGCGGGGCATGTTGCGGCATCTGACCTGAACGATTTGTATCGTCGTGTGATTATTCGTAATAACCGCCTGAAACGTTTTATGGAAATGCATGCGCCGGAAATTATTATTCGTAATGAAAAACGCATGTTACAGGAAGCGGTTGATTCCCTGTTTGATAATGGGCACAAGGCGCGCCCAATGGTTTCGCAAAATCGTCGGCCGCTGAAATCATTGTCTGATTCGTTGCGTGGTAAATCGGGACGTTTCCGTATGAACATGTTGGGTAAGCGTGTTGATTATTCGGGTCGTTCGGTTATTGTGTCGGGTCCAACCTTGAAATTGCACCAGGTTGGTTTGCCAAAGACAATGGCACTGGAATTATTTAAGCCATTTGTGTTTGCACGTTTGATGGCGGGTGATTATGCGAATACGCTGAAAACCGCACGCAAAATGGTTGAAAACGGCGAAGATGTTGTATGGGAAATGCTGGAAAAGGTTATTCACGAACATCCGGTATTGTTAAACCGTGCACCGTCGTTACACAGATTGTCGCTGTTGGCGTTTGAACCTGTTTTGATAGAAGGCAAGGCAATCCGTCTGCATCCATTGGTTTGCAAGGGCTTTAATGCCGACTTTGACGGTGACCAGATGTCTGTTCACGTTCCAATTTCGTTAGAGGCACAATTGGAAGCGCGCACATTAATGTTGTCGTCAAACAACGTTCTGTCGCCGGCAAATGGTGAACCAATGATTGTTCCATCACAAGACATGGTGTTGGGTGTGTACTATATTTCGTTGATTAATGGTGAACATGACGATAAATCGCCGCGTTTTGCCAATATGGACGAAGTAAAGTTGGCCTTGGAAAGCAATACAATTACACTGCATACGCCAATTGTTGCACGTATTAATGGTAAAGTTTATAAAACGACCGCTGGGCGCATGATTTTGGGTGAATTGTTGCCAAAACGTGACGATATGCCGTTTGATTTGGTGAACAAGGTTATGCCTGTTAAAGAAATCAAGGCGTTGTTGGCGACAACATATGAACGTTGTGGTGATAAAGAAACCATTCTGTTGGCCGATGCGTTAAAGAACACCGGGTTCGAACAGGCCGCCCGCAGTGGTATTTCCATTGGATTTAACGATATCGTTATTCCAGAAGAAAAGGAAAAGATGATTGGTGATGCCGAAAAGGCAGCCGAAGAAATCGAATCGCAGTACCAAAATGGTTTGTTGTCTGCGGGTGAACGTCACAATAAGCTGATTGACCTGTGGCAGAAAACAACCGATAAATTGGGTGATTTGGCATACGCCGCGTTGGGTAAAACGACCGGGGACAATTGGAATTCTGTGTTGATGATGGCACTGTCCGGTGCCCGTGGTTCAAAACGCCAAATTCAACAGTTGGCCGGTATGCGTGGTATGATGCAGAAACCAGACGGTTCTATTATTGAAGTTCCGATTATTTCCAACTTTAAGGAAGGTTTGACCATGTCGGAATACTTTACGTCAACGCACGGCGCGCGTAAAGGTATGTCAGACACAGCCTTAAAGACAGCCGAGGCAGGATATCTGACCCGTCGTTTGGTTGAATTGGCCCAGAACACGGTTATTACCGAACATGATTGTGGTACGTCTGAATTTATTACGGCAAAGCCTGTGTACCAGGGTTCAACACTGTCTGTGGCGTTGGGTGATGTGGTCTTGGGACGTACTGCGGCGCATGATATCATTCACCCGTTGACCAAAGAAATGATTGTTCCAGCAGGTGAATTGATTACAAAATCTGCGGCGAAAAAGATTAATGAATCTGGGCTGCCCAGTGTGGATGTACGTTCTGTGCTGACGTGTTGTTCGGATGGGCTGTGCGCGAAATGTTATGGTATGGATTTGTCGCGCAATGCGCTGGTTCATGTTGGCGAAGCCGTTGGTATTATCGCGGGGCAATCCATTGGTGAACCTGGTACCCAGTTGACACTGCGTACGTTCCATATTGGTGGTGTTGCCGCCGGTGGTGCCGAAAGTCACTTTATAGAGGCGCCTGTTGCCGGTACCATTAAATTGACAGGTGTAAATACGATTAAGAATTCTGTTGGTCGTGTTGTTGTTCTGTCGCGTAATGGCGAATTGAATATTGTTGATGCCAAAGGCGAAAAATTGTTCAGCACATCTTTGCCGTATGCATCAATGTTAATCGTAAACGATGGTGAAACGGTTGAACGTGGTGCCAAGGTTGCCGAATGGGATCCGTATTCCAATACGATTATTGCCGAAAAAGACGGTATTGTTCAATTTAACGACTTGCTTGAAAACGTTTCGTACCAGGAAGAAGTTGACTCAATGACGGGTATTGTTTCGCGCAAGGTTATAAATTGGAAGACAAATACCAAGAAAGCCCTGAAACCGGCGGTGACATTGGTTGATGACAAAGGTAATGTTATATCACTGGGGGGTAAAAAGATTGCCGAATACTTGTTGCCGATATATTCTGTTCTGAATGTTGCAAACGGCGCAACGGTTCGCGCAGGTGATATTTTGGCGCGTATTCCGGTTCAGACCAAACGTACCAGCGATATTACCGGCGGTTTGCCACGGGTAGAAGAATTGTTAGAGGTTCGTCGCCCAACCAACCCGGCATTATTGGCGGAAACAGATGGTACCGTTGAATTAGAAGACGCGAAATCTAAAATCATCATTCGCATTGAACCGGCCGATGGAACGGCACCGGTTGAATATGCGGTGCCAAAGGGAACAAACCTGTTGGTGCGCAGTGGTGATGTTGTTAAACGTGCCGAAAAACTGGTTGACGGTGAACCGGTACCCCAAGATATTCTGCGTATCCTGGGCCAGAAAGCCCTGGCAACCTTTATGGTTGAACAGATTCAGGCCGTTTACCGTCTGCAAGGTGTGGTAATTAACGATAAACATATTGAAATCTTGATACGTGAAATGACGCGTCGTGTTGAAATCATAAATCCGGGCGATACAGGATTCTTGATGGGACAGGTTGTTGACCGTGTTGATTTCGAAGAAGAAAATGCACGTGTTGCACACGACGGCGGCCGCGTTGCCGAAGCGTCCCAGGTTCTGGTTGGGTTGACACGTGCGTCGTTGACATCACGTTCGTTTATTTCCAACGCGTCGTTCCAACAAACAACCAAGGTTTTGGTTGATGCGGCAATTTCTGGTTCAACCGATAAATTGGTCGGTATAAACGAAAACCTGATTGTTGGTCGTTTGATACCGGTTGGTACGGGTGCATATGTACGTCGTGTTCGTGAAATTGCCCGTGACGAAGAACGTGCAGAAAAACTGGCGCGCGACGGTGGTCGTCAACAACAGTTGTTGGATATATAGCATAAGTGGTTAGTATAGGTGTTAGTGGCCGTTAAATTGGGATTAGCCGTGTAATTATGAATTTTATCTCAATAACAATTGCCACTGGCACTTAACCACTTTCACCAGTTTTTGCTTGCAAACGGGTGATATTATAATAGAATACAAGATTGAAAAATAACAAAAGGATAACAAAATGGCAACGCCAAAAAGTAAAACCAGTAAAGCACGCAGTGCACAACGTCGCAGTCATGACGCATTAAGCATTATGCCATGCGGTGTTTGCAAGACATGTGGCGAAAAGAAACGTCCACATCATGTGTGTCCTGCATGTGGTGCGAAATAGTTTTCGTTAAACAATAATTGCAGACAGGCATTTGTGATATGCCTTTCTGCTTTTTTTATACAGAAAAATGTCAGAACAAAAAAAGATTATTGCCATTGATGCATTTGGTGGGGACAAGGGGCCCAATGTTGTATTGGGTGGGATAAATCAATTCTTGTACCAGAATGGTGAAGATTCTGTGCATTTCCGCGTATTTGGTGATGAACAAAAATTACGTCGTTTAATGGCAAAATATCCACGTGTTTCACGTAATTCGACAATTGTTCACGCACCAAATGTCATTCGCCCCACAGACAAGGTGCGTGATGTAATTCGCCACGCCCAAGACACGTCAATGTACATGGCAATTCGGGATGTTCGTGATGGTGGGGCCCAGGCTGTGGTCAGTGCCGGTAACACCGGTGTTTTGATGTCGATATCAAAATTGGCATTGAAAACCATTGATGGAATTTCGCGTCCGGCGATAACAACAATGTTGCCGTCCGGTGGTGGGGATTCGCGTGTGGTTGTTTTGGATTTGGGTGCCAATGTGTCGTGTGACGCGGAAAATTTGTTTGATTTTGCAATTCTGGGGTCTGTTTATGCCGAAATAATTGGTAAAATGCCACGGCCAAAATTGGGTGTTCTGAACATCGGTGCCGAAGATACCAAAGGTAATGAAACACTGCAACATTTGAACCGGGTGTTAAGCGAAAACCGCGACAAATTACCGTATGAATATATCGGATTTGTCGAAGGGAACGATATTTCCGCCGGTCGGGTCCAGGTTGTTGTTACCGACGGCTTTACCGGTAATATTGTATTAAAAACGGTCGAAGGCACGGCAAAATTGATAAAACGTGTGTTGGTTGAAAACCTGAAAAAATCGTTGCTGGCAATTATTGGAACGTTTTTCTTGGTGCATGTGTTCAAACGGTTAAAGCATAAAATTGACCCACGTTCGTATGCGGGTGCAACGTTTTTGGGACTGAAAGGCTTTTCGGTAAAAACCCACGGGAACAGTGACGCATTGGCATTTGCAAATTCAATAAAATATGCGGTTGATTTGGCGGGGGCAAACCTGAATGATGAAATTGCCACGCGTGCGACCGCATTGATGCCCGTGCGTAATATGTTACGTACAGAATAACATTTACCCCGATTTGGGGGCTTTTTTTTATACCAGACTGTTCTTATTCGCAAAAAAATGTTCAGTGTCTGTGGCGTTCCGATATGTAATACAAACACCGGTGAATCATATTATGAATGTTATTGCAATAAATCACGTGCCGTTTGCAACAATGCAACCGCAGAATCAATCATATCTGTATCAATGCTGGGGGATTTTGTTGACGTTATGTCATTTCCCGCATCATGTGAATTATGCACGGGTGATTTGGTGATATTAAATTCGTCATCAGAATCAGGAAAGTTACCATCGCGCATTAACTTTTTAACCCCGGCAATTGTCATTCCACGGGTATATAGCAACGATTTTATTGTTTCTATTTTTTTTACTGTTTCCGTGCGATAGTACCGACGGCCGCCTGCTCCTGTTGTGGGACGAATGGCCGATGGAAACTGTTTTTCCCAATAACGCAGGGTATATGCCGGCACGCCCAGCCGCTTTGATACATCGTTTATTGATGAAAAATATTCACTGTCCATGCGATACCCCGTTACGTGTTTTGCAAACAATACACGCTGATTATATATCATGGCAGATTTGTTTTCAATTATAAAACCAATGTGAACACATCCCTAATGACCGGCGGCGTGTCATTTTGATAAATTTTTATAGACCATGCATTTAACCGATATTATTTCCGAAGCAAAAGTTTCCATTTTATCGCATCGGTTGCGGTATATATTGACTATATTGGGCGTTGTTATTGGTGTTATGGCTGTGGTGATTATGATTGCGGTTGGTGAAACGGTTGACCATCATATCAATAACCATTTTTCAGATTTGGGTACAAATACCATCATGGTTCGTGCCGGCGCGGCCACGCGTGGCAATGTACATGTTGGTACGGTTACGACATTAACCATTGATGACGCAGAATATATTTCTGCATTGCCGGGCATTCAATCAATAACCCCAGCACAAATGGCCAGTGCACAATTGGTATACGGTAACAAGAATATACATTCTGTAATTATCGGCGCATACCCAGACTATCGTGATGTATTAAGCACACAAATTCAATATGGACGATTTATTGATGATATTGACATTCGTAATCATACACTGCATGCAATAATTGGTCCGCGTGCCGCCGAAGAGTTGGGGTTGCCCCAAAATTCTGTTGGTTACACATTGCGTATAAAAAATATACCGTTTACGATAATTGGGGTTATGCGACCGCGTGGCGATACGGCACTGGGGTCAATGGATGATATGGTGATTGTACCGCTGGGGACATTAAAGCGGCGAATAAATGGCGATTCGTTTATAAATTCAATACCTGTAATTGGCATTCGATTATTTCCGTATGCCGATAATGATATTGTGATAGAACAAATTAAAACTATTCTGCGAATGCGCCACCGTTTACGCGACAATGACGCAGACGATTTTCAGATTTTTGACATGCGCCAGATAATGGAATCGCTGAATCGTATAACTGGCAATATGAAGATATTGATAATAACGGTTGCGTCGGTATCATTACTGGTTGGGGCAATTGGAATTATGAATATGATGTTGGTTGCGGTTGTGGAACGGCGTCGTGAAATTGGAATACGTCGTGCGGTCGGCGCATGCGCACGACATATTGCATTTCAATTCTTGATGGAATCTGTTTTTATATCGTCATGTGGTGCAGTGATTGGGTTAATATTGGGAATTGGCATTACACAATTTGTTGGTCGAATAATACTGGGGATGTATGTTCCGTTTTCTTTTATTGCAATTATTGTATCCGGTGCGATTGCAATTACGTGCGGAATTGCATCTGGTATATTCCCCGCCATGCGCGCCGCGGACCTGTCACCGATTGATTGCATGCGCCGGGAATAAAAAAGTATTCCATTACAGAATTTGTGTAAAAAAACACCGGCAAACGCCGGCATTTTTTATTCTGTTATTTCCGGTGCATCGTCGGCATCATCATCCGATGTGATTGAAATCGCCGATACAACCCGTTCGTTTTCCGCGGTACGGAATAATGTTACACCCGCCGTACTGCGCCCAGCGATGCGTACATCTGAAACTGGTGTACGAATAATTTTACCGCCATCGGTCACCATCATAATATCATGGCTGTCGTCCACCGGGAATGCACCCGCCACCGCAGTATTTTTACCGCCCAATTTAATATTGGTGAATCCGCCGCCACCACGATGTGTTGTGCGATATTCATATGAACTGGTGCGCTTGCCAAACCCATTTTCCGAAACAGTTAAAATGAATTGTTCTGTCGCCGCCATTTGTTTCATTTGTTCATCTGTTAAAACAACATCGGTTGTGGTTTCGTCATCTGCGTCACCGGCATCTTCGTCAATACCGGTCGCCGCACGACGTGCCGCACGTGATTGTTTAATATATGCGTTGCGGATACTGCTATCGCTTTCGCCATGGTTCAACATCGCCATGCCGATAATTTTATCGTCGTGTCCCAATGTAATGCCGCGAACACCTGTTGAATTACGTCCCGCAAATACACGAATTTCTGGCACTGGGAATCGTATGCAACGACCGCGATATGTCGCCAAATATACATCTTGGTATTCATTACATGGCAACACAGAAATCAGACTGTCGCCATCGTCTAATTTCATGGCAATTTTTCCATTTGCGCGAATTGAATCAAAATCAGACATGCGGTTACGACGTACCGTGCCGGATGCCGTTGCAAACATCAAGAAGTGTTCTTTGCCAGAATTCTTAACGCGTTCGACATCTGCGTCTGCGACCGGTAAAATTGCCGTAATTGTTTCGCCTGCCGCCAACGGCAACAGATTTACCAACGGACGTCCCTTGGCCGCCGCCGCCGCTTCGGGTAATTTATACGTTTTTAATTTATAACACAGTCCCTTGGACGAGAAGAATAATAACGGCGTATGAGTATTTGCAACAAATACCTGTACGACATAGTCGTCTTCTTTTGTGGTCATTGCATTGCGACCCTTGCCACCGCGTTTTTGCGCGCGATATGTGTCCAATGCAACACGTTTGATATATCCCGTATTTGTAACAGTCACAACCATGTCTTCGCGTGCAATCAGGTCTTCGATATCAATGTCAATTTCGGCATCTGATATTTCTGTACGGCGTGGCGATGCCCAGTTGTCACGTACCGCGGTTGTTTCGTCGCGAATAATTTGAATGATACGCGCGTGACTGCCCAAGATATCTAGCAGGTCGCGAATTGTTGCACCCAGTTCTGTCAAATCATTGTGTAATTTATCGCGTTCCAATCCTGTCAACCGATGTAATTGCAATTCCAGAATCGCACGTGCCTGATCTTCGGACATAAAGAACATGCCGTCTTTGTATTCCGTATTTGGGTCATCAATCAGCTGAATGTAACTTTCAATATCTGATGCCTTCCATCCGCGGGAAACCAATGCGTTACGTGCGTCTTCGGGGCTGGCCGATGATTTAATCAGTTCAATTACCTCGTCCAAATTGCCAACCGCCACCGACAATCCCAACAACGTATGTGCACGGTTGCGTGCTTTATTCAGGTCAAATATTGTACGACGACGAATAACCTCTTCGCGAAATTCAATAAACGCATCCAATACACCACGCACATTAAACAGCATGGGGCGTCCACGGTTCAATGCCATCATATTAACCGGGAAATTTGTTTGCATTTCTGTATATTGGAACAAGTGATTTAACACCACATCTGCAATTGCATCACGCTTTAATTCAATGACGATGCGCAATCCTTCTTTGGATGATTCGTCGCGAATTTCCGAAATTCCTTCTATGCGTTTTTCTTTTGCCAATTCGGCGATTTTGACAATCATTTGCGCCTTGTTTACCTGGTACGGTATTTCATCTACAACAATCGCCGGGTGGTCGTGAAATGTTTCCATATGTGTTTTTGCGCGAACAATAATAGAACCGCGACCTGTGGTGTGTGCCTTATATGCACCGGCGCGTCCCATAATCATCGCCCCTGTTGGGAAATCGGGTCCAGGAATGATTGTAAACAATTCGTCATCTGACAAATCGCGATTGTCCAGAATTGCCAAAATGCCGTTACAAATTTCACCCAAATTATATGTTGGAACATTTGTTGCCATACCAACGGCGATACCCGAACCACCGTTTACCAAGAAATTCGGGAACTTGGTCGGCAAAACAACCGGTTCTTGCAACGTGCCATCAAAGTTTGGTTGCCAATCAACGGTATCTTTATCCATATCTTCCATTAACGATGCCCCAAGTTTTGACAATCGCGCCTCGGTATAACGCATGGCGGCCGCTTTGTCACCGTCGCGGGAACCAAAGTTACCTTGGCCCTGGACCAGCATTTCCCCCATAGAGAAATCTTGGCCCATACGAACCATCGCCTCGTAAATAGAACTGTCGCCATGGGGATGATATTTACCCATAACATCACCGACGATACGTGCCGATTTAACTGTTGGCTTGGTCGCGGGCGCAACATCATTCATAACATACAAAATACGACGATGCACCGGTTTGCACCCATCACGAACATCAGGCAATGCACGGTCAACAATAACCGACATCGCATAATCCAAAAAACTGGTGCGCATTTCATGTTCAATGGACGAAGTCGGAATTTTGATTTCGTTTATTTCATTAGAATTAATTATATCGGACATACTGAATTTCCCTTGTTTTTTAACAATGAAACAATAGCAAAAATTCGCACAACGGGTCAAGCATTATAAGCGAATTTTTGTATTGACAAAATAGCCTTTTGTAGGTACGATGGTGAGGAAATGAGTGTACTTGATATGACATTAGCAGAAGCGGAAGCGTTGGAAAAATCTTTTTCCGATGATCCGGAATCTGATCGCATTATGTTATGGCAATTACGCACGATTACGGCAAATCTGCGAAATGCGATACGTATTCGCAACGCCCTCAGGCGGCTGGGTAATCGGGTTCGTGGGCGAATGCGGTAAATGTAAAGACGTGGGGGTATAAAATGTTTTTACCATTGTGGCGCGTTTTTTATGCTTTATTCGTATATTATCTTGCGACCGAGGCGTTAAAGAAACTCGGGTTGGTTAAATCAAAATAGTTATCTGTGGGGGTGTTTATACATGGCGCAAAAACGAAATATGACACAGTGGCGGCTGTTTATGTCGTTGTATGTGTATTTTTTGATAAAAAACGCAATTGAAAAGATTAGTTTTACAAAAAGCAAATAAAAATGTTGCGTTTTGTAAAAACGTATGCTTAAATAGGTGCACAAAAGGATTTTATTATGGCAACAAAACGTACTTATCAACCGTCCAAGACACGTCGCGTGAACAAACACGGGTTTCGTGCACGCATGGCGACCAAGGGCGGACGCGATGTGCTGAATCGCCGTCGTGCTGCGGGGCGCAAACGTTTGGCCGCAACCGCTGCAAACTAAAAAAAATATGCCGCCGTTTGGCGGTTTTTTCTTTGCAATTAAACATATTGTCTTTGTCGCACAAATAAAGTATAATGGATATCGAATCCAATGGGAATTGGGTTCGGGGCTGTGAGAAGCCTTTACGTTTTCGGTGCGAAAGTCATCGTGATTCCACAGAAATTCACAATTTTGCACCGTGTGTTTTATTCCCCAATGTTGGTTGGGGTGCTTGTGGTTATAATGCATATATTGCAAAAGATTACAAGAGTCATTAAAACGTATGATTTCTCAACACCCCGACCGCGATTTATTTGCGGTGTTTTTAATTTAATAAATCAAATGGGGACATATTATGCTTTACGAATTCATATTTCTAATTCTTTGGAACAAGACACGGCGTTCCAAACCGTCGTCATACCGCGGGCACGCGCGAACGTACCGGTGTGACAAGGACGGACAATGCGCGGCAATTCATAGTAAAATGTTGCATGCACGGCATACGTGCAAATTGCCAATTGTACTTTGCAGTTTGTTCTTTGTGCTTTGTTTTGGCGCGGCCCGCGCTGCAACGTGTAATGCGGGATATTATTTGGATGACGCGGGCAAATGCGTTGGGTGTCCGGCATGTAATTATTGTCCCGGTGATGACACCAAAATACATTGTCCATTATTCACCCAAACAATCCAAGATGTGTTGGAATTATCTGGTCTGCAAAGTATTTATAGTGCGGCTTGTACATCCCGCGAACAAGAAACATATCCATACACGATAACCAACTGTGGTATGGGGTTGTATACAGGTTCAGGCGCATATGACAAAGATGGGAATAAGGTATATGCATTTCTGAACTATGAAACGCAAACGGGGTTATATACGAAATTTACTTTGCAATATTATATATTACCGGGTGTTGGCATATGGTTACAAGATGAGGCCTGGTCAGGGGCCAAACTTTATAAATTGGCGAATAAATGCACGAATGCGCCGACAAATGCGCACTATACCGGTGGCGTGATTGGTGAAAATAATTGCCCATGGGAATGCGACGCGGGGTATGGTCACACATCCGACGACCGATGTTTACCACTGTGCCGGATTGGCGACACCGCAATGAATGGAATAAATATATATGCCGAAAAGCATACCAAATACGCCATGGCCGTACCACGTAATGGCGCAACGTGTTGGATTAATGCCAAACGCGACAATGGCGGTAAATTGGTGCCGGTTAATTAGTATTTAATCGCCGCAACAATCATCCAAAAATGCGTATATATTCGCGTCGTACGGCGGTCATTAATTCGTTTGCGGGCGCGTCGCGTGGAATATCAAAGTATTTAGAAAAATCCATAAATCGTGCATCTTCCCAATCAATGATGGCGATTATTTTATATGTTCTGCGGTCAAATATAAAATTGTCACAGATATCGTTATGGAACCATCCGCGCATGAATCCGGGTTCGGCGGTTATATCACGCATAGACGCAATTTGGCCTGGATTTGATGCGGCAATATCGTATATAAATTGTGCAATCTGCGGTGCCAACACATCAATATGTTCACGGATTTCGTTTGGTGAAACATCGGGCATTTGCGCACCACGAATAAATTCATAGCGGCGGACATATGTACCATTATGATTTATAACATTCATTTGTGGAATGTGTATTGGTGAAACATCGCGCAATGCATCGGTTATTTTTTTTTCGCGCATACACATTTCGCAATAGTTGCGATTGCGAATCGGAAATTTATACACGTATTTATCATCAACCGTTACGACCAAGTATCGCCCACGATGTCCAACCAAACGACGTATATTTCGTGGTCGATAACCAATATCGTTTTCAATTATTTGTATACATTCACGCCAATTTGATTTTAATATTGCGCGTACACGCCGACGTGTTGCCTGGCCTGGAATCATGCCGCATATTACATGTGCAATAAAATGGCGAATGTATTTATTGTTCATTTTTTATGGTTTAAATCATAGGATAACATGCGTGCGTAATCAAATAAAAAACGCAATTAAAGTTGACTTTTATTGTTTTTGTACTAATATATTATTTATAACAAAGGTGCATAAATGAATACCAAGAAAACGATTTTAATGTACACAATACCAATGATTATGGCGGCATGTGGTATAAACCAACATGAATCTGTGCCGGAAAAATGCCCGACCACCGAACAAATGCCCGATGAAGACATTGCGCGCATATATAATGAAATGGTTTATACACAAACAGCTATGGCTGTGTGTGAAGAAACACTGGAATTTCGCATAAATGATTCTGTTTATAATAACCCTGCTGCAAATGTACCGGCAAATGTGTATAATCGGCTGCATACATTGAATCAGCAAAAGAAAACATTATCCATGACGGCGGCACGGAAATATGCTGTGCGTTGTGGGTATAATTTATGCAATTATTTCACACCGGCACAAATCAAAACAATTTGTGAAATTGTCCCAGGCGTACAACCATCATCAACAATTGTTGATTTGTGTATTGCGGTTGATAGTATATCGTACCCGTGTGAATCTGTAAAACAGAACAATGTTTTTCATCGTGTAAATAGAACAACGATTGAATTTTTTGGTAATAATATGGCGAATGACGCAATGCGTGATATATATACGCATTTTATGCCATATACATACACGCCGATATATTCGCAAAATGCACCGCGTGAAATTGTGAATATTCGTGCAAAAATCAAAAAAATTGATGCGGAAATAGACAGATTAGAAAATAAAATCAGCCAAGCGCATAAAGTTGAAAACAAAATAACGGAATATTTTATAAACGCACCATATCCAGAAAAAGATTCTTTGTATGAACGTTATATAGAATTACAGGATTCTTTGCAGTTGTTGGCGCGTCAAAAACAGAAATAAAATGATACACCCGGGTTTAATTCCCGGGTGCGTATTTATTTGTGTTTTGTATCACCATAATCGTACACGTTTTTCTGGGGCAACATATAATTTATCTGCCGTGTTTATACCAAACGCATCGTACCACGCGTCAATATGTGGCAATATTCCATTTACACGATTTTGTGGTAATGAATGTTCATCTGTTTTGGTGCGACGTAATGCTTCGTCATCACGAATATTCCCCGCCCAGGCACCGGCATATGCAATAAAGAACCGCATTTGTGGGGTTAATCCATTTACGGTATCGGACGGTATACCGAAATTATGATACGCGGTGTACGCAATTGTAACGCCACCATAATCGGCCAAATTTTCGCCCAATGTAAATTCACCATTTGCGTGTATGCCCGGACTGATAACGATATTATCAAAGAATTTGCGCAAAACACCGGTGCGTTCATCAAACCGACGCGCGTCATCTGGGGTCCACCAATCACGCAGGTTGCCAAATCGGTCAAATTTGCGTCCCGAATCATCAAACCCGTGTGTCATTTCATGTCCAATAATCGCGCCAATTGCACCATAGTTAAATGCATCATCTGCATTCATATCAAAGAATGGATATTGCAATATTCCCGCGGGGAAACATATTTCGTTTGTTGATGGGTCGTAATACGCATTTATTTCATGCGCGTTCATGTACCAAATGGTTGGGTCTTTGGACTGACCAATCTTTGCCAACCAAAAATCATCTTCGAAACGTGCAACATTCACCATGTTTTCATACAGTGATAAATTCGCATCTATGGCCAGTTTGCTGTAATCGCGCCATTTTTCTGGATAACCAATTTTTGCATGAAAACCATTCAATTTTTCCAACGCCATTTTGCGTGTTTCATCGTCCATCCAATCCAGGTTGCGTATGCGAATTTCATACGCCCGCCGCAAATTTTCAACCAATGTTTCCATACGTTTTTTTGCCGATGCCGGGAAATACTTTTTTACATACATGTGCCCGATTTCTTCACCCAAACTGTCGTCCAGCATTGCGATACTGCGTTTCCATCGTGGTTTGGGTTCGCGTTGTCCGGCCATTGTGCGATTGTAAAAGTCAAATGCAATTTCATATGTTGTATCGTCCAGTAATGTTTCTGCACCACTGATTATACGATATTTCAGATACGCTTTTATCAAATCTAAATCTGTATCATTCATAATCGCAATTGATTCGGTGATTGCCGACGGTTGGTTTATGTTAATATATTCTGCCACGGCCCCACGTGCATTCAAATATGCATCCCAATCAAAGTTCGGAAATTGTTTGCGAACATCCGCAATAGATAATTTATGATAATTTGCATGTGGGTCGCGTAATTTTTCTTTTTTATAGAAAGATTTTGCCATGCGATATTCTAAATCGTATATCTTTTCTGCGGATGCATGTATGCCAAAGTTCTGCATTTGTGCGGCAATAAATTTCTTATATGCGGCGCGAACTTGAACAGATTTTTCATCTGTATCAAAAAAATAATCGCGCGACAGGCCAATTCCACCCTGGCCAATGTTGTACAGATAATGTTCACTGTCCATTTCGTCCAGACCAACCCCGTCGCCCCAAAATGCACCAGAAAATTTATGCATGCGTCCCAAATAACTGGGCAATTCGGTGCGCGATGAAATTGCATCAATTTCTGCCAAATATTTTTTAACAGGTGTGGTTTTTTCTGTGTTCAGACGTTTTGTATCCATCGCGATTTTATACAGCGTTCCAATTTTACCGGTATCTTTTTCTGCGATTTCACGTACCCGCATCAGATTTGTTTCATGCAACCATTCAAACATACCGTAACGTGTGTAATCGTCTGGTATCGGGTTTTCACGACGCCACCCAATTGTTGCGTAATCAAAAAAGTTATCGCCTGGGCGAATTGTTTGGTCCATATTTTCTGGATTTATGCCGATTTGCATTATTTTCTCCCTTGGTAAAAAAATTGCCAACGCAGCCATGGCACAGACCGCAATAATTCCAATGATGTTCAGTGTTTTGTTTTTCATCTTATTTCACCAATTTTAATAATAAATCATCCAAAATCAACATGCCTTTTTCAGTTGCACAAATATATCCATCGTTCATATGTACTAGTTCGGGATTTTTCGTGATAAATTCTGTATTTATTAATTGCATAATGGTATGCGATATTGCGACCCCACGTGTTGTTCGCATGCCGGTAATAATCATTTCAACGGCGCGGTCGCGTGGCGAAATGGGCGCAAAAACGGCATTGTCGCCCATTTGTTCATACCATGTGCCATTAATATTAATACGTCCGGCCGCGCCACGACCAATACCAATATATGCACCACCATACCATACGTTTTGATTATGCCGACATTCATTACCTGGCGCGGCATAGTTTGACACTTCATATCGTGGTAATTTCAGTTCTTGGGCAATCGTGCAATACATATCAGCCATTTGTTCGTTTGTCGGCATGTCTAAATTCATTTTGCCAAACGGTGTGTTTTCTTCAATTGTTAATTCGTACATTGATACATGCGACAATCCAATCTTGTTTATATCACGGCACATATTGGTAACTGTTTCCGTGGTATCACCCGGCAATCCATAAATAAAATCTGCCGATAGGCGTATTGGTAATTTTTGTGCCGCGTTCAGTAAATTGTATGCCATTGCCAAATCATGCCGCCGCCCCAAAAATGCAAGTGATGTGTTGTCTATGCGTTGAACCCCGACAGACAATCTGTTTACACCCGCCAACACAAAATCAGACAATTTTTGCGCATCAATTGTTCCGGGATTTGATTCCAGTGTTATTTCCGCATTCGCATCCAAATCAAATGTGTGCCGAATTGTATTAATTATTTTATCAAACGTCGTTACCGGCATCAGTGACGGTGTTCCACCACCAAAAAACACGGTTGGTATTGAAATCGGACCCAATTTGTGACCCCAATGTTCAATTTCGGCGCAAATATTTCTGGTGTATGTATCCCAATCAGGTGTGGCGCATGCATGCGAATAAAACGCGCAATATTTGCATCGCGACACGCAAAACGGGACATGAACGTAAATATCGTGTGGTATATTCATTTTTTTCAATATTTTACAACCGTCGAATATGTGCGCAAGTAATAAATCTGTTTGTCAGGCATATTTTGTTATGATATAATGGACGCGAAAGGAATCATGAAGAAAGGTTTTATTGCATTATTATCTGTATGTTCTGTGCCATTTGCCGCAAATGCTGCAAACGAAGGGGTTCCGACATACTATCAAACACAAAACGCACCTACCGCGAACCAGTTATCGTATGACCAATATCAGTCCCAGGGATACAGTAAATATGTTGGCAAATCCGGTTCTAAGCAGGTGGTGGGCAGTCGTACATATTCATACCAAACGCCGCGCCAAACGGTTCCCGATACATCGTCAATGAACACCGGTATGACGGCAAATGGTATCGCATTACCGATAGAGGCGGACAAGCACACATCTGTATATGGTGAATATTCACGGCGATTCGCTGATTTTCAATTCAAGACCGGTGTTAATTCCGTTCTGGAATGGGACGACATGATTTTCAACGAATTGACGGTTGGCGCGCGCCATAATTTTAGCATACGCAACTTTGACATGTTTGCATATGGTGAATATACATATGGCAATATGGAATCCGGCGGTTTGTCAATGGATTATGATTTGGAACCATACGTGGCATCAAACCCAACTGACGGCATATTTACAATTTCAATCGGTGACCAATCTGGGCATACGAATCATTTTAGGATTGGTGTTGGTGCATATCATATATGGGATATTTCCGGGTGGAAATTTTCACCAATAATCGGTTATGAAATATTTAAGCATAATCTGGAAATGTCGGACCATTACTATCCCAATCCGGGTGTGTATTTGCCATTAATGACCAATACCGGTGCGTATGTTTATGGTGAAACAACCGACACCATCGGCCAGGTTATATATCACAGTGTTCCAATTGATGGTGCGGTTCCCGACAATTGGTACCAGGTTTGTATGTCCCCCGAAGATATCAAGGTTGCATTAACCACCGGGGCGGCGGACGCGTATGGGTACGGTTATATTCAGACACAAACGTCTGTAACCGGTGAAACCGAAATTATTACCGAAAATTACACAAATCTGAATCTGGGAACGATTCCGTGGGGCGTTGGTGAAAACGAATGTGTTGTTATCGGTGGCGACGGCCCAATTATAGTAGAAGGCACCACGCATATATATAACACAACATGGTCTGGGTTCTATATCGGGCTGGAAATTGAAAAGCAAATGACATGGTCGGACAAATTGCGTCTGTATGCACAATTTAGTTTGCCCAAATATTCATCCGAAGGGATTTGGCCGAACCGTGACGATTGGCAACAGAACCCCAGTTTCCTAGACGAAGGCAGCAGTGGTTCATACGCGTATGCATTTGAATTGGAATACAATATGCGCCTGTCGGATCGCTTGGCGTTATCGTTGCGCGCCGATACAAACTGTTTCCATGTGGGCAAGATTCCGGGCAAATTATATATCGCCGAATATACAGACTTTGTTGCGGTCAAGGATGCAAATGGTGATTATACGGGTGAATATTATTTGGAAACAACGGCTGCCCACACAGAAGATGTATCAGAATCCTTGAAAGAAGCAACATGGCAATCATTCGGCCTGCACCTGGGATTCAAGTATGCATTTTAACATGAATTTACGTGTAGTGTACTTTTTGTCGGCATTGTTGCCAACGGTTGCATTTGGTGCAACGGGTACATTTGATATGGAACGTTGGAACACGATGCTGGACAATGTGCGCGAACGCGCCGCGGCCCAGAATATTTCGACCACAACAATTGATGCAGTAATGCAAACGCCAAAATTTATTCCATCAATTGTAAAAAGTGACCGCAATCAATCGGAATTTAAGTTAACATTGGCGCAATACCTGGCCCGCACGGTTAATGCGAATCGCATTGCCGATGGACGGCGTATGCGGGGGCGTTACCCGACATTGCTTGGGCGGGTGGAAAATGCATATGGCATTCCGTCGCATGTGGTTTTGGCATTTTGGGGAATGGAAACAAATTACGGCACAACACATGGCCGACATAAATTAAAGAACGCATTTTTTACATTGATGTATGACGGCCGACGCGAAAAATTTTTTGGCGACCAATTGTTGGCACTGATGAAAATTGCCGATGATAATAAATTAGATGTAAATGAAATCCGGGGCAGTTGGGCCGGTGCCATGGGTCATTTTCAATTTATTCCAACAACCCTGCAACAATACGGCACAGACGGCAATGGCGATGGCCGTATTGATATAATTAATAATGTCAGTGACGCGATGTTCAGTGCGGGCAATTACCTGAACAAACTGGGGTGGAACCCAAATGAACGTATTGTCCGGCGTGTTATTTTACCTGCAGATTTTGACATTGGACTGTTGGACGGTAAAACAAAAAAGTCTGTCTTGGAATGGTCGCGCCGCGGCGTTTTATCATCAGATGGAACCGCGTTACCACAATCGGAAATAATTGCGGGAATTGTTGCAGATACGTCTGCGATTGACAATGAACAAACCGATTATAATCCTGATACAGATGTTCAACCAACGCGTACAATAACGGCATACCTGACCTATCCGAACTTTTATAGAATTAAGAAATGGAATAATTCCAATTGGTATGCAATTGCAATCGCCGAATTGTCAGATAAATTGAAATAATTAATTGCTTGCCTGTGGACGTGCACCTATACCCACCCGCCATACAATTTCATATTAGATTGTGATTTCACGGCATCTGTGTTTTGTATTTTTGTCGACAAAAATATCGATTCCTT
Organism: Alphaproteobacteria bacterium; assembly: GCA_017471445.1. Classification (GTDB taxonomy): domain Bacteria; phylum Pseudomonadota; class Alphaproteobacteria; order Rs-D84; family Rs-D84; genus Enterousia. The sequence continues at coordinate 25,365 of JAFUTJ010000007.1, read as the reverse complement.
TATCGTGTTATCCGCAGGCCGGTTTTACGATCAATCCATACGCGTTCGGCTGCAATTTCCATCATTGGCATGTCTGATAGGCTGTCCGAATATGAACGCACAACGCGTGGTATAAATTTATTACGCATTGCCCATTCGTCCAACGACACGACCTTGTTTGCGCCCCAGCATAATTTTTTATACTTCCACGGTTTTTTTGCATCCATCTTGGAACATATTACCGCGTCAAATTTCATATCACGAACCAATTCTGGTACCAAGTAATCCGGCCCGGCTGAAATACAAACAACACGTCGTCCGGCGGCGCGTTCGGCATTAACACGTTCGCGTGCCCAGCCAAAGCGTTCACGTCGGTGTTCGCGAATAAAGTCGGGCGCAAAACGCCGAACCATATCGGGTGTCATAAAACGGCGCATGCATTGCCGCCACCAAATGCCCGCCGGGCGCACAGTGCGCACAATCGCCGCAATGCCAATTAACGGCAAATACACCCATGGGCGCACCGAATGGCGCATGCAATATTTTGCAAATTCAACATTACAATCGCGTGCGGACAGTGTCCCATCAAAATCAAAAACAACAACATCAACCTTTTGTAACATAAAATCCCCTTGGGTTAAAATTTTTCGCATTATAACAACGTTTTTTACGTCGTGCAATTTTTAATCAGACATTTTTACAAAATCACGTGCAACATTTTTTATTCCGCGGTTACCGAATGCAATGGTCAATGTCGCGCCGTTATCTGCGATAATTACGCCCGGACCCATTTCGGCATGCGTTACCAATTTGCCAACAACATTACGGGTGCGTGGTGTATGTTGTGAACGTGACGCATTCCATGTATGCATATTGTTATTATACTGTGGCCTGGTGGGTTTACCACCCTGAAAATCCAAGAATCGATTATCAATTTCTGTTATAAATCGCGATGGTGAATTATATTGTCGTGACCCAAATACCATGCGTGACATTGCATTTGTAATTATACAGCGCCGCTGTGCGCGTGTTATCGCAACATATGCCAAACGGCGTTCTTCTTCCAGGCTGCCATCATGGGTGGATTTTTCATTCGGGAAAATTCCTTCTTCCCATGCAGGCAGAAATACCGTGTCAAATTCCAAACCCTTGGCCGCGTGAATTGTCATAATGCTGACCACGTTATTATTTGGACCGGTGACATCATCATCGTCTTCGGTCATCATTAATGCGGCCTGTTCCAGAAAGTCGGCCAAGTTATCATATTTTGATATTACATTGGTTATTAATTCGCGAATATTGTCAATTCTGTCGGCGGAATCTGCATCTTTGGCATCTTGCCACATTTTCATATAACCCGCCCGGTCCAACAGTGTTTGCGCCGCATCACGCGGTGACATATTGCCCCAGTCAAAGTTAAACGCATCTAAAAAATTATCGGCGGCTGCACGTTGTTTTGTACTTAATTGCGCATTCCCCAACCCGGCCATCAAATACGGTCCTGCGGCGCGAATTTTTGCAATTGCCGCGTCACCAAACCCGCGTTTCGGTTTGCCAATCGCACGAATAAACGATATGTCGTCAAATGGAAATATCAGTAATCGCATGTATGCAATTGCATCGCGAATTTCCATGCGTTCATAAAATTTTGTATCACCAATAATCCGATATGGAATACCGCGCATAGTAAATTCTTCCTGCATTGTGCGCGACAATGATCCCTTGCCCGAACGTATAAGTACCGCAAAGTTGCAATATTGTTTGGTTTCGTCGCGCATTATTGCATCGGCGATTACGCGCGCTTCGTCAAAATCAGTGGGCAGTGTCAGAATATAAACTGGTTCGCCTGATTTTGCCACGTCCGCGGTCTGTAATTCTTTGCCCAGTCGCCCCATATTATGGCGAATCAATGAATTTGCCGCCCCCAAAATGTTTCCCGTACTGCGGTAATTGGTTTCCAGTCGTATTATTGTTGCGCCGGGGTATGTTTTATCAAAGTTTAATATATGTTTTATTTCCGCACCGCGCCATGAATAAATTGACTGGTCATCATCACCCACACAGCAAATGTTTGGATTTTCAACATCACGGGTTAGAAAACCCAAGAATTCCATCTGGGCATTGTTTGTGTCCTGAAATTCATCAACCAAGATATAATGAAACTGACGCTGATACCGGGCCAAGATTTCGGGATTATCGCGAAATAAAATTAACACGCGCAATATAATGTCGCCAAAATCCACCGCGCCCAATCGCCCCAGTTCCGCGTTATACGCGGCAAACAGTTTATCGTCGCACTTTAACGCGGCCAGGCCCTTGTCCTTAATCCCAGAAAATTCCTCGACATAATCGCCAGGCGATTTTGTTGACGATTGAATAATTGATTTAATCACGGCCTTTTGATCGTCTTCGCCAAATACCAGAAAATCACGTCGTAATCCTGCCGCCACGGCATTCGCGCGCAGTATGCGCAGGCAAACCGAATGAAATGTTCCGCACCACAAATCGCCCGCATGAAATGTGTCGGTTCCGTCGGCAAATGCGGCAATACGCGATTTCATTTCGTTTGCCGCCTTGTTCGTAAAGGTCAGGGCCAATATCTGCCACGGGGCGGCCATATGCTTCGCCAAAATATATGCAATACGTGTGGTCAACACGCGCGTCTTGCCTGTGCCCGCCCCGGCCAAAACCAACAACGGGCCATCTGTTGTTTCAACCGCGGCGCGTTGCTTTTCATTAAGATTTTCTAGCATTAATTTCATCGGTTCATTATAATACAAAAAAATTTACATATTGAAAAGGTTAAAAACATGGCACGCATAATTTGTTTTGATATTGAAACGACGGGTTTTGAGTATATGCGTGGTGACCGATGCATTGAAATTGGGGCGGTCGCGGTTGTTGACGGCAAAATTACCGATGACACATTTCATGAATATATCAACCCCGAAGGTAAAATAATCCCGGCTGAAAGTTACATGGTTCATAAAATTTCCAATGCGTTTTTGGAAGATAAACCGAAAATGTCTGTTGTTGCACCGCGTTTTTTGGAATTTATTGGCGATTCACAAATTGTTGCACATAATGGGTTGGACTTTGACTTTCCGTTTATGAATTGGGAATTGTCGCGATTGGGCTTAAACCAAATCCCGCGCAGTCAACAGTTGGATTCAATCGTAATTGCACGTAATCGCGTATTTGGCCCAAAAAGTTATTCATTGGACGCATTGGCAAAATGGTACGGCATATCATTAACCGCGCGTGCCGATGCGCACGGCGCATTAATTGACGCAGAAATTTTGGCCAAGGTGTATTTGGAACTGGAAAATACCGCGCCCGCGCCCGACGTATCGGAAATCATTGCAAAGCAGCACGATGCATTTATAAAGCACCCAAAAATTGGTGGCGATTTTCCGCGCCGGCACTTTACAGTGCCCGAAAATGAATTGGCCGCCCATCGGGAATTTATGGAAAAAATCACCGCATAATTAATTTATTAACTGCAAGTACTCGTTGCGGCGTTATAGGTTTTTGTCGTGTCATTACATTTGCACGTTCCATATGCATCATAACTGGCATCTATTCCGCATTTAATCAAGCACGAACTGCCCCATTTGACATACCCCTTGTCACATGTACAGCGGTCGTTAACATATTCGTTGCAAGAGGCACCAGTAGTAGCCGTGCACTGTGCTTTGCTGGTAACGCTGTACGTTGAATTGTCCGGGCACAGCAATGATTGATAGAACATTTCTGATATATTTTGCAGACATGTTGACTGGCTTGTGCCGGCCGTATCCTTTGGACACAGGTCTTCATCGGCCGCAAACACTGCATAAGAGCAGGTTAGGGCAACATTCCTGCACGCACCCGTCATAACATTATATATACCGTTAACCGATGCCGATGATGCCCATGTGTTAACCTGGGACACTTGCTTGTTATAACATGTGGCAATATCTGAAATGCACTTTGATGCGTATTCGGCAATAATGCTTTGCTGGGCGGCCTTGATATTAACCATGGCGCGTTGAACATAATTTACAACAATATCATTAAACGGTTTGTAATTTCCGTTGGAATCGTATGTGTATTGTTGGCACTTGTCCAAAACTGCGCGACACATGCCGTTGTCGGTAACCTTTTGACCGGTGCCGATTTTTGTCATCAGGTATTTTACATTACATGTTCCATCGTTGCCGGTCCCGCGACAAAAATCTGTTGTGATAGACACGTTGTTATTCGCACTTAATGTTCCTGCGGTAATTGATGCATTGTTGTAATTTTGCATGAACACCGTTATGTCGGAAATATTTTGCCCCAAAACAACTTCGCCATTTTCATCAATATATCGTTTGGTCGGATCCAGACATTTATAATAATCGCCACCGCATACCATATCGTCGGTCATGCAAGTATCCAACGCGGCAACACAACCCTTGGCATCATATTGATTTTTATTCTGCATCACGGCCAGACGCGCCTTTTGCAACATGCGATTTGCACTGCGCACATTGCTAACCAACGTTTCGTTCATCTTGGTCAAGCCCTGTTCATACGCGATACAATCCTTGTCAATCGCCAGGTCGTAATTACCCGTAATCTGGGTTGATGTTGCGCCAACCTCTTTACATTGATTCAACACGGTATTACACCGTTTTTTTGCCGCGTTATATAATTCACGTCCGCGCAGGTTGGAAAAACTGCCGCTGTCGTTGCTTAAAAAATCCAAATTGAACATATCAGACACGTCGTTCGATGTGAAATCCAAATCTAAATCTAAACTGGTGCTGGTGTCGGCATAATAACTGGCCGAAGATGTTGGGTCTTTGATTAATTTTTCAATGTCGTCTAACATGCTGCGCGTTTCAGATGTGTCTTTTGTGGACGACAGGGTTTCTTCCGCCTCGGTCGCGGTCATAATTGCGCGAATTTCATCCGCCGACAGACCCACATACCGAATGCGCTGGGCCACATCGTTTAATTCTGTGTTTGCTTCCTTGACCGCATTTTCAACCTTTGTATATCTGGCCAGGTTTCCCGAACACGAACACCGCTTTTGATTTGCATCAATAACCGCACAGAATTGGTCCATGCATTCATTATATTGGTCTTGGCAAGATTTGTTTAATTCGGCTGTTTGTTCCAATCGTTCCTTGGCTGCGGCAATTGATTCACGCGTCGGTGTTGCGGCCGCGGCGCGTGCCGAAACATTACGAATTTCTGATGCGATGTTGGAACCGGTCTGAACACCGGTGTCACCAATTACGGCGCGGCCGCCAACCTCGGCTGTGCTGGGACGCAGGGTTAGGCCCGCCCGCCGTACGGTTGGGCTTGCGTTTATTGATGCGGCGTTTACCCGGGCATTTCGGCCGGATTGCGGAACCTTTGTATCTAATGCACTGCGGACATTTGTGCCCGATTGATTCGCGACACGTGTTGAAACCGTGCGTGCCGGTGTCGTTATGCCCAACTGTACGTCACGCCCAATTGATGTGCCATTGCCGAATGTCGCGCCCGCAATCGCCCGCGATGCTGTACGCGATTGCGTTGTGGTAACCGGTTGTTCTGGGTCTGGGGCCGTCCGTTCAATATTAATGCTGCGTCCCGTTGATGCCCGTGACGATGCCGCCGTGGAATTATTTGTCGCGCCCGACGCAACAACACGCGACGGCACATCCGCCGCAAAAACATGCGGTGCACATACCAAAATTGCAAAGAAACATGTGGCCAATCGTTTCATAATTACCATGTGATTATATCATAATTCGCCCCAGATACAAAGTTATAAAACATCGCAAAAATAAATTATAATTTTTCCCGACGACGTTATCGTTTACTGTCGGCGCAGGTCGGGGGGCACATCGTGTGTAAAAAGCGTTGCGCCGTACTATAAACCCGATTTCGGAAATAAATCTGTTCCCTGTGATTAAAAAAATTGCATAAAACATGCCCGGTTGTGGCCGGGCGGTTGTTATTAAAATAAAATATTATCTGTCCTTTTGTCCAAACAGTATGTTTGCCCATTTTTGTTCTTTCTTTTTTTGAGATTCTGACAATTCTTTTGGGGCGATTTTTTCCGCAATTTTTCTTCGTGATTTACGATAACTGTCGCCGCCCAGCTTTTTGTTTAATGACAAACGTATGTATTCTAAGTCATTGTCATACCCCAAATGTAAATAAATATTAAGAAATGATGCATATTTTGTAAGTAGGTATTCAACTTCATCATAGCGTCCCCTGTCCTTGCCGTAATAATATTCTTCGGTCAATTCTTCTTCGCTAATTCCCAGGATTTTTAATACGTTGCGACGTGTTTGGTCCGTAAAAACACCTGTGTAGCCCGGACAGTATAATTCTTTTCTACTCCGGTTAATATCTCTAATAAAGTCGATAAGTTTATCATAACTATCAAGATTGTCGCGGGTAATGTTATTCTGTGCTTTTATTACGGCCACAACAAATTTAGCCCAGGTTCTTTTATCAAATGAATTAGTTAAATCTTTCAACCAATATTTTTTGCCGTCAATCTGAATACGCTCAGGCACGTTGAAACACTTGCCGCGATTGTCAATAATGTTTTGCGTCATTCTTTCTAAGATATTATTAACGCGTTCGTCAAATCTTTTTTGGGCGTCAATGCGTTTTTGTTTTTCTTGCTGTACTCTTTTTGCTCCTGGCTCGAAACTTTTATCAAAATGCGACAAGAAATCCCAAAAATTAGGCTGTTTGATTAAATATCTATATGAAGAAAATTGTTTGCTAAAAGCATCGGATTTATATTGTTCAGTCAGTTTGGGGTTGATGTATGATTTTGCTGCCTCAACAAAACCCGTACGCGCCAGCATGTCAAAAATAACCTTTTTCTCGTCATCGCTAAGTGCTTCCACTATGGAATAGTAAAATATAAATATGCAGTCCACAAAAGGGTTAAAATAAGGACTGGACGCTAATTCTTTCGTCACAAGACTGGCTACAGAAACGATTATTAGTGCTGCTTCGCTTTTGTTTTGGGGTCGTGATACGTTACATAAATACGCCATACCTTTTTCTGCAAGGTTTTTGGTTTCGTATCTTTTTTCGCCGACATATAAAAAATACCGATTTGCTGATTCTACCAGATTTTTTAGCATCGTTATTTTTTCTTCCATTAACATTTTAATCCTTTTTATTGTTTGCACCAAAAAACCACCGTTTTTTTGTGCATATTTTTTTCATTGTTTGCATGCGTATTTTAGCACAAATTCCGCCATTTTCCAAATTAAATATCGTGCACAAAAAAACGGTGGTTTTTTGGTGCACGGGTGGATTCGGCGAAAGCCTTGTGTTTTGCCTGTTACAGCGTTTTTTTATTAATATTTTACCGGGGATTCATAACCATCGCGTGCGCCGACACAACAAAATCATAAATCTTATAACTAAACTCTGTCCCCCCCCCCTGACGTGGCACAGTGAGGTTTAGACGGCAGAACACTGTCATCAACCAACAACTAACACCCCAGAAACGAAACCACCGGCAATTACTTGCCGGTGATTTACTCCCTTCCTTCCGGGTTGTCCGGAATTTTGTTGCCAAAAACATGCAAACATGTTTATTACGCGGCCATCGCAACATGTGCGGAATTGTCGCGTTCGGCGGAATCCATGATTTTTTTCGCCTCGGCAAAGACCATTTCTTTGACACGCATGGCCAACGCCCGTGTGTCTAATGCCTCGGCGGCAACGTCAAAATTATCGGTACGAATTTGCAAGGACACATATGCGCCAACCAATGCATTACGCGGTAAATCTTCGATTGAACGTGGTGCATTATTTTTACCGATTTGCAATTCGTCGCGTAATGATACAATTTGGCGGTCACCATTGACCCAAACGGTCGTGGTCAGAACCTGGTTCAGTGCAATCATTATTTCTTTGATGTTCTTTGGCATGTGTGTGTCCCCTCCTTTCATGGGTTTGTTGAAAAAATCGCGCCGAAAGTTTGTATTTACATATTGTATTTACAAAACGCCGGTTTAATTTTTTGTTTCCTTTTTTATTTTACCAGAAATCCGGTTTTTTATCAGATTCCTGGAACTTTGTTGTCTTTTTCCCTTGTCTATACAGAAATCATAGAACAAAAACGAATCGCTGGTCAAGCGAAAAAATTAATTATTTTAATTTTATTTACAAAAACCATAAAATCCCATAAAAATACATTTGTTTGTCATTGACACCCGTGGTGTCGTATGCTATTGTGCGACAAAAGGGTTATTTGAATGGGATTATTCCTGTCAATTTATGAAAATCATTTGGATGCCAAGGGACGTGTTTCTGTGCCGGCGGCGTTTCGTGCGGCGGTTGCCGACGATTGTTTCGCGGGCGTTGTTTTGTATCGTTCGTTCACAAATAACTGTATCGAAGGGTTGTCTATGGCGCGCATGACGGCGATGGCGGCGGCGACGGACAAGATTGGTGTGTTTGATGATACATTGGATGATTTGACGGCAATGCTGTTTGCAGATGCGCGGCCACTGAATTTTGACAGTACTGGTCGCATTATTATACCGGGTGATTTGTTGCGGCATGCGGATATTGATGATGCGGTAATGTTCGTTGGGCGTGGTAATGGTTTTCAGATATGGAATCCAACCGCATTTCGCATGGCCCAAGAAAAATCATTGGCTAATTTGCGCAAATCCCGTCCGAATTTGGTTTTGGGGTAATTTCTGCTGTAATTATGAAATCATTTTGGTATATCGCGATTGGTTCGTAAATAACCGTTGCTTTTATATTTGATTTTGCGTTTGTTGCGTTGTAAAATTTCAACCGACACAAAAAAAGGAGCCTTTGTCATGTGGACAGCGATTGCCGTCATTGCGGTTTTATTATTGTATGTTGTTGCGGTTTATAATGGTTTGGTTGCGCGCCGAAACCAAGTGCGCGAGGCGTGGGCGACCATTGACACGCAGTTAAAGCGGCGTTACGACCTGATACCGAATTTAATGGAAACGGTACGTGGTGCGGCGGCACATGAAAAAGATACATTGAATGCGGTTATTTCTGCGCGTAATGCGGCCATATCGGCGACCGGTGCCGATGCACGTGGTGCGGCCGAAAATAAATTAACCGGCGCGTTAAAGAGCATTTTTGCCCTGGCGGAAAGTTACCCGACGCTGCGCGCGAATGATAATTTCTTGGAATTACAGCGCGAATTGACCGACACCGAAACGAAAATTCAGGCCGCCCGTCAATTCTATAATACCGTGGTTATGGGGCTAAATACACAAATAGAGCAGTTTCCGTCAAACATAATCGCACGCATGTTTGGTATTACGCCGGAACAATTGTTCACGATTGATGATTCTGAACGCGCCGCGCCACAGGTTAAATTTTAATCAAAATACTTGATTTCGCGAAAAAAGCACTATAAAATACGCACCGCTGGGTAATCAGAACTGATTAAACGGCGGTGATTTTTGGTCCCGTCCGCGATAAGGATTCTGTCAAAATATCTGGCACCGTAAAAACCAAAAAACAAAAGGATTATAATTATGGCAAGGGCAGGCGCAAAGCGCAGCACACGCAAATTAAAAATCGGCCGTTCGTTGGGTGTAAACCTGTGGGGTCAGGCGAAATCGCCATTTAACAAACGTAAATACAAACCGGGCCAGCATGGTCCAACGTCACGCGGTGGCAATTCTTCTGACTATGCAAAACAGATGCGCGCCAAACAGACGTTAAAGGGATATTATGGCAACATCGGCGAAAAGAAGTTCCGTGCATATTATCTGGAAGCAGACAATATGAAGGGTGACACCCCAGATAACTTGATTGGCTTGTTGGAACGTCGTTTGGACGCAGTTGTATACCGTGCAAAATTGGCACCGACGGTATTTTCGGCCCGTCAATTGGTCAGCCATGGTCACATCTATGTCAATGGCAAGCGCGTAAAAATCGCATCATATCGTGTAAAGCCGGGCGATGTTATCACGGTCAGCGACAAGGCAAAACAGATGCCGTTGGTCGTTTTGGCACTGGAATCCGCCGAACGCGCATTCGCAGATTATGTCAGCGTGGACAGTGCGAACTTTACCGCAACATTTACCCGTGTACCGGCATTTGATGAAGTGCCATACCCGGTTCAAATGTCACCGGAATTGGTCGTCGAATTCTATTCGCGTTAAAAAATCGCCCAAACGGGCGATTTTTTTCAACTTGTCTTTGTTTGTTATTTGATTTAAACTTTACCTGACGTAATGCGTTGCATTGTTGTCGGGGTGTAAGAACCCGTATAAATGTAGATTAATCGGCATTGTATATGAATGCCATGCGTCCAACCCATCCCCAGGGTTGGAGGGTTGCGAATATATTGAATAAGCACACTATTTTCTACATTTATAGTTCTTAACCTCCAACCACTGCAATTTCGCGCAGGGATTTTTTTTATTAAGAGGGAAACATATGAATCTGTTTTTTTATATTCAATCGATTATGCGTTGCCGTGCGGTTGATTTGGCGTTAGCAATTTGTGCACTGATTACGATTGGCGGTGTCGGCACGGCCCGCGCCGCACAATGTAACGCCGGGTATTGGTTGAACAACGGTGAATGCGCGGCCTGTTCTGAGGCATATTATTGTCCGGGTGATGATGCGCAATATGCGTGTCCCGAAATTAACATGACCCGGCAAGAACTTATAAACATGATATCGCCGTATGTTTTACTTACCAACCCATATTACAGTGAAATGACCGTTATGGTTTCTACAGAATGGTTTACTCACACCTATAACGCTAAAAATATCGAAAAGTGTGGCATTGTTATTCGTGGTATTAATGGCGATGAAGCAAGAATAAATGCACTAAGTTTCTATTATTCGGAATCTGTTGGGGCTTATGCCGATTACAGTGCGTGTTTATATACAAAGGCATACGCTGGGTATTATCTGTCGCAACATCATGGACAGAGCAGTAGCTCGTATAACGCGTTTAAACCATGCACCAATGCACCCGCAAATGCACACTATACCGGCCCCGGCACACCAGACAGTGTGGATGGTACAATTGTTGATGCGAACGATTGCCCATGGGAATGTGATGATGGGTTCGGTCACACATCCGACGACCGGTGTTTGCCACTGTGCCGGATTGGTGAAACCGCAATGAACGGTATAAATATATATGCGGAAAAGCACACCAAATACGCCATGGCGGTTCCGCGTAATGGCGCAACATGTTGGATTAACGCCACACGCGACATCGGCGGAAAATTGGTACCAACAAATTAGTGAACAATATCTATTTACTTAATTGGGGTGTATTTTTTTATTCGCGTGTTTTTGCCATGGTTAAAATTCAACAAAATATAGCGGACGCGGCTTGTATATGATATAATACACGGTATGAAGCATACAGTTCGGTTTTGGTTATATTTTATATTTGCCATTGTTTTGGCGGTGTATTTTTCCGTGCGCATTGTTATGGTATTCTTGGGTCATGGTGATGTTGCGCGCGTTCGCAATATATCAATTTCGGCGGATGTTAATGACAAAGATTTATCGGCCTTGGCGGCGGCGGCAACCGTTGCGCCGGGTGCACATACGTATTCGGTGGCACTGCGTGATGTAAATGCACGTGTGGCGGCGGTGCCGGGTGTGCGGCAATCGTCTGTACGACGCATGCCAAATGGCAATCTGGCGGTGCGGGTAAAGTTATATCGTGCGGTTGCACAATGGACCGACGGCGAAAGTTTCTTTCCATTGTCGGCCGATGGCACAATTGTAAATCGCCCGACCGATGTTCGTGATAATGGTGCGGTATTATTCCGCGGAAATGTTCCCGACGATATAACCGAAATAACCAATGCGGCACACGGTATGGCCGGCGATGTTGACTATCTGGAATGGATTGAAAACCGGCGTTGGAACATGACAACAACCGGCGGCATAACCGTTATGTTACCCGAAGATGACCCAACCGCGGCAATTGGTGCGTTGGTAATAATGAACCAAAATCACAAGATTTTATCAAAAAACATTAATGTAATTGATATGCGCGACAGTGCGCGAATATTGGTGCGTTAAAATGAATTTATTTGATTCATCTTTTTTGTGTCTGGACATCGGAACCAGCGGCGTTCGTGGCATTGCACATCGCGTGCGCAGTGGGCGCATTGATAAATCGGCCATGTATTCTGTTGATAATTATGATACGGTTTTCGCGTTAAAGTCGGTAATTGATGAATTGGAAAATAAAATTGGCACGCACTTTGATACGGCGTATATTACTGGGAACTTTGGCAACGCATGGTTTACGATGACGCGGCGCGAAACACTGTGGTCGGGCGAACATAAAATTACCCCCGCCGATATCAAGGCCCAGATTTCGCAAATAACCCCGCCAGATGGATTTTACCCAATGCATATTGTGCCATTGCGATATGACGGGGCGACGACAAAAAATATGCCAACGCCGATTGGTGTGGTGGAACGAAAATTGGCATCGGTATTTGGTGGTATTTTTTATGAACAATCACGTATGGATGAAATTGGTGCATTCCTGCGACGGGCGCATATTCAGCCGGCGGCGTTCTTTGACCCAATGTTTTTAGTAAATGCATCATACCCGGCAAATGGCACGCAAATGATTATTGATTTTGGTGCCGAATTTACATCTGTGTCAATTTGGTCCGAACGTGGACCGGTGTGGCACTATAAATATGCACATGGTGGAACAAACATCACACGTGAAATTGCCGAAAAAACGAATGTCGGTTTTGACGATGCCGAACGGATTAAGCGCACCGTGGCCAGCATGATTCCAAAAGAAATGGACCGATTTACCCCGGCGGACACGGCATATGACTTTTCGCGCAGCGATATAAACGATATTGTGATACCGAACATTGTTGATATTGTTGGCCAAATAAAGAACGCCGCAATGACGGCAATTGGCCGATATGCACCACGGCGTATTGTCATTACCGGCGGCGCAAGTGGGTGCGACGGTGTGGCGGACCTGGTTGAAAATATGTTTGCAATACCGGTTGAAAACATGGGGCCGGATGCGGCCACACGTGCATTGTCAGAATATATATGGGCGGCCGAAGGGGCACACCGTGCCGCATATATCGCGCGCAGTGAACGCATGCAAAAACATATGTCGCGCATTCGTGGCATATTTACGCGCCGCCGCCGTAAACGTAATGAATTTATTCCCATTATGCCCAGCACATTGTGCTTTGACATGCGGCGTGATGAAACATATTCACTGTTTCAATCTGGTGGCGTGTCAATTGTTCACGTTGATATAATGGATGGATTCTATGTCGACCGTATCGCCGGCGGGATTGATGAATTAAAATATATACGCGCGCACACAGACGCACATCTGCACGTGCACCTGATGACCGAAGGGCCGGTTGTGTGGGCAAACGACGCAATTGCCGCGGGTGCAAATACAATTATTGTTTCAACCAACACATCGGGGGTGCGAACCGCACTGCATAACATTCGGGCGGCGGGTGTACGTGCTGGGGTGGCACTGCATCCGGATTCGTCGGTTTCAATATTAAAGTCGGTATTGCGCGACGTTGATGAAGTTATGGTTATGACCGTTGCACCCGGTGCCGCCGGCCAGGCGTTTAATCCCGAATGTTTGCATAAAATTTCTGTGCTGGCCGCGACGCGCAAACGGTATGGGTTGCGGTTTACAATATCTGTTGATGGCGGAATAAATGACAAAACGGCACAAATGTGCTGGGACGCTGGGGCCGATTTGCTGGTTTCTGGGTCTTATTTAGCACGCGCAAATGATTTTCCCCTGGCCATACGTGGACTGATGCGGAAAACAAGTGCATAAATCAGGTTTGATGATTGGTAGATTTCGGATTTCTGATTTATGATTTTTGGAACTGTGCCCGGTGTTGTAGAATGTCGTCACCCCCGCGCTGGTGGGGAACCACTGTATACAAGTTACCGGAATTAATACGTAATAAATTCCATGATTCAAAAATAATAGATTCCCGCCTGCGCAAAATTGTACTGGTTGGCGGTTGAACACAATAGTAAGAATTGCGATGTTTATTCAATATATTCACATCCCCCACAACCGTTCCCGGCGGGGACAAAATCGTCCGGTAATTCGGACGCTTACCATGGGTGTTCAATCCCAACGCAGCAGTATCGCCACGACATCAAGGTAATATCAGAACAAATATCGGCATACCAGCGATTAAAAATTTTATCGCAATAAAAAATGCCCCGTTCGGGGCAATTTTTTATTTTCCGGTTGAACGACGTTTTACCGAAACTTCCTTTTTAGCAGTTGTTGCGCGTGCCGTTTTTGTGGCCGGCTTTTTTTCTGCCTTGGGCGCGGCGGCTTTTTTTGCCGCAGGTTTCTTTTCAGTGGTCTTTTCCGCCGTGTCGGCATCTGTTGCAACCGGTGCCGCGGCTTCTGCCGCTTTTACCGTCTTTTTCGCGCTTTCGTCGCGGTCAACCAATTCAATTATTGCCATTGGTGCGGCATCGCCATAGCGGAAACCGGCCTTTAACACGCGGGTATAACCGCCCGGGCGTTTTGCATAACGTGGCCCCAACACGGTAAACAGTTTTTTTACCGTGGCGGCACCACTGTTGCCCAATTCGGCGGCGACGATGCGGCGGTTTGCAACACTGTCAACCTTGGCACGGGTAATCAATTTTTCAACAACACTGCGCAGGTCTTTTGCCTTGGGCAAGGTTGTTTTAATCTGTTCCCGTTCAATTAAATTTTTCGCCAAGCCAATCAACAGGGCCTTGCGTGCATTTGTATCGCGATTAAATGTGCGACCTGATACATTGTGTCTCATTTGATTACTCCTTTATTTTATTTCTGCCCCGGGGTGCCGGGGATTGGTTTCGACACACCGCAACCTGGTACGCACAACGCGCGCCAGAATTGCGGATTTTTAATTTTTATTTATACGGGTCTTCGTATTTTTTGGCCAATTCGGCAATATTTTCCGGTGGCCAACCCGGGACTTCCATCCCCAGGCCTAATCCCATGGCCTCTAATTGAACTTTAATCTCGTTCAATGATTTGCGGCCAAAGTTCGGTGTTTTCAGCATGTCTGCTTCGGTCTTTTGTACCAATTCCCCCAGCCAGTTAATCTTGTCATTTTTCAGACAATTGTTCGCACGTACAGACAATTCCAATTCATCAACATGCTTTAACAATTTCGGGTCAAACGGCAATGCGTCTTTGGCCTTTTCTTCTTCGGTCGGGGCGTTAATTTGCGCCGGGTCTTCAAAGTTAATGAATACAACCAATTGGTCGGTCAATATACGTGCCGCAAATGCGATTGCGTCTTCTGGGCTGACCGAACCGTTTGTTTTTACCGTTAATTCCAATTTGTCATAGTCGGTGGATTGACCGAAACGGGTCTCACTGACATCGAACGCGACGTTCAGAATCGGCGAATAAATTGAATCAACCGGAATCGTCCCCAACGGCAAACCATCTGCATTTGCAGACGACGGAACATAACCGCGGCCGGTACCCAGTGTGATTTCCATGTCAAAATTTGCGCCTTTGTCCAATGTGCAGATTTCAACATCTTTGTTCATCACCTCTACCCCGCCGGATGTTTCAATCATACCCGCGGTGACAACGGCCGGACCCTTGACCTTGATATGTGCCTTGTGTTGGCCTTCGGTCAGGGCCTTGAAATAAACCCCTTTCAGGTTCAAGATAATGTCGGTTACATCTTCGCGACAACCTTGAACACTGCTAAATTCGTGTTGAACGCCATCAATTTTAATATAAATTGGGGCGCAACCCTGTAATGACGACAACAGTACGCGACGTAACGCCGTACCAATTGTACGCCCAAATCCCTTTTCCAACGGTTCCGCAACCAGTGTTGCAATGTTTGGATTATGTTCATCAACCTTGATATTCAGCTTTTTTGGCTTGGTCAAAGTCATCCAGTTTTTTTCAATCATTTATTTTTTCCTTTTAGCTTAGTTTATCATTTTCGCCAAATGGCCACGCGGTATTTTACCGAACGTGTGCGCGTATTTTATACCGATGTTTCGTAAAAGTCAAACATTTACGTACAAACCATGTATAAATTCCAAAAAACACTTTTGTCAATATTATTGTTGACAATGATTTAATTTGTGTTAATATGAGGGCGACCAACCAAGGGGAACACACATGAAAAAAGTAATTTTATCTGGACTGATGGCGGGTTTGGTTTGTGTTGCGGCACATGCATCCGACGGCGGTCTGTTTTATGAAGAAATTGGACATTACAATGCGCGTACAGATTTTCGCGTTGAAACATCGGTTGCACCGCGTGCCACATATAATGCGCCGCGCCGTGTTGTTGCGGCAAACCCGCGTCCATGTCCGCATGCGGCCGGTAATCCGGTTGCGGTAAAGACACATACCGAAGTTATTGACCATTACCAAATGTATCAACCGGTTGTTGTTTACGCACCGGCGGGTACATACGCCGAACGTCGCGTGGTGGAAAGCCCGCGTCCGCGTTGCAATCGTTGCGGATATTAAAAAAACGCGCTTTGGCGCGTTTTTTATTGTGCCAAACAAACCGCCGTTAAATCGTATTATTTTTTATATTGGTGTTTGCGGTGCATAATATTTATTTCATATCATTGTTCATTTGTTTATACCATTATGTAAAACGTACGGCATATTGTACACATTGAATTGGTTTAATATTCGAATCCTGTTTTGATATCGGTATGCGGGAAAAATATATTATATTTTGTCGCATTGGATGTTTTTGCAAAAATTATAAAAATTGGTTTTTGTTAAATGCATAAAAGAAACGCCCAGATGGGCGCTTTGAATTATGAAGCTTTACATTCATATTGCGTCGGTGTACCACTTCCTGACTTTGTTGGGGTTTCCCCAGCGGGACATTCGCCACATTTACGGTCACCGTTTCCCAAGGTAACATTTTTCGGGTATTGTGGTGAATACATGCAGTTGTTAACGCAACGGAACGACGCCGCATCATAGTATGTACCACCAGTCTTGCACTTGCATTCACCGTCTGACCATGTTCCTTGAAAATAAATACCGTTAGAATCGCTTGCTGCGGTACAGGCGGCTTTGATGGTGTCCAGCGTGGTGCCCAGCGCGGAATCCAGCCATTGATACACCGTTGATGCATCAGACGACGGCGTTGTCGCGCTTTTGCATGTGTTGATTATAGACATGCATGCCTGAATCGCGATGTTCGACGGGTTAGAATTGGTCAGCGTACTGTACGTTGTTGCAGAATAATAATAATTGTAATTATTCTGGGCCAGGCACGACGAAACATCTGATATGCAACCTTCGGCATAGTCGGAAATAACATCGTCTTGTTTTGCCTTGATCTGAACCATAACGCGTTCCAGATAATTTTTAATAACGTCGTTGCTATCGTTGTATTTGCGGCTGTTGCCGGTGCCGGTATACGTGTAATCTTGACATTTGGTCAGGACCGATGCGCACATACCCTGGACCTTGTTATCTTTATCAACATAACCGATTTTCGATTTCAGATATTCTGTCATGTTGGCCGGTGTTGTAATCGAATTGGCCGTTTTGGAAATTGTACTGGTAATATAATCTGCCAGGTTACCATTTGACCATGCATTTTTTGACGTGTTGTCATAATCCCATGTCGCATACAGTCCAGAATTTGTAAAACCGACACCATTCTTTATGATTGCCACACCGCCATTTGACGAAACACCACCATTCGTACCGGCCGTGCCGTATTCGCCGCCGGGGATGCCGGGTAAACTGCCCTTGACCACCGCGCCATTAACGATATATTTGCCGGTTGGGTCTAGACAGTTTTCATAGTCGGAACCACATACATAGTCATCTTGCATGCACGCATCCAATGCGTTTATGCAACCACGCATGTCATATTGATTTTTATTCTGTGCCACCAACAGGCGCGCCTTTTGCAGAACCGTCTTTGCATTACGCACGGTTGCCGACATTTGGTCATTTGCATCGGTCAAACTGCGTTCATACGCAATACATTGTTTGTCAATTTCCATATCGTATGCATTTGATACAATTGAAATATCAACACCTTGGGTCGCGCACGTGTTTAATACAGATGCCTTGCACCGGGCCGTTGCCGTCTTGTACAGCGTTTCGCCACGTTGATTTGTAATACTGGACGTGTTTGATGATGTGCCCCCAAACAACGACGACAGGTCAAATCCAGTACTGCTGATGTTAAAGTCCAACAGGCCGGACAAGTCAATTCCCAATGTATTTGCATCCGATACACCCGTTGTACCAGATTTAACATTAACAATCATGTTTTTAATCTTGTCCAAATCATTTTTAATCTTGGAATTATCGGTTGAATTGGACATTTTTAATTCCGCTTCGGTCTGGGCGAACAGGGTTTCAACCTCGCTCGAACTCAGGCCTATGTACTGAATTTGTGCGGCAACATCTTGCAATGCCGCCGTTGCATCCTTTAACGCGGTTTCTGTTTTTTCATAATTTTTCAGGTTTTTAGAACAACTGCACCGACCCTGGTTATCGTCCAATACGTTACAGAAATTGTCCATGCATTCGGTATATTGCGCCTTGCAATAATCGGTTAATTCGGCCAATTCGTTCATTGTTGCCGCGGTATCGGCCGCATTTACCACCGTCGTTGTCGCAGGTGTCGCAACCGCAGTTGCCGCGCGAATTGTTGGTACACGCGACGCAACACCAACATTTGTACGCAATCCCACCCGACCGGCTGTGCCGTTATATAAACTGGTGTTAACGGTGTCCGTCTGAACAATTGATGCACGTGCACGTGTGCCAGACGATGCCGGTGTGTTACGTGTCGAAACGGTGCCATTATTTGTTGTGCGTGACGATGTGCGCGCCGTGGTACCATTGGTTGCCGCCGGGCGCGATGCGATATTTGCGCGTGTTGCCGCCGTACGCGCGGTTACGCGTGACGTAACACCACGGGTTGCCGATGTTCGGCGTGATGTATTGGATTTTTGCGTTGCAGATGCCGTACCGGTCGGCACAACGCGCGAAATTGCGCGTGTTGTACGCGGCGTCGCCGCGTTTGATGACACAATCGCAGGTGCAGATTCATCCGCAACATCCGAATTTAACATGTCGTCTGCAACGTCGGCCACGTCTGCGTCGTCAATATATTCTGTTTCGGCGGCATCGTAATAAAGCGGCGCAACCTCTGCAAAAGCGGGTAAAATCAACAGTCCACTGATTACTGCAACAAGTCTTTTCATCGCAAAAAATCCTTCCTATCAGGATGATTTTATCACATATGCCAATGTTTTACAAACGAAAAAGTGCACATATATTGTGATAAATCATTTAATTATTTTGCCAACACGCGTTTGCCACCGCCACGCATTGGCCAGTGTTTCGTCCAACGGTGTTTCTGCACGCCACCCCAGTATTTTATTCGCACGGTCTGCATTTGACCATATTTCCGGTACGTCGCCTGCGCGCCGCGGTGCAATTTCGTATTTAATGTTAATTCCGGTTGCGCGACCAAATGCATTAATCAATTCCATAACAGACACACCGCGTCCCGTCCCCAGGTTAAATACATCAATCGGCTTTTTAGTTTTTATCATATACTGAACGGCCGCGACGTGTGCCGCCGCCAAATCATTTACGTCGATATAGTCACGCACGCAAAAACCATCTGCCGTTGGGTAATCATCCCCAAACACGTTCAAGTGGTCGCGAATGCCGGCGGCGACCTGGGTCAAATATGGCAACAGGTTATTTGGTACACCATTTGGCAATTCACCAATTTCCGCCGATGGGTGCGCACCAATTGGGTTAAAATACCGCAATAACACCGCGTGCATATTTTCATTCGCACGAACAAAGTCGCGAATGATGTTTTCACCGATAACCTTGGTCTGGCCATACGGGGACGTGGCGGGCTGTAACGGGGTTTCTTCGGTAACGGGTAATATGTCTGGTTCGCCATATACCGTTGCCGACGATGAAAACACAATGTTTGGAATGTTGTAACGCGCCATCATATCAATTACGTTAATCAACGCGTTCAGGTTATTGCGATAATACAAAACAGGTTGCGCAACCGATTCACCAACCGCCTTTAACGCCGCAAAGTGAATTACACCAACCGCGTCACGGTGCGTGTCAAACGCATGCGCCATTGTCGCCGCATCGGTACAATCGCAATGCACAAATTCTGGGCGTGTGCCGGTAATTCGCGCAATGCCGTCCAACACGTCGGCACGCGAATTACGTAAATCGTCAATTACAACAACATTAAACCCGGCGTTAATCAGTGCAACCGCCGTATGCGAACCCAAATACCCGCACCCACCGGTTACGATAATTTTATCTGATGACATATATTTCCCCCTTTTTTTGTATATCAAAATTATAATGAAATTTTTCATACAAAATCCACAGCATTTTAGAATGTACAAACCATACAAAATTTTCTATAATCGCATTCATGATAAATTTACGTAATATATCAATACTGATATTTTCGTTGCCGTTGATTGGGTGCACAATGGTGCCCACAACAACGTCTGATCGGCGTCTGGATGGGTATGTGCCAAAAATTACCGCCGATGATTTTAATTATGACCCGATGCAGACCCAGATTGCGTTGCCATACACTGATGAATTAAGGCATAACACCGGTATCAGTGGTGCAACATTAATTGATGATGGGCTATCTGCGTTTGTAATACGTGCGGCATTTGCCCGCATGGCAACAAAAACAATTGATTTACAGACATATATTTACAGTAATGATTTTTCGTCGCGTATTTTAATTGCTGAATTAAAAAATGCGGCTGATCGCGGGGTCAAGGTACGAATATTGTTGGACGATTATGGAACAAAATCCGATATCGTTGATGTAATGTTACTGAACCAGCACCCGAATATAGAGGTCAAGGTTTTTAATACGGTTGCCAATCGTGCCAAGATATTTTATTACCCGCAATTTTTAATGGACTTTAACCGCCTAAATTCGCGTATGCATAACAAATTGTTCATTGTTGATAATATTGCGTACATAACCGGCGGTCGCAACGTAGGCAGTAATTATTTTTATCCTGAAACCGCATCAAATTTTTCTGATACGGATGTTTTGTTTATTGGTGACATGACGCGTCATGCAACGCACAGCTTTGATGAATATTGGTCGCACCACTTGGCAATACCTGCATCTGTTTTTCCAAAGGCAAAATCTAAAAAGGCAATGCGTCGCCTGGAACGCCAAGTAACAGATATAAATGCCCAAACCGCCGCCGCGTTAAAGCAATATAATGAAATTATTTCGCGTGTCCAAGATGATTTCCGTAATAAACGTTTTGATTTTTCGTGGGGGCGTGGTAAATTCTTGGCTGATTCCCCGGCCAAGGTTGAAATGTCAATGCATGACAAAGAAAATTATCGTGGTGAAATTGTAAATGAATTAAACCGTTTGTGGCGCAACACAAAAAAATCTGTATATATGTCTGCGGCATATTTTGTACCTGGGGCCGGTGGTGTGGAACGTTTGGTTCAACGTGAACGCGATGGGGTACATATTACATTGGTTACAAATTCGTTGTCGTCTACGAATGCACCAACGGTGTATGCAAAATGGGAAAAATATCGTGCAGCATTGGTTGCGGCCGGATCCGATGTGTATGAATTTATGTTGTCTGCGCAAAATATGCGTGGGCGGTTGCACGACCGCGAAAGAAAACAATCGGCATTTTCCGTACTGCACAGTAAAACAATTGTATTTGACGATAAAATTTCCTGGATTGGCAGTTTTAATTTAGACCCGCGCAGTGAATATTTTAACACGGAAAATGTCGCAATATTTGAAAGTGCAGAATTTGCGCGAAAATTGCGCGATATGATTTTGCAAGATGCACATACATCATGGCACATTGATGTGGACGATTGTGGTACATTGTGGCGTGGGGTGCGTCCGGATGATGATGCGGTCCGTACATATCGGTTCGGGCCGGACACGTCAATATTGCGTCGCATATGGAAAGAAATCACAAAAATTGTACCGGAAAAATATGTATAAAAATACATTGACCCATGGTCGTCTTTGTTTATAATTGCATCGCAATATCAATCAAATACAAA
Organism: Alphaproteobacteria bacterium; assembly: GCA_017471445.1. Lineage (GTDB taxonomy): Bacteria > Pseudomonadota > Alphaproteobacteria > Rs-D84 > Rs-D84 > Enterousia. Next base: position 3,254 of record JAFUTJ010000007.1, on the reverse strand, counting down.
AGGAGAAAATGAATGAAAAAATGGCTGCTGGTTGCGGGGTGTGCGATTGTCGTGATTGTTGCGATTATTGCAATTATAATGATATGTCGCGGCAAATCATCAAAATCACGTGTATATTTTACATCGGATATTTCGGCCGATGGGTTGGTGCGTGCGTATAACGCATTAAATTGGGAACCACATGGATTGGTTGCTGTTAAAATCAGTACAGGGGAACCACCGCACAGTAATTATCTGCGACCGGAATTGATAAAAAAATTAATTCAATCGGTCAAGGGAACAATTGTTGAATGCAATACGGCATATAATGGTGCGCGTTCGGATTCTAAATCGCATTGGAACGTTATTCGCAAACATGGGTTTACCGATATTGCACCTGTTGATATCCAAGACGAAGAAGGCAGTATTGCGTTACCTGTAAATGGTGGCAAGGTTTTGACCGAAAACTATGTTGGGTCGCATTTTGATAATTATGATTCTTATATTGTTTTATCGCATTTCAAGGGTCACCAAATGGCTGGGTTTGGTGGTGCACTTAAAAATATATCAATTGGTTTTGGTTCGCGTATGGGCAAATTCTGGATTCACAGCGCGGGTCGTTCCAAAGATACATGGATGGACGATGACCAGATTGGATTTTTAGAGGCTATGGCCGACGCAGGTCGGGCGGTTGTTGACCATTTGGGACGCAAAAACATTGTTTATATCAACGTGTTGAACCGTATCAGTGTTGATTGCGATTGTAATGGTAACCCGGCCGAACCCGATATTCATGACATCGGTATTTTGGCATCAACGGATCCGGTCGCCCTGGACCAGGCCAGTTTCGATATGGTATCAAATGCGGCGGGGCGCGAAAAATTGATGGAACGTATTTCTGATCGCCATGGGGTTCATACACTGGAAACTGCGGCGGAAATCGGCCTGGGGTCACGTAAATACAAATTAATTAATATTGATTAAGTAATAACAGCAAAACAACATTAAATTGGGGGGATTTATCATGAAAAAAATATTGTTTGGTATAATTGCATTGGTCGCATCAACCGCGGCCGATGCAAAAACATTGGTTGCCTACTTTTCACGCAGTGGTAATACCGAATTGGTTGCGAATCAAATTGCCGCCGCAACCGGGGCAGACACGTTTCGCATTGAAACCATGGACGAAAATTTTTATCCATCTGATTACACCGCAACCACCGAACAGGCAAAACAAGAAATTGCCGATGGTACATTACCAGAAATTAAACCTGTGCCCGATATGTCTGAATACGATGTTGTGTTTATCGGGTCACCGGTATGGTGGGGGTGTGTTGCAACACCGGTAAAGACGTTCTTGGTCCAAAATGCAATGACGGGTAAAACGGTCGTACCATTTAACACCCACGCAGGCAGTGGCACCGGAAATGTTCACACCGACATAAATGAAATGACGGCATTTGCCACCGCACATTTGGATGGAATTGCAATTGTTGGCAGTGATGCGCCAAATTCATCTGAAACCGTTAATACATGGTTGAAACAGATTGGTCAAATCTCAGAATAAAAAGTGGGGCAAATGCCCCCTTTTTTAATGGTGTGCAACGATATGTATCGTTACACTGACAATAAATAATATTGTTACAATCCCCAGTATAATTTTCTGAAACCGGTGATTTGATTCGCCGTGACAATGGCCACAATGACAACGGCAATCGCGTATAACCAACACCCACGACAGCCCCATCATCAATGCAGAAAATACGAACATCCATGGTTCAACCCATTCTTGGACAATTTGCGTATGTGCAAATTCTGGCGCAACCAGTCCCGCCACCGACAACGCGATTGGTAATACACAACAAAACATATGCGGCAAAACCGACGCAATAATTCCAATATTAATCGCAGATTTTTTCACAATACCACCTTTTACGGAACTTGATTATATTTTAATTATATGCATTTTCCATATAAAAATATATTTGTCATCGGCAAATGTTTACATTATATTTATATAGACACTGATTAAATCTGTGTTTGGGCGTAGTAACCCATGAAACAAGTTTTGTCCAATCGCATGGACATAATAACACCTCCAACCATGGTCAATAGTGGTTGGAGAGGCGCGTAATATATCGAATATGCCCGCTATACTTGTTTGTAGTTACTAATCTCCAACCACCGATAATCCGTGTGGTGATTTTTTTATCAACGACAGAAAAAAAGGGGAAAATAATATGAAACCATTGTGTAAGATTCGGATGTTTGTGTCATGTCGCGCCATCATTTTGATGTCGGTGATTTATGTACTGGCGGCGATTGGCGGTGTCGGCACGGTTCATGCCGCAAATTGTCCGGCAAGTTTTTATCTGAACCCTAATAAAGAATGCAAATATTGCGAGGGTGGCTATTATTGTCCGGGTGATGACATCAGATACGAATGTCCCAAAGATAAATGGTCAGGAAAATACCAACAGTTTTTTGATGATACTTTTATATCATTCCTCGAAATAAAGATACTCGATTCTGGGTGGAGTCAATTTGTATTTGTATATAATGGCAGAGAATATTACGAGCGTGAAAGTATAGACCGTTGTGTTCGCCTTGCACATTTTTATACTAAGAATTATAGTTGCCTGTCACTGGTTGCATACGACCCAATCAAGCAAGAATACCCTGTTAAATGCACAAACTATTATGAGGCGGGGCCCGGTTACTATCTGTCGCCATATCTTGCAGATTTCGATTCATCTTATATGGGGTACACTGGCGTAAAACCATGCACAAATGCACCGGCAAATGCGCACTATACCGGCCCCGGCACACCGGACAGCGAGTACATCGACGACCCGTACATCGACGACCCGTACATCGACATCCCGGATGACACGATTGATGGCACGATTAAGGACGCAAACGATTGCCCGTGGGAATGCGATGCGGGGTATGGCCACACATCCGATGACCGGTGTTTGCCATTATGTCGGATTGGTGAAACCGCAATGAACGGAATAAATATATATGCGGAAAAGCACACCAAATACGCCATGGCCGTACCACGCGCGGGCGGCGTATGTTGGATTAGTGCCACACGCGACAATGGCGGGAAATTAGTACCGGTAAATTAGTTGAAAAACATATTGCAAAAAATCGCCCAACATGTTACAATACGTGGCGTACAGGGAAATAAGCCGTGCACCAAAAAACCACCGTTTTTTTGGTGCACAAATTGTTTTTATAAAACCCCAGAAATCCGCCATTTTATCATCCTT
>JAFUTJ010000006.1 GCA_017471445.1 Alphaproteobacteria bacterium | reverse complement strand
TCCAGCATTACATGTACCTATGGCCAGGCGTGTCCTGCGTTTGCGACCCAAGGTTCTCTGTTAAAACGCAACAGTACGTTTGGTGGTTGGAACACAAGGGCGGACGGCACAGGCACGACGTATGCCGCCGGTGCAACCGGGGTACAGAATCTGACCGACATCAATGACGGTACTGTGACGCTGTATGCGATATGGTCAACATGTACGCCATGCAGTGCAACAAACGCCAATTGTACGCCAATCGTAAAAGACAATTCGTGTTCGTATCACGTCACATGCGCCACAGGATATGCATTTGGCGATAATACGACCGAACAAACCGGTACAGACCGTACGTACGAATGCATAGCAAATAAATATAATGTAATATATTCGTGTGGATTGGGCACTGGTACCGCCCCAGCGGATGCAATCGCAACATATGGCACGCCATTCAGACCGGCAACAAACACATGTACCAAACCAGGTTATAATTTTGTTGGGTGGACTGTGTCTGATACATCTGATGTAAGAAACGAAAACGCGGCATTTACATGGCAATATACAAGCGATAAGATATTCACGGCCACATGGGTCGCAGGCAGGTATTCTTGTCCGGCGGGTAAATACCTGCGCGGGACCGATGCCCAATGTGTATCATGCCCGGCGGGTAAATATTGTCGCGGGGTAATAGATGTGACATACGATGGCACAGACATCGGGATTGATGGCGAATGCGTCGTCGCGTCATACAGTACGGGCGGTGCCACCAACAGTTCTTGCACCCCATGCACAACCACGACCGGTTGGGCAACAAAATCACCGGCCGGGTCAACCGCGTACACAGAATGCTATCAAACACAAACACCAGAAAATTGCAGTTCTGGCACCGTCATCAGAAAGGCACTCAGCATTTCTGGCACAACAATTACATACGGCGAACCGACTGTTACAGATACATTGGTCGCACCAAATGGATATTCTGTCGTTGGCACGATGTGTACAGTAAACATAATAACACTAAGATTTATAAGCGGTGGTCATGGCACGACCCCAACCAGCCCGGATTATTGTATATATAATTCAACGTTCACAATGCCCGCGGCAATGACGGCAACCGGATATACATTCCATACATGGGATGTGAATGGCCAGCAATTTACCGGCGGTCAAACCAATATCGCATGTAACTATCAAACCTTGGGCGTATACAGCGGTACGGCAACAATAACCGGCAATTGGACCACAAATGCTTACAATATAACATATGAATTAGATAATGGTACGAACTATACCGGTGCCCCAACACGTTATACGTACGGCATTGGTGCAAAAATTAACGGCATACCAACACGCCCAGGATACACGTTTGCAGGTTGGTGTACAGATGAAACATTGACATCGTGCGCAATGTCGCAACAAATATCAACAACAACAACCGGCGATGTTAAGTTCTGGGCACTGTGGTGTAAAAACTGTGATGCAAAAAATGCAAACTGTGAGGTGCGTACAAACACTGCCGGCGCATGCATATATGTGACAAGTTGTAAAACAGGTTATGGCAATATTATAAACAATGAAAAATACAATCCACAGTGCACTGCGAACGAATATGATATAACATATCAATTAGATGATGGTACAGAATCACGTTCTGGTATGCCACGGTCTTATACATATGGCATTGGTACAACAATTAACGGCATACCGACACGTACCGGTTATACGTTTGATGGGTGGTGTGATAATGCACGAATGACCGGATGCACACCGACAAAAACCGTTTCCACAACCCAGACAGGGAAATTGACATTCTGGGCAAAGTGGACCGCAAATGAATATAATGTAAAATATTCATGTGATGGGTTCGGCACCGCGGCCCCGGCAAATACAACTGCAACATTCGGTAAAACATTCACACCGGCGGAAAACACATGCCAAAACAATGGCTATGGGTTCATAGGATGGGCCGTATCTGATACCGACGATGTTGTAAAAACCGGGTTTACATGGAAATATATCACAAACAAGATATTAACCCCGGTGTGGGATGATTCGTGCGCCCCAGGCTATGAATTAATCCGCGGCGCATGCATACCATGTGAACGCGAGAATGCGGCAACATATAAAACAACCGGTAATTGTGTGATTGACACATGTGTTCCTGGCTATCATTCCATTGGGATATCATGTGAACCAAATAAACGCGGTTGCACATTAAGTAACGCAACTGTCGCATATCAAACATGGAACGACAGCACGCGCGCATACGGAATATGCAAGGCATATGAATGCGAATATAATTATCACGTTGCATCAAACGCATGTATCGCAAGTCAAGAAATATGCGACCTGAAAAATGGGCGTGGTGTACGCGAATGGGATGAACGCACCGAAACATGGGGCGAATGCCATGTTGCAACATGCAATCCGGGGTATACCGACGACCCATCGCAAACACATGACCATTCGGCCAAGTGTGGCGAATGCGCAAACCGTGTTGATAAATTCGGTCGTGTCGCCGTCAGCAGTTATGCCCGCGAATGTGAAATTGCCGCATGCATGTACCAAGGTGAATTGTATAACCTGGACGGGAACGAATGCGTTCCAATTTGCGAAGATGGCCAAGAAGATGAAACCGGTGTTTTACGCTGGGACAATATACGTAAGAAATGTGAACGTAATTGCAAGGCCGGTTATATATCATGGTAATGCATATGGTATAGTAATTGTTGTATAAACGCGCCCGTGTATAAATATAACATGGGCGCATGTTTTAATTCTGGTTATTTTTTGCAAATGTGCATTCGTTTGTGGCCATATGAATGGCCCTGGTCCCACATGCAATTGCAACAAGAACAGGAAACACAGCAATTTATTATATAAACCTTACAACACGAACAAGGCAAATTACCCATTTGCACGCGGGTGTGCATGGGCGTAAATTTCGGAAATTTCGGCCATATTAACACGCGTATACAATTGTGTCGTGGACAGGGATGAATGCCCCAGTAATTCCTGTAAACTGCGCAAATCGGCACCACCGGACAATAATGCCGTTGCGAACGTATGGCGCAACGCATGCGGCGTTACATAATCGGGCAATTGCAAATAATGCCGCAGTTTTTCAACAACCTTTTCCGCCATGCGCGCCGTCATGGGCAGACCGCGCACACTGCGAAACAACATATCGTCGGGCGCGGCAAAGAACGGCCGCACGGCAATATATTTTTCAATAACGTCATTTACCGCGGGCAATACCGGCACAATTCGTTCTTTGGCCCCCTTGCCCATTATGCGTAATGTATCCGGACGGTTTGCAACATCGCGATTGCGCAGCGATAACGCCTCGGATATTCGCAGGCCGCAACCAAATATCAACACCACCAATGCCCAATCGCGGCGGGCAATCCATGGGTTTTCAGAATCAATATCGCCAATTGCGCCACGCATTGCCGAAACATCAGATGCATCAATTGCCTTGGACAATTTACGCGGAACCCGTGGCGACGATATCAGGCCAATAGCATCGTTTTTTATGCCATGCTTTTTGTTCAGAAATTTATAAAACCCGCGCAGCGATGACAGTGCCCGCGCAGTTGACTTGTGCGCCATGCCGCGTTTCTGCCGGTCGGCCAACCACGCACGAAAGCATATCGTATCGGCATGTGATAAATCGGCCACATCAACCACCCCACCGGCAAAGCGTTCATAAAACCCGATAAAATCGCGAATGTCCGTTTCATATGAAACGGACGTATACGCAGAATAATTTTTCGTCTGTGTTAAATATTTTGTAAATTCGGCAATTGCGTCATTCATTGGCTACCTGATCTGGAATATGGCAGACACCGAAACACGAACATCTGTATCTTTGGCAACAATACCACCGGCATCGTATGACGAACCTGCCATTTCGGCGACCTTGGCACTGGCGCGCATAAAGTTTGCCGTTGGCAAATATTGATTTGTTACATTTGCGCCATGCGAAATTGACAGCAACCGCCCCGCGCGTCGCCCATCGCCCGATGCCAATGCATCGGCACGTTCGCGTGCATTCTGGGTCGCCGTCCCCAAACATTCTTGGACAATTGGTTTTAACGTTTCATCCGATGTAAACATCCGCAGGTTTTCCGTATAAACATTGTCAACACCGGCGAATTGGGCCAACACCTGTTCAATTGTTTCGATTTTGTCAGATGACACTTCTATCGCGATTGTGGTTTCTGTACCCAACGTTACAGATTTTTCCAGCGCATGGTTCCATTCGGTACGTTCATATGATTCGAAATCCGTGGTCTGCATTTTTACATCCAGCGTTTTCAGGTAATCTGTTATTGCCGACGCGGTTCCTGATGCACGCCGCATTGATTCCGCCGCCGATGTATCCAACACTTTTACCCGCAATGTTATTGCAGTCCGATCCTTGGGCGCGGTGGTTATGCATTCGCCATTAACCGAAATTGTACGCGTTTCCCCATTACGATATGTACCAAACACAAACGCAACAATTGCAATGGCCGCACATGTTAAAATACAAATCAGTTTTTTATTCATTTTTCCCCCCACATTTATCAAATCTTAATTTAGCCCCAGCATCGCCCGCTTTACCCGTGCGATTGTTTTATCGGCGACAACACGTGCCCGTGCCGCCCCATCGGCCAGAATAGCATCCAGTTCCGCACGATTTTGCATCAGACGTTCATATTCCGAACGTGGCGTGCCCAGTACCGAATTTACCCGGTCAAACAACCGTGTCTTGGCCGTGCCATAGCCCATGCCACCACGCAAAAACATTTCGCGAAATTCGGCAATTTCTGAATCTGTTGCAAAATGTTTATACAGTTGGAATATTGTTGATTCATCTGGATTCTTGGGTTCATCCGGTGTTTTAGAATCCGTAATTATACGCATTATTTTACGCTTTAATTCATTTTCCGGCGCAAATATTGCAATGGTGTTGTCGTAAGACTTGCTCATTTTCCGACCATCCAGTCCGGGTATCAATCCATTATCACGCCCAATTACGGGTTCTGGCAACCGAAACACATCACCATATGCGTTATTAAAGTAACCGGCGATATCGCGTGCGAATTCAACATGCTGTTTCTGGTCGGCACCAACCGGCACAATATCGGCACCATATAATAAAATATCGGCCGCCATTAAAATAGGATACGTATACAATCCCATATTAACCCCGGCATCAGTGTCCAGGCCCGCCGCGGCATTACGGTCGACCGCCGCCTTGTATGAATGGGCACGATTCATCAGTCCCTTGGGCGTTACATTCATTAACAATGTTGCCAATTGGTAAACCGGCACAATATCAGATTGCCGAAACAACACCGCATTGTTCAGGTTTAACCCACCTGCCACCATGGTTGCCGCCATGGCGTACGTATTTTCGCGTATTGTGTTCGCATCGTGAATGGTGTTCAATGAATGCAAATCTGCAATAAACATGTATGTCTTGTGCGTTTGCGACAATTCAATCATCGGCTTTAACGCACCGACATAGTTACCTATGTGCGGCATACCCGTTGGCTTAATCCCTGTTAATACGACTTTATCAGAATCAAACATAAATATTTTTCCTTTTACCCGTATTCTACCGCGTGCAACACGAAAAATAAAGGGAAAAAGATTTTTACAATACCCGCACTACAAATTATTTAGTCACAGAATTTGCGTACCATTGTACATTATCATATAAAATGTTCATATCGCCAATTCCCTGTTTCATGTATATATAGCAAATTTCGCCGCTTTGGAATTTTGCATTCAAACAGCGTTCAACCCAATCCATACGTTCGCCATATAACTTAAACTTGTAATTATTACTGCCATAGAGGAAACGCGCGGACTCACATGACTTTATACATTCACCAGATTCAGAATACCATTCGGTACCTTTTGGACATTCATGAACCAGACGACAAACGGCAACCTGTGGGAAATAAGTATCCTCAAACCCAGTTGTCGCAACAAGTGTACCATCCGGACATTCCGATAATAACCCACTTGCACCACTGAATATATCTTTCATCACATTGGTCAATGTTGTTTCTGTTTCCAGGTTACCGAATAAATTCGGACTTACATAACCGGTTAACCCAGTGCAATTCTTGAACGCATCCAAGAACATTTCTTTCATCGGCGCACCAGATATATCACTAAATAAACTTGACGGAATATCAGATTTAATCCCAGCGCAGTTTTCAAATATACCATTAAACATATTTATCTTGGAACCGGTTATACCGCGAAATAAACCTTCGGGAATATTTGTCAGATTAACCGCATTACGAAACAAATTCTTGAAACTGGGAATCAGGCTAAGTTCTGTCCCCAGCGTTGGGAATATTGGCCCCAATGAACCACTGACTGTGGCGATTGCAGACGGGGTACCACCTTGGTAATTATTAAAAGAAATCGCACTGTTGGTTCCTGTTTCGCTGTACTTGACGGCGCGTCCGCCAATGCTAATCGTATATTCCCCAGGCGTATCATAACTGTGCTTAACAAATTTATTTGATGTGTCGCCTTTGGAAAAAGATTCTATGTTACCATCGCCCCAATCAATACAAAAATTGCCAGACGCACTGATTAAGAATTGAAACGCACGCGTATTCGGCACAGTATTTATCACAAACGGAAACGTTTCACAATAATTGATGGTACTGCCGCGTGGCACACAAACAACCCCACCGCCCCAGTCTACGAATGGCGTGAAATATATTTCCATATCTTCTGGGCATTCTGTGAACAAACCGGTTGCGTCATAGAATAACTTTTTCATCAATTCGTTACCGCCCGTGGTGATATTTGCAAATAAATCTGGTGAAATATAACCGGTCAGCCCACTGCATCCTTGGAACGTACCATAAAACATCTTGTTTGCCGTGCCATATACCCCAGAAAATAACGTCGCCGGTATTTCACCACTTAACCCAGAACAGTTAATAAATGTTTCCTCAAACATTTGTGTGCGCGAACCTGTTACGCCGTCAAATAAACCTGATGGAATTTGCCCTGTTAAATTTACGGCATCCTGAAACAGATGGCGAAAACTTGGCTGGCCTGAATTTGTCGTACCCAGTGTCGGGAAAACAGCACCAATCGACCCAGAAATTGATGCAATTGATTCCGGTGTACCGCCATCAAACGGCGAAAAGAAAACCGCACTGTTTGAATTGCCGGTTGGATACGACGTTGCACGTCCACCAATACGAATCGTGTACTGTCCCGGTACTGAATACGTGTGTGAATACTTGGCATCACCTGTGGACGTTTTATCAAATTGTTCAACCGTGCCGTCACCCCAATCTATTATAAAATTACCGGCGGCACCAATACCAAAATTAAAATACGTTGTATCTGGGGTTGTTGTTAATGAAAACGGATATGAATCTGGGGCCGCATATGCATTTATACCCAAAATTATAAACAGCATAACAGCCACCATACGCCGGAAACACCTGGCGCATAAACGCACATATGTCGCTAAAAGACGCCGTCTGCTGTTAATCAGTCTCTTTCCTCCCCCTGTTTGTTTATAAAATAAAACCACCAAATATCAGTGGTCGGGATTTAGAACAGTTAAACATTGATAACCTTCGCTAACTTGCGTATAACGACATCCCGACCAATGTCGGGGATGTTTTTTACAGTTAATTCAATGTCTGGGTGTTCTAAGCCCGTACACTAACCATACAACAACACACTTTCCGCATGCCCTTGCCACAGAATAATAGAAAATTATACAAGACATTGTCAATTTGATAAACGACGTACATTTCACACGAAATTCGATATTTTTATTTACTTCACACCGGTTTTAGTTTAGTATAAGGCGCATAGTTTATATATTTTAATCTGTTTTTAATGGATTTTTTTGGGGGGCAAACCATGTTTGACATTGAAAAATTAAAGGCGTTCACATGGATTAATATCGGCAATCCAGATCACGAAGATTTTATGAAATTGCAAACCGCGTACAAAATTGATGAAGATACCATTTCTGACATTTTGGACCCAGATGAACAGCCACGATTAGAAGTAGAAGATGACTACAAGGTTATAATTGTCCGTTTCCCGATTATAAACCGTGAAAACGATACCCTGTGGCATACGGAACCGTTGTCAATTATTTATTCGCGCGACCGTGTTATAACCGTGTGTCGAAAGCGGTGTGACCTGTTGGACAAAATAAAAAAATCCGAAAAAACAACGCGAGAGGAGTTTATATTAAACATTGTATACTATATCGCGGAATCGTACCTGCGGTCGTTAAAGGAATTAAACAAACGCGTACTGGCATCCAAAAAAGCATTGCAAGAACGCATACGCAAACAGGAATTATTAAACCTGTTGGAAATTGAAAACAGTTACACGCTGTACATGGCGGGGATTAAGGGTAATGTGGTATTGCTGGACAAACTGGAAAAAATGCGCGGGTTTGTAAAGACCGATGAAGCCGAAGAAATCGCCGAAGATGCACGCATTGAACTGGGCCAGGCCACCGAAGTCGTGACATCGTACAGTAAAATGCTGAAATCTATCAAAGAAACGTTCGAAAGCGTTATTAACATGGATTCCAACACTTACATTAATCGATTAACAATGTGGAATATTATATTGGTTATTCCAACTGTGGTTGTCGGTTACTATGGCATGAATATGGAATTGCCATTTGCCGAATATCATAACGCCGCAACGGCAATATTTATATCAATAATGGTGTTGCTGATTGCATTTGCATTGTTTATGGCACTGCGCCGCCGGGTGTACTAAAATTGTGGTGGAAATCAGACATCTTTTACGTGTGTTTATTCATTAATTTACCGGTACTAATTTCCCGCCATTGTCGCGTGTGGCACTAATCCAACATGTTGCGCCATTACGCGGAACCGCCATGGCGTATTTGGTATGCTTTTCGGCATATATGTTTATTCCGTTCATTGCCGTTTCACCAATCCGGCACAGCGGTAAACACCGGTCATCGGATGTGTGACCGAATCCGTCATCGCATTCCCACGGGCAATCGTTTGCGTCCTTAGTCGTACCGTCCGGGCTGTCCGGTGTGCCGGGGCCGGTATAGTGCGCATTTGCCGGGGCGTTGGTGCATGGCTTTACGCCACGGTACCAAACTTCATATGAAGTTTCAAAATATCGCGACAGATAGTAACCGGGCCCCGCCACAAAATAGTGTGTGCACATAACCGGGTATTCTTGGCTGATTGTGTTATATACAACCTGTGACAGGCAACTATAATTCTTAGTATAAAGATGTACATTGCGATGACAAAGGGTAATGTCAGAACGAATTCTATATTGTTCGCCATTATATGTAAAATAACTACCCCAAGAAGATATAGATGAGATACTTGATGATATAAAAGTATCATC
>JAFUTJ010000002.1 GCA_017471445.1 Alphaproteobacteria bacterium | reverse complement strand
CCACCGTTTTTTTGTGCACGGGTAAAGGAAAATAAAATGGCGGATTTCTGGGGTTTTGTAAAAACAATTTGTGCACCAAAAAAACGGTGGTTTTTTGGTGCACGGCTTATTTCCCTGTACGCCATATATTATACCGCATTCGCGCGTTTTTGGCAATATGTTTTTTATACATTTGACATTATTCGCATGCGACGGTAAAATGTTTGGCATGAAAAAATTTATGTCATTTTTAATTTTTGCATTGGCCGCAACATGCGCAAATGCCTATATTGACCGCGACACCGCGGTTGTGCGCATAATGAACAAGGCCGCCGGCAAAACCCAGACCGTTAACATCCCGGTTGGCGGCACGATTGAACATGAAAAAATGACCATAACTGTCCATTCGTGCAAGGTAACCGACCCATTTGATGCCGCGGATTCTTTTATGTTTGTTGATGTGCACGATGCCGCACATGGGAAAATATTCGGCGGATGGATGAGTCATAATGAACCGGGTGACAATCCATTACAAAACCAAGACTATGATTTATGGTTGGTTAATTGCCAGTAATCTTTTTCAAGGGGGTATAAGATGAAATTCATAAAAAAGTATCTGAAAATAATTATCGGTGTTGCCGTTTTAATTGGCGTGATTGTTGTGTTCACACGGACCCAACATTCAACCGACCTGGAAAGTGGTAATATGAAAAATTGGCGGTCGGCGGCAAATGAACGCCGAATTGCCGCGGTAAAGATATTAATTGCATCCGAAGAAAATGTTGAATTAATTGTCGCATGCGTAGACAAGATTGCCGATATTCCAGATTCAGGCGATATGAACGTTCGCGATGCGGTTGCATTATGCCACACCGGTATTCAATTACGGGAACACATTTAATTGCGCCGTGCATTACCAATCTTTGTATTATGTTTAGGGGCGTGCGCAATTGGGCATACACAAAATTACGATGCCGATATTGGTGCCGAATATTTGGGCGCAAAATATGTTCGTGACGCATTGGGTGAAGGCACGGCCCCGGATTCTGACCCACTGATACGATTTGATGCATTTGATTGTACAACGTTTGTTGAAACTGTGTTGGCCGATGGAAATGTTGATACACTGAATAAAATCCGTTATCGGGACGGCGCGGTATCGTTTATAAACCGCAATCACTTTATTGAAACAGAATGGTTACCAAACAATGCATCAATGCTTGAAAACGTCAGTGCGGAATATGGCAACGTTTTATATCGCGATGTTACAATTAACCGCGCCGCATGGTTGAAGCGTGTACACAACATAACGGTACCCGCGTCCATGCGCCATGCGCGCATTGCATACATTCCATATTCGGCAATAGATAATATTAATAACGACGTACCGCTAATTGTGCTGTTTATTGTTGGCAAATCTGATTTATCTGATAAAATCGGTACAGATTTGGCCGTTGTGCACATGGGATTTTTAATGCCGGGCGGGCGCATTTTACGGCATGCGTCGTCGTCGGCGGGGCGCGTTGTTGATTCTGACATGCGCGAATATATAAACATGCGGCGCAACATGCAAAACAACATTGGAATTTCATTGGTAAAAATAAAATGACAGACGAAAAAATTATTCAGACAGATATGGGCACTATGCATGGTACGACCACGAACGACGCACACCCGGTAGTGTGTTTGGGAATTGAATCATCGTGCGACGAAACATCGGCGGCGATTGTTGATTCCAACCGTAACATATTGGCGCATATCATATATTCGCAAATACCCGAACATCAAAAATATGGTGGTGTTGTCCCAGAATTGGCCGCACGCGCACATATTTTGGCGATTGACGCGGTTGTGAATCAAACACTGGCCCGTGCAGGCAAAAACATAAACGACATTGATATTATTGCCGCAACGGCGGGGCCGGGTCTGATTGGTGGTGTATTGGTTGGGTGGATGGCGGCAACCGGCATTGCCATGTCAACCAACAAGCCATTAATTGCTGTAAATCATTTAGAAGGGCACGCATTGGTTCCGCGTCTGCACGCGGCGGCGGCCAATGGCAACGACGGCAACACATCGGTTGATTTTCCATATCTGTTAATGTTGGCATCGGGGGGCCATTGCCAGATATTATTGGTACGCGGCGTTGGCAAATATGAATTAATTGGCCAAACATTGGACGACAGCGCGGGCGAAGCATTTGACAAGGTTGCAAAAATGCTGAATCTGGGGTACCCGGGCGGGCCGGTTGTGGATGCACGCGCAAAAAACGGCAACCCGCATGCGTTTGCGTTTCCGCGTCCGCTGTGCGATAAACCCGGCTGTGATTTCAGTTTCAGTGGCATAAAAACCGCCGCGCGTACATTTCTGGAACGCACGCCCGCACCGCATGACGATGAATTTATAAATGACTTTTGCGCATCGTTCCAGGCGGCGGTTGTTGATTGCATAATAAACCGCCTGAACCACGCAATGCGCGACGAACGTGTATGCGCGGTCGCACCCAAAACACTGGTGGTGGCGGGCGGCGTTGCAAAAAACAGTGCAATTCGCGCCGCCATGGAAGAATTGGCCGCCGCACACAACATGACATTTGCCGCGCCACCAATGTCACTTTGCACCGATAACGGCGCAATGATTGCATGGGCGGGCATTGAAAATTATCGAATTGGCAATATCGTACGCGCGCCAATTGCGCCGCGTCCGCGTTGGCCTTTGACAGAATTGTAAAAGGTGGTATAATTACATGCATGACAGATTACGCCACACGATATGAAGAATTTACGCGCGCCACGGTAAAATTGGCCGAACAAATTCATGCGGCAAACGCGGGCAAAGTTAATGTACGATATACATTGCCCCAGATAACGGTTGCACTGCGCGATATATATAAAGACCCAGTGTTGCACAATCGCTTTGTCGGCAGTCAAATGCAAGACAACAAATGGTCATCTGGATTTTGCGCAATGGCCAGTGTTGTTATATACGAACTGTACGGTGGCGAAAATGTATGGGACATGATGGCAATTCGATATGCCGATTGGGTACATGGTTCGGTTGTGTTCCTGCGTGACCGGGCAACTGGCATAAACTTTGGCACAACCGGCGAACACTTTTATCCCGAAACAATACCGTATGAAATTGGTCGGCCACTGGACACGTCGCGTCTGCGCACGCCGAACAAGGATGAATTTCGTGATGTTTTATTGGCACGACTGGGGCGTGAATAGAAATGACACCCGAACAAAAACAATATTATGCGGATGCAACACAGAAATTATTGTCCAAAATCGATAAAATGAATTTGGACAGCGGTACGCGTACACGCGCAAAAAAATTAACCCGCATATTTCGCGATGCATTTGGATGCGAAAAAATAAAATACGAAACACTGTATCCGGAAATTGCCGAATTTGGCGATTTAAGTTTGTTTAAGTACG
The DNA here is from genome assembly GCA_017471445.1 of Alphaproteobacteria bacterium. Lineage (GTDB taxonomy): Bacteria > Pseudomonadota > Alphaproteobacteria > Rs-D84 > Rs-D84 > Enterousia. Next base: position 9,802 of record JAFUTJ010000002.1, on the reverse strand, counting down.
ATTCCGAAGGATTCTGTCGTGCGGCCAGTAATGCATTTACTACAATAATTGGAAACACACCACGCGTTTGGCAATTGATGTATATCAGCGAAATTTGGGAACATGGTCCGCATCACTATCTGATGCACATGCCATCGGAAACAATTTTTGATTTAACATACGACCAATTTACCGGTGCCGGAATATATTCTGTCCCATACGATTTAGGTTATGCGGTAAAGATGAAAACAAATGGTGACGAAATATCACAACGCTTTGTTCGTTCCATTGAACGCGAATTTGGTATAAAATTAAATAAAGAAATGGATTATTAAACGACATGCAAAAACCCGAACCAATTGTTTCACAAGATATGATTTTTAGTGTTTCTGACGCGTCTGCCCTGTTAAAGGGTGTGGTTGAAACTGCGTTTTCTACAATTAAAATTCGCGGGGAATTATCGCAAATAACACGTGCCACATCGGGGCATATGTATATGACGATAAAGGATGCAAACGCGGCGATGTCGGCGATTATATGGCGCGGAACACCAATATCGTTTCAATTAAGCGACGGGATAGAGGTTATTGCCACCGGCCGCATGACAACATACCCGGCGCGCAGTAATTATCAATTAATTATAAACAACCTGGAAATGGCGGGGGCCGGTGCAATTCTGAAAATGCTGGACGAACGAAAGCGCAAATTGGCCGCCGAAGGGTTATTTGACGCATCGCGCAAGAAACCGTTACCGCATCTGCCGCGGCGTATTGGCGTTGTGACCAGTCCGACCGGTGCCGCATTCCAAGATATTCAGAACCGCCTGCGCGAACGTATGCCGGTGCACGTTATACTGTACCCCGCAACGGTTCAGGGCGCAACCGCCGCGGCCGAAGTTGCCGCCGGCATTGAATACTTTAACCGCATGCAAAATGTCGATGTTATTATCGTCGCGCGCGGTGGTGGTTCATTGGAAGACCTGTTACCGTTTTCCGAAGAAATTGTTGTACGTGCGGCCGCCGCATCAAAAATACCATTAATATCGGGTGTTGGTCATGAACCGGATTGGATGCTAATTGACTTTGCCGCCGATGTGCGTGCACCAACACCAACCGGGGCCGCTGAAATGGTTGTACCAACGAAATTGGCCATTGCGACCGAACTGGACAATTTATGGCATCGCATTTCAACAAACTTTACAACACGATTGGCAAATGCACGCGCCCGCATGGACGCAATAAATATAAAAAGCCCGCGCCAAATGCTGATGGAACATGCCCAGCGTCTGGACGATATTGGTCGTACAATGAATATATTGGTTGGAACAAAAATTGCGTCGGCGCGCCAGTCAATGACCGCCGCCGCAACATTTACAATTACAATGCGCAACCGTATTGCAACAATGGGCCAATCAATTGCACACGCGGAACAAATGCTGAACAGTTTAAGTTACAAAAGCGTGCTGTCGCGCGGCTATGCCATTGTGCGTGATGCAAATGGTGCAATAATTGCCGCGGCCACAAATGCGCACCGCCCGGCCCAGATTGAATTTATTGACGGTGTTATTCATGTATAATCTGATTTTACATAATTTGCATTATTGATTATTGTGGGTGTTTATTCATTAACAAAAACATATTGCCAAAAACGCGTGAATGCGGTATAATATATGGCGTACAGGGAAATAAGCCGTGCACCAAAAAACCACCGTTTTTTTGTGCACAAATTATTTTTTACAAAGCCCCAGAAATCCGCCATTTTATCATCCTTTACCCGTGCACAAAAAAACGGTGGTTTTTTGGTGCATGGGGTGTGGTCTGTGGTATCGGTGCGGCAAATGCCGAATTGCCAGAAAATGTAAAGTTCTGTATACCACGGGAATATAGTATAACCTATTCGTGTGATAAAACATGTGGTGGTGTGGCACCGCAGGGTATGCAAATTGGTTATGGTCAGATGTTTTCAACCCCAACGCGTGCCGACGGGTGTATTGGCGCAATTTCATGGCGCGTAAATGATACCGATACAGTAATTACACCAGGGACAACAATACCATATTCATATACCAATGACATAACATTAACTGCACAAACAGTGCCGAGCCTGAGCTTAGACGATGTGATTGACAGTGGCTATGACCCGGTTGCGTTAACGTGGTGGATTACATTTCGTGATATTGGCACAATCCGCGGTGTTGCGCGGTATAGTGACGAACGCGGCGCGGGTTCCCACGGCAGCATATACCCAGGTCCAAACGACGAACCAAACGATGCCGGTAGTCGTCAGTATGGGTCAGCTTTTTGGTGCAAGATGACCGAACCGTATGAAACGTATTGGCTGTTGTCTTGTTCCGGGTGTACAGATAATCCCGCAGAACATTGTACAACACATTTATTCAATTACCCTTATTCATGGAACTGTAAAATCAAGTGACCTGTTGCGTCAAATTGTTTTATCGCGTGCAGTACAGATATTTGCAACCGGGCATTGTCCACATTTTGGACGTAATGCACGACATGTATACCGCCCGTGCAGAACCATTACGTGATTTACAATATTGTGATATTTTTTTGGAATGACGCGTAACAATTGTTCTTCGACCCGTTCGGGTGTGTTTGCCGCCGCGTTTACCCAACCGTACCGGTGTGCATTACGAAACACGTGCGTATCAACGCCGATATTTGGTGCACCCCACAGTACGTTCATTATAACGTTTGCGGTTTTCTGGCCGATGCCGGGCAATTTCATCAGTGCATCGCGATTATGATATTTTGTTGGAAATTGATAGTTTACGTCATCTGCGCCCGCGTCATTCATTAACGCCGCGGCCAGACCGATGATAGATTTCGCCTTGTTATTAAAAAACGAAATCTGGTGTATATATTTTTTCAAGTCATCAACCCCCAGTACCATCATATGCACCGGGGTTGGTGCAATCGCGAACAGCGCGGGCGTTATTTCATTGACCTTTTTATCGGTTGCCTGGGCCGACAGGATGACCGCCACGGCAAATGTAAATTCGTTAATATGCGTCAATTCTGTGCGAATGTTCATATCAACGTATTTTGGTATAATGTCAAAGTATTGCCGTGGTGTCATCATTTTGTTATGCCCGTTTTACAGATATTGCGAATGTATAGCCTTCGATTTCGGTTTCGTATTCGCCGTCGCCAAATGACATGTCGCGAATTAATGCATCGCGCATTATGCGTTTTTTGTGCGCATCAATCGCCGCGGCCAATGCCGGCGCGGCATTATATGTCATTGTTATGCGGTCTGATACGTCCAGGCCCGCCGCCTTGCGCGTGTCTTGGATAAAGCGCAATGCATCGTTGGCCAACCCTTCGGCCGCCAATTCTGCCGTGATATCGGTATCCAATACCACCACCGCCGTATTGTCGGGCAGGGCGGCCCCCGTTACGCCATCGCGCACGGTCAGACGGCGTTCATATTCGTCTGCGTTTAATTCATGGCCTGCGGCGAATAATTTTTCGCCACGGGTTTCATATTCGCCACGTTTTACCGCCGGAATTATTTCGCGCAATGCGCCCCCCAGGCGCGCACCGATTTTTGGCGTTATCAGGTATATAAAGCCATCCGCGATATCGTCAAAGTTTGGCCGCCATTCAACCGACTTTACATTTAATTCGTCGCGAATAATATCGGCATATTCGGGCATATTTGCACCGGCAACCGTTAATTTATTCAATGGCAACCGATTGCGCAATTTATACTGTTCACGCAATTGTTTCCCAACAGATACAACCGATTGCACGCGCCGCATATCGGCAACGATTTTTTCATCCACCAAATCCGCCACCGGAAATTGGGTCAGATGTACCGATTCTGCCCCGGTCAGGTTTTTATAGATATATTCCGATATAAACGGCGCAAATGGTGCCAACGTCCGGCACAGCACGCACAGCACGTGATGCAGTGTGTCAAACGCGTCTGCGTCTTCGTTCCAGAAACGCGCCCGCCCGCGGCGAATGTACCAGTTGTTTAATACATCCAAGAACCGAACAAATTCTTTTATCGCCGTGTCTGGTTTGTATTCGTCCAATGCATTACCAACAACACCAACCAAAACATTTAATTCTGATATGATGTATTTATCAAGTACATTGTTGGGGGCGTTGTCATGTGGCCGGGCCACGATATTGCCCGCATTGGCGTACAGGGTAAAGAAATGGTACGCATTCCACAGCGGTGTCAGTATCGTTTTTATGGATTCGGCAAAAACTTTGCCATCAACATCAACCGGAACCGGTTCGGCTTTCATAAAATTACTGCCCAATATGTACAGACGCACGGCATCTGCGCCGTATGTTTCCAATTGCTGGGACGGGTCAACAAAGTTCCCCAGTGATTTAGAAAACTTTCGTTTATTTTCATCGACCACCATGCCATTGGCCGATACAACACGAAACGCCGGTTTATCAAACAATGCGACCGCCATTATCATTAATGAATAGAACCATCCACGGGTTTGGTCTTGGCCCTCTATAATATAATTTGCCGGGAATGTTGTGTTAAATTTATCAACATTTTCAAACGGGTAATGCAGTGACGCAAACGGCATAGAACCACTTTCGAACCAGCAATCCAATACATCGGTTATGCGTTTCCAGCCGTCGCGTTCCAATGCGTCCAATGTTGGGCGATGTAAATCGTGAATGTCTGCGCCGAAAAATTTGTTTATTTCGGCAATTGAACCAAATACACGGTATTCACCGTTGCGTTCCCAAATTGGCAACGGTACGCCCCAGAACCGGTTGCGCGAAATTCCCCACGGACGCGCGTTTTCAATCCACGACAGGAATCGATTCCCCGCCGAAGTCCAATGGGTTTTATTCTTGGTTATTTCAACCAACCGCGCCCGGATTTTTGGTACATCAACATACCATGCGTCGGTTGCGCGATAGATTAATTTTTCCTTGCTGCGTGGGCCGTATGGGTAACTGTGTTTATGTTGTGATTTTTGCACCAGCCGCCCATTAGTGCGCAGCCATTCAATGATTTTTGGGTTCGCATCAAATATATTTTGCCCCGACCAATCACGCACCGTTGTGTCAAAGTTACCATAATCGTCAACGTTCAGTATTATCGGAAATGTGGCATCAACATTACGTGCGGCAATATAATCATCTTCGCCGTACGCAGGTGCAATATGAACAATGCCTGTACCATCAGAATCAGAAACATAATCCGCAGAAATGATAGAGTGCAATGATTTGTGTTCTGCGTGCATATCGTTATAGTAACTGAATATTGGGGTATAATGCATACCGACCAAATCTGAACCCATACATTCGCCAACACGTGTTGCCGTGCCAAATACTTTATCGTATGCGCCAACGCGCGATTCGGCGACGATATACGTAAACCCGTCGTCATGGCGCATTTTTACATATTTCATTTTTGGATTTACCGCCAATGCCGAATTTGCTGGCAATGTCCACGGTGTTGTTGTCCATGCGATAACGCGTTCGCCGTTTTCCATTTCAAACCAAACGGTTACCGTGTCGTCAACAACGTCCATGTATTCGCTGGACGCTTCGGAATTTGACAGAACGGTGCCCAATTTCCAGTCATATGGGTTTACCTTGAAATCCTTGTACAATAATCCCTTGTCATATAGTGTTTTTAATGCCCATATAACCGATTCCATGTAATTTGTGTCCATCGTTCGATAGCCGTGTTCGTCGCCCCCATCGACCCAGCGGCCCACGCGTTCAATAAAGCGCAACCATTCGTTTGAATATGTCATAACGTCCGCACGACACATTTCACAGAATGCGCCAATGCCGTCGGTTGCGACAATGTCTTTGGCGCTGCGGTGCTGTTTCTTTTCCACAGAACTTTCCGCCGGTAACCCATGACAATCCCACCCCAGGGCGCGTTCAACATGTTCGCCGCGCATTGTGTGATAACGCGCAACCATGTCTTTGACCGCCGACACACCCAAATGTCCCCAGTGGGGCAGCCCATTTGCAAACGGTGGCCCGTCATAAAATGAAAAAGGATGCCCCAATTTTGTTGCATTCAGGCTTTTATGAAACGTGTCGTTTTCGCGCCAAAATTTTAATATTTCTTGTTCCAATGCCGGAAAGTCGGCGCGTGGGTCTGTTTTCGGATACGTCATTTTTTTGTGCCCCCCTGTGGCGTTTTATTATTAAAAACGGGCGCGATATGCGCCCCAGCGACCGCCAAAGCGCAGCCCGGGTTATTTAATAATAATTATTTCGTGTTTGTTCATCATTGGTAGTGATTTTATACATCAATTAATAAAATTGCAATGTGTTTTTCATGAAATGTTGCAAGTTCCTGTTGTGTTGGAATTGGGAATTTTTTATAATCGTACTATGTCAAAAAATGCCGATTTATTTATAATATCAGAACATGCAGATTTGGTAAAAAAACTGAACGCATGGGATATTGCGTATCATCAAAATGATGCGCCAGTGGTTGATGATGCAACGTATGATGCGGCCAAACATCGTGCAATTGCGCTGGAACAAATGTATCCAGAATTGGCAAAAAATGGTGTTTCAACGCATGTTGGGGCGGCTGTGACGGGCAAGTTTCGGTCGTTCCCACATGTGGTGCCAATGCTGTCTATTTCTGATGTGTTTGATGAACGTGATGTTGCCGAATGGTTTGATAAATTAACCGACCATGATTTATTTATTGAATTAAAGGTTGATGGCCTGTCATTTTCGGCGCGGTATGAAAACGGTGTGTTTGTGCGGGGGCTGACCCGGGGCAGTGGCACAATCGGCGAAGATATAACAGAAAACCTGCGGACGATTGCGGACATTCCCAAAAAATTAAGTGGCACATACCCCGATGTAATAGAGGTTCGTGGTGAAGTATACATGATGCGCGATGATTTTATTGCATTAAATGACGCATCAACTAAAAAATTTGCAAATCCGCGCAATGCGGCCGCTGGTTCACTGCGGCAACTGAACCCGGCGGTGACGGCGGCACGACGACTGTCGGCGTTTGGGTATACATATGGTGATTTAAGTGCGCGCGATTGGCAAAAACAAAGCGAATATTTTGACCGCTTGGAATCATGGGGATTCAAGACAACACGTAAATGGGCACGGCGTGCGAATACCATGGCCGATGTTCAGGCACACTATCAACACATAATGATGACGCGCGACCAAATTCCGTTTGATATAGATGGCCTGGTGATTAAGGTGAATGATGTCGCGACCCAGGAACGAATGGGCGCGCGCGCCAATTCCCCCCGGTGGGAGGTTGCATACAAATTCCCTGCCGCCCGCGCGATAACCCACATGCGCGATATAACGGTTCAGGTTGGGCGAACCGGCGTATTAACCCCGGTGGCCGAATTGGAACCAATAAATATTGGTGGCGTTGTTGTGTCGCGGGCAACACTGCATAACGCGGACGAAATTGCACGTCTGGGGGTGCGGATTGGCGATATGGTTATTGTCCAACGTGCGGGCGATGTTATTCCGCAAATTGTCGGCATCGCCGAATCCGGCGGTGGTGGCGAATTTGTGTTTCCGGACACGTGCCCGGTGTGTGGTGCGGCGGTGGTACGCGAATCTGGGGCGGTGGCACGCAAATGCGTAAATACGCTGGGGTGTCCGGCGCAACGTATCGGTGAATTGGAACACCTGGTTGCACGCAAGGGATTTGATATCGCGGGCCTGGGGACGCGGCAATTGGAAACATTTATTGCGCATGGATGGATTTCAACGCCTGCGGATATATTCCGACTGATTCCGGAACATGGGGCGGAAATTGTAAAACTGGACGGGTTTGGCGATAAATCGGTTGCGAACCTTAATACCGCGATTGAAAATGCGCGCAACATTGAACTGCACCGGTTTTTGTTCGCAATTGGAATTCCCGATATTGGTGAAGTAACGGCAAAAATATTGGCGCGCGCATTTGGAACACTGGACGCTGTGCGCAATGCCCCCGAATGGAAATTAAAGCAAATTGACGGTATTGGCGATGTCATGGCCACGGAAATCGCGTCGTTCTTTGCAGATGTTCATAATGCGCGTGCGCTGGACGAATTATTGAAATATGTGAATGTGATTGATGCGGAAATTTCAGAACCGGTACCAGATGGCGCATTGTCCGGCAAACGGGTTGTATTAACCGGAACATTAACCAATTACACACGTGATGCGGCACGCGAAATATTGGAACGTATGGGTGCACATGTCGTGGGCAGTGTTTCTGCCAAAACCGATATTGTTATTGCCGGTTCGGATGCCGGTTCGAAATTAGACCGCGCAAACGAATTGGGCATAACGATATGGGATGAAGGCCAATTTGTAAACGCCATAAACGGTGAATAATTTTTTCTGTGCCGACGCACCTGCACGATTTTATTATTAATGTTGCGTCAAATTCTTTTATTGTTTATTATTACCGTGACACGAAATTTGACGTGTTTGGGCGTCACAACCCATGTAAATTAGAGAGACCGAATGTGGTCAACGCTTTTTTTCTCCAACCGCAATTTTTTGTGGGTTGGAGGGGGTGCCGAATATATTGAATAAGCCCGCTATTTTCTAATTTATAGTTGTGAACCTCCAACCACTGCGATTTCGCGTGGGATTTTTTATTTATCAACGACAGAAACAAAAGGGGGAAACAATATGAAACCATTGTATAAGATTCGGGGGGGTGTGACACGTCGCGCCATCAAAGTGATGTCGGCGATTTGTGCGCTGGCGGCGATTGGCGGTGTCGGAACGGTCCGCGCCGCAAATTGCCCAGTCAGTTTTTATTTGGATTCTGAAAACGAATGCACAGTTTGCGACTATGACTATTATTGCCCTGGTGATGATATCAGCTACAAATGTCCCGAAGATAAATGGGCGGGAAAATATGAACAGTTTTTTGATGATACTTTTATATCATTCGGCGCAATATGGTACAGGTCTTGGGCGGGTTCATTAGTACATGATGGCATGATAACTTACTATCGTCCCAGTATTACCGCTTGTCATCGCAATACATATTTTTATACTAAAAATTATACTTGCCTGTCACAGGTTGCATACGACACAACCAGCCAAGAATATCCGGTTAAATGCACACACTATTATGAGCCGGGGCCTGGCTATTATCTGTCGCCATATCTTGATGAGTCAGATTATATTGGGTACAATGGCGTAAAGCCATGCACCAACGCCCCGGCAAATGCGCACTATACCGGTCCCGGCACACCGGACAGCAAGGATGGCAAAATTAAGGACGCAAACGATTGCCCGTGGGAATGCGATGATGGATTCGGTCATACATCCGACGACCGGTGTTTACCATTGTGCCGGATTGGCGAAACGGCAATGAATGGCATAAATATATACGCCGAAAAGCACACCAAATACGCCATTGCGGTTCCACGTGGCGATGGCATGTGTTGGATTAGTGCAAAACGTGACAATGGCGGGAAATTGGTGCCAACCAATTAAGTGAATGGTTAATAGTGAACAGTGAATAATGTTTACCCGCGCATTACATGCGCGACATTTTTTATTAACCCGGATTTCCCGCGGTTGCGGCAATGACATCTAAGAGAAAAATCATAACTCAGCAGTCACAAACGCCGTTTAATCCGATTCGTGTGTAAAACACAAACATAGTTGTATGTCGCAGAAATCTAATGTTGATTTCTAGTACAAATAGAAACGCTTGCGCCGTTATGTCTTTTCTGTAATTTTTTTACTTGTATTCTAAGCAGGGGGGATACCATGCATAAAGCAATTTGGAATTCATTATCAATTATAGCAGATAATAACGGCATGTCAAATTCTGGCCT
>JAFUTJ010000005.1 GCA_017471445.1 Alphaproteobacteria bacterium | reverse complement strand
CCACCACAATATTTACATTCGTTTTCAGAATTCAGATAAAAATTTGCCGGACAATTTGCGGCGTGAACATTGCTAAAAATGCATATGCCAAACACCACACCCCATGCACAAAAAAACCACCGTTTTTTTGGTGCACAAATTGTTTTTATAAAACCCCAGAAATCCGCCATTTTATCATCCTTTACCCGTGCACAAAAAAACGGTGGTTTTTTGGTGCACGGCTTATTTCCCTGTACGCCATATATCATACCGCATTCACGCGTTTTTGGCAATATGTTTTTTATTAATAAAAATCATTGCACAGTGGCCGTAAACACAGCCGACCGAAAATCCGCGTATTGTCTAACCTCTGCCCCACATAGGCGTGTACAGTTAGATGAACAGTAGTCCTGGTCACGATGCTCACCCCGGTACACATATGCGGCCCCGATACGGTCGGGGGTCGTCATTTTACAATAACAATGTTTCGCACCCGGTTCCAAGCGATTATCCGTTGGTTCGGCATTCGGTCCACTGTATGGTATCGTATATTCGCCCGGCTCTTTACTGCATCGGGCTGTGCCAAAAACACTGCCCCATGGGAATACCGATTGCCACATCATGCCAATCACATAGTGTCTATGTTTCGTGCCATCAATGGTTGTATCCAACCCAGCCACTAATGTAATATCATTTATATGCGTATATTGTAATGTTGTATTTGATGTAATATATTGGCCGGTACCGTCAATCCGCCAATTTATATATCCACCCGGACAAATCGTTGCGGCATCGGGTGTGGTATATGTCTGGCCATAGGCCAACGTTACCGGTTCTGCGGCATCGGTACCATCGGCACATTGGTATTTGATTGTGTATTGCTTTGGAATGCAAAAATTTGTGTTTGGCGGTAAATCGCCATGGGCATGCGCACAGAATAAAAAAACAATTCCAAACACGCACATAACCAACATCAATTTGCATGTATTGTCCCATATGCCATATATATTAAACCGTATCATGTGTTTAACCCCCCATTTGGTTTATTGAATTAAAAATTCCACCAAAAAATTTTCAGGTGGCTCAGGAGGCTGAAAACAATTGCAAGTATTGTGTTGCTTATTCTATATATTCGGCAACCCTCCTAAAACCAACACACTGGCCAGGAGAGAAATTAATCGGAACGAATCCGACACTTGCATCGGGTTTTCAGACCCCATTGGCGGGAAAATCCCCACCAACATATACAATTATAAAACAATTTGATTTGATATAAAAGAAAAATCCGCCATACGGCGGATTGTAATTTATTTTACATCTGTGATGGAATTTTTAATCCCATTAAATCAATCGCCCGCGCCAGCACTGTATATGCCGCGTTTGCGATATTCAACCGCATTGCACGCGTGTTTTCATCAACATCATCGCGTAAAATTGGGCAATTGTGATAGAATGTGTTTATCAATTGACACAAATCGTACGCATAGTTTGCAATCATATCTGTTGCGCGGTTATCAAACGCAGAACGCAATGTACGGTCAAAATCCAATATTTCCATTATCAGATTACGTTCATCCGCGCCCAGCTTCATAAACTGCACGTTTTGTGCACTCGTGCCCGCGCGGTTCAGCACCTTACTAATACGTACCGCGGTATACAATATGTACGGGCCGGTGCGTCCCTCAAAACTGGTAACCGATGTTGGGTCAAAGATATAATCGGACCGCAAATCATGCACCAAATCGTTGAACTTTAACGCCGCCAATGCAATCGCATCAATTGTTTCATCATTCAAATCTTTGCCAGATTCCGCCACGCGTGTGCGCACCGCGTCGTTTACCATTTGCATTATATCGGCCAGACCCGCGGCATTACCATCGCGTGTCTTAAACGGTTTGCCATCGGTACCATTTATTGTGCCGTAACCAATATGTTCCAACCGGTCCGCCGGGAACAGACCTGTCAATTCCGCCACACGGAATAGCTGTTGAAAATGCAGTTTTTGACGGCTATCGGTTAAATAAATTATACGGTCGGGATTATCGGTAATTTTACGATAATACAGTGCCATTATGTCCGTTGCGTCATACGTTGTTGCACCGCGGGAATTATGGAACATAATCGGCGGCATTGGCGCGTTATCAGTATCTTTTTTAACAACAATAACTTCGGCACCGTCGCTGTGTTCAATTAACCCCATATCGATTAACATTTTTTCAACCGGTTCTTCATAGCGCGCGGCATTACGTTCCCCCAGGTTATTATCAAACGGCAACATATTTAATTTATTTATAATCTCATCCATTGCCGCCAATGATATCGGCATAAATACATTATATAACGCCAGGTATCCCGGATGTCCGCGCTGTAATTCCGCGGTTATTAAACGCGCCCGGTCCATAAATGCATCGTCGGTCTTGGCCAATGCGGCGGCCGATGGGTAATATGTGTCCAATTCAGATACCGGCATGGCATATTCTGAATAATCGCGCGCCGGGTCAAAGTCCGGACTAAAAAATGGCCATTCGGGATGTATACGTTCAATCCATGCGATAATTAATCCCATGGAACGCCCCCAATCGCCAATATGATTATAAGATATTGTTTTATGTCCCAATGCACGTGCAATGCGGTTCAATGTATCGCCGACAATCGATGTACGCAAATGCCCAATATGCAACGATTTTGCAACATTATACGCGCCATAGTCCATATCGATAATTTCTGTTTTTTGCGCCATTGGTTCTGGGGCGGCGGACAATGCGTTAAACAAAAATTCGTCTTTTATTTTTATGTTTATAAATCCAGGACCCGCGATTGATGTATCGGCAACAAAATCCAATTCACGCAGGCTATTCGCAATTTCACCCGCCAATTCACGCGGATTTTTACCCAGTATTTTTGCATTTACCATTGCGGCATTTGTGGCAAAGTCCCCAAATTCACGGTTGCGTGGCACATCTAGTTTTGCCACAAAACCCAATTTTTCATTAATCGCATCTGATACATACTTGTACAAATTCATATTATAATTCCCCCACGAAAAATATTATTTTTTATATTGGTAACACAATCCTGACGCGCAGGCCGCCCAGTTCACTGTCTTCCAAGAACATTTGACCGCCATGGTTTTCGAACGCAGTCTGCGCAATTGACAACCCCAACCCGGTTCCACCGGTATCACGCCCGCGTGCATTGTCCAGGCGCACAAATGGACGCATTGCATCCGCCTTGCGGTCGTCGGGAATGCCGGGACCATCATCTTCGATTAATACCGTCACATTTTCATCAGAATCAATTTCGGTTATTTTTATGCGCATGCGGGCATATCGCGCCGCATTTTCAATAATATTGTCAAACGCACGCGCCAACGCCATTGACCGCGCATAAAATTGCACCGGTGTGTCTGGAAACACGGTTTCAATTTCTTTGTCCGGTGCCGCATCCCGCGCCAGGCGTATTAACATGGCCGGTAATTCGGTTGCCTGTTCGATTTCGGGTGCCTCGCCCCGGGCAAACGCCAGATAACCGTTTACCATTTCTGTCATACGGTCAATATCGCGAATTAAATCCGCGGGTTTGGCACTTTTGGTTTCCAACGCCAAACGCATACGCGTCAATGGTGCCTTTAAATCATGACTGACCGCGTTCAACATATCTGTACGTGTACGGTTATACCGGTTCAACCGTTCTTTCATCGTAATCATTGCCGCAGATGCATCACGAATTTCTTTGGAACCACTGGGCTCAAAACCCGGCGCATCCAACCCGCGGCCGAACCGATTGGCCGCCTTGGCAATGCGACGAATACTGCGCGAATGCAGAATAATAAACGGTGTAATCAATGCCAACACAATTAACATTGCCCCAACCAGCCATAAAATAAATACTTCTGTACTGGTTGAATATATGCGGTACAGCGACGTTCCAAACGTTGCAACTTTTCCATTGCGGGTGGAAACATCAATAAAGACCAGACGTTTACCCTTGTCAATATATATCTTGGCCGGACGTTTCATGCGGGTCGCCAATTCACGCGCCAGGGGCCCTGCCTCCATCGCGTTATTATCTGTTTCACGCGGACGATTTAATTTATCATTAATTGTAACATTTATACCGATATCACGCGCCATTGCGTTCATAGATTCAGATTGCCCAGAATCAATAAAATTCATCATAGTTGAAATTTCGCCCGCCAATGTACGCGCCAACGTCGCATGTACGCGTTTCCAATGGTTGCCGAAAAACACGTTCGCCATAATCACCTGGGTCACAATCAATGGTATCAGTATCATTAAAATTGTGCGCCACAAAAAACTGCGTGGAATCAATCGCATATTATCATTCACCATTTGTTGCCGACACCGTACCGCGGTGAACCAATTTATACCCACGGCCGCGTATCGTTAATATATCCATTTCCGATAGTACTATATTTAATTTGCTTCGCAAGCGTTTTGCAACCATTGGTGCCGCCGACGCAATATTTCCCATTGGCGATATCAGCGCGCGCAACAACTTTTTTTCTTCACCCGACAGGGGCAACAGTCGCCCCGCCCCGCCATTTTCATCACCAACATAAAATTCGTCATCAATTATTGTAATCCCCGATGGTAAAGTTTCATAGACCGGTACATGATTACGAATTATGTTATTCAATCGCAGCACCAGTTCACGCAACTGAAACGGTTTTGCCAAGTAATCATTAGCCCCAGCCCCCAGGCCCGCAATCGCGTTTTCCGCACCACCCATCGCCGTTAACATTATAACGGGCGTCGTATCACCACGGTTGCGCATTTCGTGCAAAAATGTTAAACCATCCACACCGGTCATCATACGGTCCAGCACAATCGCATCAACCGAAATACGCGACAAAATATCCGCTGCATTTTCGGCCGATTGCGCACAAACAACATCAAATCCATTGCTGCGCAACCCATCTGCTAGCGTCTTGCGCAAGATATCATCATCGTCAACAATCAGAACAGTTTTATTCATCAAACTATTTTTTTAATGGTTCAACCGCATATTCGCCCGGCTGGATTGTAATGGCGGCATTGTTTGCCCCGTCCAGGTCACCGTCATCATTTGTCATTCCGCGATATTTGGTGCCACGTGTCGTATATTCCGTCTTGAACAGTGCATAACCCGTACTGCCCCCGAATGCGGAACCTTGCAGGCCGATTGAATAATACCCACCCAAGATACCATAGTCTAAATCAATATAGTCAATACTAACCAATAATGAAACATTGTTATACCCATCACTGGTTAAATTACAACTGAATTCGCGACTGGCCAGGTTCGCCTGGGAATTAACCGGCACAACAATATCAACAACCGTTGGTTCACAACGTTTATCAATTCCATTTACCAAAACATCGTATGTCATTGAAATTGTCGCCTTGGACAGGCCCGTTGACGTATTTACCTGGGAAATCGTGGCCTTGGGTATTTTAACCATGGCATTGGCGATTCCACTGCGCACCGGGAAAGAAATACCAGATTGCAAACAATCGCGCGAAAACGGGTCGGCTTCACATATATACATGCGCGAATGCGCGTTTACCATGAACATATTAACCAAACTGTTAAACAAGAATGTTCGCGTAATTTTATCGTTCAGGCGCGTGCACCCAAAATTACGACATATAACCATTGGCCGGTCACCAAAGATAACACCCGGTTGTTGCATAACGCGTTCTTCGCGGGCGGCCAAAATATTTTCATCAAAGTCAAAACCGTTATCTTCGCCCATAAATTCGGTCTCTGGCACGAAATTTACATCGTCTGGGTATGCATAGTATGATTGAACCGGGCTTTCCGTATAAACCGTTTGGAAATTATCATATGCCACGTTATTTGCCGCATTCGCTGCAAAAAACATAGAAAAAATCAAAACCGACATAAGTACAAATCTTGCCATGGTGTAAACGCCTTTCTTTCCCTTTTATAAAAATTTTAGAACATTATTGCCAATTGTGTCAAAACAAAAATATTTTTATTGAAAATCGTAAACACTTTGTTCTATAAGTAACAGTATAATAAGTAAGAAAAAGGTTAAAAATGGTTGACATCATTATTTCTGGCGAATGTGGAAAGTTGCACGCGGTGTATCATCAATCGGCAACACCATCGGCACCGTTGGCGGTGGTGTTGTCTGGGAATCCGCGGCAAAAATATCACATGAACGACCGTGTAACATACGCAATGTTTCGGGCGTTTATGGACATCGGTTTTTCTGTGTTGCGGTTTAATTATCGTGGCGTAAATGATTCCGATGGCGCAATCGGAACAACATCTGAAAACATGCTGGACATCGCAACCGTTATTGACTGGATTCAGAATCATAACGAAGACAGTGAAAAGATATGGTTGGCCGGGAACCAATTGGGCGCATGGTACGTATTGCAAACCATGATGCGCCGTCCCGAAGTATCAGGCTTTGCATTGGTGTCACCTGACCCGTCGGTGACCGATTTTGCGTTCCTGTCACCACGACCAAACCGCGGTCTGTTGTTACAGGGTGCCGCCGAAAACGACGATGCCAAGAATTTTTCAACGCACCTGACCCAGGTATTAAAGAAACAGGCACAAATTGACCTGGAAACAATCCGCGTAAAAAATGCCGACGCAATGTACAGCACACCCGCCGACCTGCGCCAGTTGTACAATGACCTGAAAGCCTATGTCGGCCGCGAAAACGAAGAAACAAAATTATTATAGGGTTCGGTGCATTATAGCCAATTAATAATGCACCATGCCCCCGGCAACAAAGGAATCAAGGTGAATCAAGCAGAACGTTTTGTAAATCCCGAAATACCAGACGAAATTGCGGCATCAATTCGGCCCAAGGCCTTAACTGACTTTATTGGTCACGAAAGCCTGAAAAATAATTTGTCTGTATTTATTGCCGGTGCAAAATCACGCGGCGAAGCAATGGACCATGTATTATTATACGGGCCACCGGGACTGGGGAAAACGACACTGGCGCATATTGTTGCAAACGAACTGGGGACAAATTTCCGCGCAACCGCGGCACCAATGTTGACCAAGCAAGGCGATTTAGCCGCCATATTAACTGCGCTGGAACCAATGGATGTATTGTTTATTGACGAAATACACCGTCTGCCAACTGCAATCGAAGAAGTCCTGTATTCTGCGATGGAAGATTTCAAGTTGGACATTATGCTGGGCGAAGGACCATCGGCAAAAAGTGTGCGAATTGACCTGCCGCCGTTCACGTTGGTTGGTGCGACAACCCGTACCGGGTTATTGTCAAATCCACTGCGTGACCGGTTCGGAATTGATTTACGTTTGACCTTTTATTCACCGGATGATTTGGCAAAAATAATAATGCGCAGTGCACGCATCTTGGGCACAGAAATTGATGCCGACGGCGCGCGCGCGTTGGCAAAATCGGCACGCGGAACACCACGAATTGCAAACCGTTTATTAAAACGTGCGCGCGACTTTGCAATTGCAACAAAATCAGATCGCATAACGGCAAGCACAATAAAAACAACGCTGTTTCAATTACATATTGACGAATGCGGACTGGACGAAATTGACCGCGAATATATGTCAATGATTGTTCGCCACTATGCGGGCGGCCCGGTTGGAATAGACAACCTGGCGGCGGCATTATCAGAACCCGCCGACACAATCGAAGATGTAATTGAACCATACCTGATGCAACTGGGGTTTATTCAGCGCACGCCACGTGGCCGCATTATTACCGATGCAGGATATACTCATCTGGGGTTGAGCAAATGATTTTGCGCGATATAAAAAATTTCGGCACGCTGATTATTGTCGCGTTTCTTATGACCGGGTGTATGTCACATTATAAATACCAAACAAACACCCATCCGTATTCAATTTATGGGGAAACATATTATCCATTAAAATCTGCCCGTGGATTTTCAGAAACAGGTATTGCATCATGGTATGGCAATAAATTTCATGGCCGCCCAACCGCCAGTGGTGAAAAATTCAACCAAAACGCCATGACGGCGGCGCATAAAACCCTGCCCTTTGGGACACGCGTGCGTATTACAAATTTACAAAATAATAAAACCGCCATTGTTACAATAAATGACCGTGGTCCGTTCAAATCTGGCCGCATAATTGACGTATCGCGTGCAGCGGCACGTAAACTTGGTATGATTGGTACCGGTACGGCACGCGTAAAAATAAAGGCATTAAATTAAACAAATGATAAATACATACCGATTCCCATTTTCAATTGCATATTCTGATACCGATGCCGGTGGTATCGTCTATCATGGCCGATATATTGAAATTGCCGAACGTGCACGTATGGAAATGCTGCGCGGGATTACAATGCCGGCGGGCGACATTGGGTTTGTGGTTCATGAATTAAATATAAAATATATGCACCCATTAAAACTGGCCGATGACATCACAGTTGAAACATCAATTGTTGATGTCGGGGCGGCATTTATGAAATTGGAACAAAAATTCGTGCATGGCGATGCAATTTGTGCTATTATGAACATAACAATTGCATATATCGGTGGCGGTATGAAAATACGGCGAATTCCAACCGAAATTATGAGCAAATTAACACAAGGGGGCATAAAACATGAATAACTTTTCACTGTGGAAATTATTTACTGGCGACATTATAACCGCGGTTGCATCGGTGGTTCTGGTCGTATTCAGTGTATTAACATGGGCAATAATAATTGAAAAGATTCGCCTGTGGCGCGGCACACGAAACAACCCGGTGCGCGTGCGACCCGACGGGAATATGGCATTGGCCATTGACCGCATAATTCGCCCATTTGATAAAAATCTGTGGTTTTTATCCATGGTTGCATACGTTGCACCGTTTATCGGACTGTTTGGAACCGTATGGGGTGTTATGGATTCTTTTGCGTCAATCGGCATTAACCAATCGGTCAGCATTGGTGTCATTGCACCGGGTCTGGCGACGGCGTTGGGCACAACTGCACTGGGACTGATTGCCGCAATACCGGCGGCCATTGCACACCAATGTTTTACCAAGCGCGCCGATAATTTATATGAAAAATTGGATGACGCACGCCGCGAATTCGAAAGCAAAAAATAAAAGGTATTTCAAATGCGAAATGGACGACGCAGAACAACCGATACCGGAATTTCATTAACCCCCATGATTGATGTCATGACGGTGTTGTTGGCGGTGTTTATGGTTACAACACCTATGATGACAAATGGTATTGATTTGGATTTACCAAACGCGGGTAATTCCGCGCTGACCGGGCGCGACCACGCAATACAGATTAGCGTTGATGCCAACGGTAATTATTATGTCGGCGAAATGCGCATGTCGCGTGACGATGTTATTCGGCGCGCAATCGCAATGCGCATGGAAAATCCGGAACTGACCATTATGATTAATGGCGACAAACGTGCCGATTATGGCGCGGTAATGTCGGTTATGGGCGGTCTGAAAGATGCCGGATTCCAACGGGTCGGCCTGCGCACACGGGCGGCGAATAAATAATGAATGCACAACGTCAATTTTCATTGGAAAATTTGTTAATATCGGCC
This sequence comes from Alphaproteobacteria bacterium, assembly GCA_017471445.1. Taxonomy (GTDB): domain Bacteria; phylum Pseudomonadota; class Alphaproteobacteria; order Rs-D84; family Rs-D84; genus Enterousia. The sequence goes on along the minus strand of JAFUTJ010000005.1, from coordinate 11,374 downwards.
GCGGGGCACTTGGTTGCGGTGGCAGTAATGATAACATCGGTTGCAATCGTGTTAAACCGCGCAAAATTAGTTGCGCCCGACCGTATTCAGATTATGGAAATTGACCTGAACAATGTGCGGGTTAGTGGCGACGAAACAAAACTTTATAACACATCGGCCCCGGCGGATGCGGCACCCGCACCCACCAAAACGCCCGATGTAAAACCAATGCCAACACCCGAACCGGACGCGACACGACCAATTGAATCAACCACACTGGCCGATGCAGACGACACATCGAAACCCACGGTGGATTCGGCCACAGAAAAACCGGCCGATGATACACCTGCGCCACGTAAAAAGACAATTGTTCGCGTAAACCGCGAAACCGTATCGTTGGACCGTACGTTAACCGTGTCGGTAATTGATGCACTGCGCGTTGCAATGACCCGTTGCTGGACCATTGATACAACACGTCCGGGATTGGACAACATTCGTGCGGTTGCACATTTGACCATGAATCGCAATGGCACCGTCCGCGACGTATGGTTCGAAGGGGCCGCCCGTGCCACGTCTGATGCCGCGTTTGCATATGTACTGGACACAATTCGCAATGCAATTAACGTGTGCCAGCCACTGCGTATGTTACCAGAAAACGAATTTAATAAATGGGAAAAAATACAATTAACGTTCTATCCAACCAACGGCACGGTTATGTAACAATTGATGCATGAACGAGATACTAATTAATAAAAATTATATTTTAGAATACTATAACGAATATAAGTCCGGTGCGTATATTGATTGCTATGAAATTCGGCCATCCAAACCAACGCCTGTCATGTGTTTTTATTCATAACACACAAACAAATTTCCAAAATTTATAAATATAACAATACATTATTACATCTGCGACCACACCCAGAACATTCATAATATAATGCGCACTTGTATTCGTGATTGCGTAATCAATTACGCGTTGTCCACGGTTCTCCATTCATAAACAGATAATACAGTGCAGCATTATCGTCGCCTGGGTTGCGAATAATCGGACGAACGACATATATATCAACATCGCACGCAACGTTACCGTCAGATTCTTGTGAATCGACCAAGTCTTGGTGGAATTTTTCTGCAAAATCCATTGCTTGTAAATATGCTGCATCGTCGTCGGCGGCACTGACATAATCCCCCGCCCACAACATCCACATACCGTAATTTATCACATTTTCTTGCCCCTGAATATCATCCGCCGACAACAGTAACAGTGGCGCGAAATCAACACCACTTGTAAATTCATCATTTGTGGTTTCGGTCCAATCGTACATATCGCCTGCAAATTTAATAACCCCATATAGAAAACCTGCATCGCGTTCCAACTTTCCCAATCGCGTCAGATTTTTCATTGTGGAATGAAACAGCCAGTCTTTTATTCGGCCCGATTTCATACTGCTGCGGGCAACATGTGCGGCACGATTAATTTTTTTACCACCGGTTGATGCGGCACGAAACAACCGCCATGTACGGGTAGCAACGTTTCCGGTGCGCGCCACGCGGGCCTTGCGCAGGTTGCGAAATTCACGTGTATACTTTTGCATTTCTGATATACTCTTAGAAACTTCCCTGTATTCCTTTATCACATCATCGTATTTTTCCATTTCAGATATTTTACTTTCTGTATTTTTTAATGATTTTTGCAAGTTTTTAACCGCGCTTTCGTTTTCTTCGACCGAACGCACAAAACCATTGCTGGCCTCGCGAATTTGTTTATTTAATTCGGTTGCACGCGGGCCGTATTTTTTAACCCCATCGGCGGTTTTTAGTTTTGATTCCAATGATTTTAATTCGCGTTGTGCCGCAATCAAATCTTCATATTTTTTTATCTGTTTGCGCGTTTTCCCCGCATTTGCAACCAATTCACTATAATCTTTGACGCGCGCTGCGTTTTTTAGTCCCTTTTCGGCCTTTTCCATTTTGCTGATTTGTTCGGCAATTGTCTTTGATTCTTTTACCAATTCGTCATATTTTGTGGCATTTCGCGCCCGATCTATGGTTTCCAGTTCGTTTAATATTTTCTTGTGCTTGGTCAATAATTCTGAATATGTCTTAAAACCTTCGATTCCACCACGCATTTCCTTGGCCGTTTTTACCAAGGCTTTTGATGCACGCGACGCACGTGCAGCCTTGGTCGCACCCATAACGGCGGTACCGCCCCCAAACGTAACAACGGTAATAACAACATCCAAGGCAATTTCCATATATGATAACCATTGCAGGTTTATTTTCCCGGCAACATAGTAATCGTTTGTATCGCCATCGACACCAACCGTCTTGTGCACGGCACGATTTATCATATCTTTATCGTTACCGCCGGTCCATTCACTGCCGCTGCGACTGGTGCATGCACCACGCCCCACATCACGTGGGTACAGGGAATCAATATTGTCACTGATGTATTTTAATGAAACGACATTGTTTTTGTCGGGCCCAACCATATCGCGCAACGCGCCCGCCTGGGTTACCATAATGCCATACCATGCCGGATCAGTATTTGTCCAAACCGCGTCACCATCACCCATAATGTCGGGATTAGACGGCCCATCCGGCAAATTCGGTCGCGACGCCAGTAATAATCGCTGTTTTAACACCTTGGGTTGTGTTTCGTAATTTATAACGATTTTGCGCCCACCGGGAAATTCGTACTGAATTGGAATAAAACGAATCGTTTCATCGTCCGCGGCATTAACAAATTCCGGACACGCCAAGACGCGATTTAATACATCCGGCGAATAAAATATTGCATACGCCCATGCACGAATATCGGTTTCATGGTCATATTCTGTAACCGCATCGGCGTTTGCAGATAACGCGTCGGCAAAAATCTTGGTCGCGCACTGTGTGTTTGCCGTCGCATTTTGCATAATTTGATCCGCCGACACAAAATCCGATGAATCAACCGGCACATCGGGAATCCCAAACAGCCCCGCCCCATTCGCCGCAACAGATGTAAATGAAACAAATAAGAATAACCAGATACGTCGCATTGTATTTTACCTTTTACCAAATTAATCCTTCAGTTCCGAAATTTTGCATTTGGTCGCCAAATCATCAATTTGTTTCTTTATCTTTATAAACAAATCGGTCAGTTTATTGTTGTTTTCATCAACCGGCGGCGGTGTATTGCCCCCCCCATTATCAGAATTATTATCACCATTATCCGCCCTATCGTCGGAATTACCATTGTCACCGCTATCATCTGAACCGTTAACAATCTCGTTACAATAACAAATTTCGCCGTATCTATACGCATGCACCCCAGAAACATCCGACGCTTCTAATTGTTGTTTACGTTTGCCTATCTTAAAGAATGTATCTTTGGTTGAACATGGTGTATTACTTGCACTACAGTTTGGAACATCAGCACTGTAAAGCGGATGCCAGAAATCGCCATTCCATTCTACTTGGCATATAAACACAATCTGTGCGGGCGCTTTTGCTTTTACAATTGCTGCAATTCTTGCTGCCTCTTTAATATAATAGTCATTCGACATAACAACAACTGTACCGTCCGGACAGTCACTCTTATCGCATTCTAGGCGGAGTGTTTTTCTTTTATCAAAATACAAGTATTCATTTGCTCTACTTTTATAACCCTTGGCATTATGCTGCCAAACACATCCACCGGCCAAACAATCACGCACCACGCCACATACAAATATTACAAAAAAACAAAAGAACCATTTTCGTACCATCAATACACCCCCTCCAGTTTTAAGATACATTCGTTATATGGTGTATTGTTGGCTATGCATTTTTGCACGGTTTGCAAATCACGGATCAGTTTTGCAACCACGCGTCCTGCGTCGCGGCATTCCGCCGGTGTCACCGATTCTTCCAGGGTCGGTTTTATCTTTTTATACGCACTGCCACTGAATGCCGGGTTCGACTGATACCCCGCGGCGGCGATATTCACGCGGTCTGAAAAAGACAAATCAGAAACCGTTGACGGGAATGCGGCGGCGGACAAATGTTCCGTACCGACGCCATTTTGTGCCTGTAACGCGTTTAATTCATTCTCGCGCGCATTTTGTTCCACACGCCATCCGGGTGTTTTTTGTGCATATGGATTTTTTAATTCAACATTTACACCATTATTACCCGCGCCCGTTACCGCCGCGCCACCAGCGACCGCGGGAAATGCAACCGCGCCATTTTGTGGCAATGAAATTGCCGCATCTTTCATATAATCATCAAACGCCGAATCGATATACCCGGCACAGGCGGTGGCATAGTTATGTCCCGGCAACCGCGACAACGACAGCATAATCGCCGGTCGAATGTCCGATATGCGTTTCCCCGCGCATTTATTATTTAATTGGCAATACGATGCAACCTGGGCCGACACCGCACGCGCACAATCCCCGGAATTTAATTCTGGCCCGGTTACATATACCGCCTGGGGGGCGATACGTTGATTATATGGACCATTTGGATTCCAAAACGGGTTTGATGAATAATTTTGCACATTCTGAATTTCCGAACCATTATGGTTCACAACCGGCGGTGCCGATTGATACGTAACACCACATGCGCGATAATCAACGCACAGCATAGAGCATAACAGCACAACAAAATGGTAACCAGATAAACGCATAACTCCCCTTAATCCCTACTGTACATCAGTATACCAGAAACCCACTTGCGATTAAAGTCAAAATTCCGCCAAATAAAAAAAACGGTGCAAATGGTATAAACTTTTGATGACACCGCCATCCCCAAATACCCCCGGTAATGCACGCAATTACCAATGCGCACGCCATACCAACCGGCCCCATCCACACGCCACCGGCGGCCATTAACTTTATATCACCCATACCGATTGGTGTATCGGCGTTTTCATCCCGACGACGACGCACATAGTCAAACGCCGCCCCAACAATTGCAGCCATGGCATACCCAAACGCCGCCCCGATTGCCGCGTCACGTACACTGACCACCCATGGGAAAAACGCAACGACAATCATACCAATTATCATCAATGGGAATAAATACGCGTCTGGAATTATACGACGGCGAAAATCTGCAATAGAAATCATTACCGCGCATGCAATTGCCGCCAAAATCAGCACAAAAAATATTATGTTGGAAATCATGTTTTCCCCCTTGCCTTTCGATTCGGAACTATGCTATGATTCTATCATAAATGTAACACAAGGTTTATTAAAATGAGCACCGGCTGGGATAACGCAACATTAAAAAAACTGAAAGCATTAACGGGTAAAGGCCTGTCGACCGCAGAAATTGGTAAACGCCTGGGGATGAGCAAGAATGCCGTTGTCGGCAAACTGAATCGTATGGGTTGGAACCCAAAGGCAACAGGTGGCGCACCGGTGGAAGATGCATCCGCCGCGCCAAAGCGCACGCAACGTTCCACAGCGAAAAAGGCAACCGCCGCACCAGAAAAAAAGAAAGAAACCGCAACAAAAAAGACACCAACCAAAAAGGCTGTCGCGGCGACGGCGCCGGCGGCAAAAAAATCTGCATCGGGTAAAAACGCATCTGTTACCATTACGGAACCAAAGAAAAATGAAGCACCTGTGGCAAAAAAGGTCGCATCTGCATCGCGTGACGACGTTACCCAGGCCCCAAAAAACCTGGCCATGCATCAGCGGATTATTCAGCATTCACTGGAAATGGCAAACCTGAAACCGAACCAGTGCCGTTGGCCAATTGGTGACCCGGATTCGGAAAACTTTCATTTCTGTGGTGCGACGGTGTTCGTCGGCAAACCATATTGCTATGAACACTGTAAAATGGCGTATCAGTTTACCCCGCCAAAGAAAAAATAGCCAAAACGGGGGATAAAATCGCATGACAACCGAGAGAGAATATTTTTCATCAACCACACCAACCTTGGTTCCAACCGAATATGTAATTGCCGGCAACCCAATTCGCGCATACCGCGATGGTGATGGTAACCTGGTATGCGTAATTGACTATGCAATTTTACCGGACAAGCCGAATGTTTTATTAATAATTGACCGACATGGCGACCGCAAATGGGATGATGTTTTGGCCAATGATTATAATATGGATTTGGAAACAATTCGGCCAAAGCGTGACAACAAATATCAAAAACTGGATATTGAATACGGCGGCCTGAACGTATATGACGAATTAATTGCCGCATATGAATCAAATATAGATTTGGATGACGCGCTGGAATCACTGGCCACGTTTCGGCACACGGCCGTGCGCACCGCGGCAATGGACCGATTGGCGGCGGCGGAAATAATTACCGAAAATGCACGCGAAACAATCATGCGCGCACGCGAAACCATTGCCGAACTGAATGGGCGGGTGCGGCAATTGCGAACCAAATTGGGCACAGAACGTAAATCAATCGGCCACGAACCCAACAGACAATCTGCATCAAAAATTGTACGGCTAGAGGCGCAAATTGATACCACAACCGAAAAACTGACACGGGCGCGACGGCGAATGCGCAATGCCGAAAAACGGTTAAGTGCCGCCGAACAAGATGCGGAAACCGCACGCGATTTACTGAATATTATTGGGCATGGTAAATCACTATCACATGCGGCAACACGTACCACAACCACCGCGGCGAATAACACGGCGCCAACATTTACACAAATAATTAATTCAGATACCACAGATACATTCACAGAATCAGACGAACCAGAACCCCAGGGGGACGAAATCATGGCAGATAACGATAGCGTAGAACCATTGTTTGATACAAATCCGGAAATATTGGACGAAGAAATTGCGTTCAAACCGGTTGAATTTAATTCACCGCAAATACCGGAACCTGTTGCCGCACCTAATAATACACCCGCAACTGAAACAATGCACCCCAATACAGATTCTGAACCGATAACACCAACGCCACTGTCGTTTGCACCGCCATCTGATACAGCGGTGCCACAAACACCCGCCGCACCCCAGCCAACGGCACCGGTGTTAAACACGATGCGTCCTGTTGATTCTGATAATGCACCAATGGCAGCGGCCCCGGTCGCCGCGGCACCAATAATGCCAACACCAATTGTTACGCCAACCGCCGCACCCGCGCCACGCCCGGTTACACCGGTCACACCCGTTGCACGGCCTGTTTCACCAATTACCGGAAATTCGGTTACAACAAATGTTGGCGAAACACCACATAAACCAACATTGATATATTACATATTGCTGATTATTCTGATTGTAATGTCTATATTTACCCTGTGGCTGTATCAGCGTTCGACGAACGACACCGTGCCCGATATAACCACCACCACAGATACGGAAACGGCGGCACCCGCACCAACGCCAGATGTTGATGGCCCATTCATCGCCACCGCACCGGAACCAACTGTCGTTGCCCCCGAACCAGAACCTGTAACCGTTGTTGAGCCAGAACCAGAACCGGCACCGGTGGTTGCGACCCCAGAACCTGAACCCGTTGCCGCACCTGTTGCGGAACAAACACCGCTGGTTATAACCGAACCAGAACCGGAACCGGCACCGGTGGTTGCAACCGATTCTGAAACACCGTTTATAACAGAACCTGTACCAGAACCGGAACCAATATTGGACCGTGTTGTAAACAAACCGGTGTATAATGCCGCATCGCAAAACGATGATATGTTTGTTGCCGCGCCCGATTACGACAATACACCACCGGCGGCAATTGCAAACAACGTTGTCACCAATAACACACCGTTTGTTGAAACAAATGACGATATTCCCATGTGTTCCGACGGTAACGCGCCAGATGTACACGGATGCTGTACCGGCGAAGAATTTGCCGACCTGGGGGTTGATGGATTCGCATGCTGTGTAATTGGCACAGACGAATGTTTCCCACCAATGGAATAAACAACCATCATTGTGTAACAGAATACGTCCACATAATTACCGTGGACGTTTTTATTAATAAAAAACATATTGCCAAAAACGCGTGAATGCGGTATGATATACGGCGTACAGGGAAATAAGCCGTGCACCAAAAAACCACCGTTTTTTGTGCACGGGTAAAGGATGATAAAATGGCGGATTTCTGGGGTTTTGTAAAAACAATTTGTGCACCAAAAAAACGGTGGTTTTTTGGTGCATGGGGTGTGGTCTGTGGTATCGGCGCGGCAAATGCCGAATTACCAGAAAATGTAAAGTTCTGTATACCGAAACAATATACCATCACATACGATTGTGGGCAATTGGGTGGTACCGTGCCAGATTCGGTCCGTATCGGTTACGGCCATAACTTTACAACCGCCGATACATCCGCATGTGGTGGTATGGCCGCCGGATGGCGCGTGAATGATTCTGACACAATTATTACACCAAACACCACATTGCCGTATACATATGTTAATGACATTACGCTGTCCCCCGTTGTTAATCCGTTTACGGTTGGCGTTGATTTTGCAATTAATGGTACGACGTATTATTCAATAAATTCCGATGGGACAGAAAACGGCACAAATAAGCATGATATTAATATTCAACCAACGCAATGGTATGTAAATTTTACGTATGGTAATGTCATTGGTAATTCTGCATGTACAACAAAATATAATTCGGAAAACGTATTTGACATTGCCATTGACCAAGATATTTCACATATATCGGACGGTTCTGGGCAATACTGTTATTGTTCGATTCTTTCTATTGCAGACATGCCAAATATCACCCCGAAATGGATTTATCGTGTAAATTTTGCAACCGCATCAAGCGAAGGAACACAAAACCAATGCACGTCACGATGCGCCCTTAACTGTGCGTGGTATACACGGGATAATTTCGTTAACAGTGTGATGTCGCGTTCCAAAATATTTTCTGGGAATGGAATAAAAAACATCACAGACTAACCCGCGGCGGCATCACCGGCGATACGTCCGGTAACTAATGCCCAATGAATATTAAATCCACCCAAATCGCCGGTTACATCCATAACTTCGCCCGCGAAATACATATGTGGCACAATACGGGATTCCATGGTTTGTTGATTGATATCATGCGTTGAAATGCCGCCACGTGTAACCTCGGCCTGGGATATGGGGGCACAAATAATTTTATTATGTGGAATAATTGTGTCTGATACACGCCGTGCAATTTCGCATAAATCAGAATCGCGATAATCGGCAATATTCCGACCGTCGGGCGCAAAGAACCGCCCCAGGTTTGTCGGCATAAATTTCCCCAATACCGTTGCAACACTTTTGCACCCGGCATTATGCTTTGCATCACGCATAATGCGCATAATATCTGTACCCGGCACAAGGTTTATGTGCATATCATGTGTTAAATCACGAACCGTTGCACGGTATATCGCCGGTCCCCCCAGGCCGCGGTGCGTAAACATTATTGAATCGGCAATTCGTTCACGGCCAATCGTAATTTCACACATTGTTGATATCCCGGCCAACGCACCACTAAAAACATCTGTACGTATTGAACACAGGGCCGGACGAATTGGCACAATCTTATGACCAAATTGTTTTGCAACCCGTAATCCAAAATCAGATACACCCAAATTCGGATACGACATACCACCGGTTGCGATTATAACCGTCTGCGCGGCAAATTTAATATCATGCGTTGTTACAACGAAACCGTCCGCCGTATGTAAAATATCACATGCCGGATGATTATAAAACACGTCGGCCCCGGCGGCATCTTGTACCAGTGCATTAACAATTTCTGCGGCACCGGATGCGGTAAAATATTGTCCTGGGGCCTTTTGTTCAATTGGTATTTTATGCATGGTAACCCATTGCAGAATATCGTTCGGTGTTACGCGTGCCAGTGCCCCACGCACAAAATCTGGATTTTCGCCAAAATACCGTCCATAACCTGCGGCGGTATTTGTAAAGTTGCAACGCCCACCCCCAGAAATACGCACCTTGCGGGCGGGGGCGTTTCCCATATCAATAACCGCGACACGGCGACCACGCGCCAATGCCGCACACGCCGCCGACAACCCGGCGGCACCCGCCCCAACAATAATAATGTCATATTTATGCATACATACATTTATATCATATACGACATACAAAATCCACCCTTGCACAAAACGATATTTTAATGCAAAATATACAACGATATGGCGTATTGCCGTGTTGGGCTTCAACACCCATGGAAAGCGTCTGCAATTTTATTGCAGATGATGTACCCCCACCCACAAAAAACGGTTGGGGTGATGTGAATATATTGAATAAACATCGCAATGCTTTCCATTGTGTTGAAACCTCCAACCACTGCAATTCGTGCAGGGTATTTTTTATCAACGACAGAAAAAAGGGGGAAACAATATGAAACCATTGTATAAGATTCGGGTGTTTGTGCCACGTCGCGCCATCAAAGTGAAGTCGGCGATTTGTGCACTGATTACGATTGGCGGTGTCGGCACGGCCCGCGCTGCAAATTGCGATGCGGGGTATTATTTGAATGCGGCGGGTGAATGCGTTAAATGTTTTACTTATGTGACTGATGATGTTTACTGCCCTGGGGATGATTTACGCCATGATTGTCCAAAGGCCGATTTTGCAACCACGACCAAATACCTTGATGAAAAGGGGTATGTTTTATCGAAAATTGGCACTCATTGGAATAACGCTAATTCGTCTGTTGCGCTTACAGACTGTTTTGTTAATTTAGATTTATTTGATAAAAATGGTAATGCTGTTTATACACAGGCCCGATATTCAATATCCGCACAGATGTTTATTCCTATGGTATACTATTATACAGGGGCTGTGTCTGGTTTCTATCTGTCTGGTGTTATTTTTACGGATCCGGCGGGTAGATATCGGTATTATTCACGTGCATTACAATGCACAAACGCACCGGCAAATGCACACTATACCGGCCCCGGCACACCGGATATCGGTGATTGCCCGTGGGAATGTGACGAAATGCCAACAAACGCCCATGCAACAAATGGCGAATGTGAATGGGAATGTGATGATGGATTCGGCCACACATCCGATGACCGGTGTTTACCACTGTGCCGGATTGGCGCGACCGCAATGAACGGAATAAACATATATGCGGAAAAGCACACCAAATACGCCATGGCCGTACCACGCGGTGGGGCAACGTGTTGGATTAACGCCACACGCGACAATGGCGGGAAATTACAGATGGTGAACTAATTCCGTTTACCATCTTTACGTAATTGATTATCAACAATACGCGCAAACTCTGTAAACGAAGTGCCTGTGGCATTCAGGACTTTGTTTAACGTTTCCATAGACAGCCACCGTGGCTGGCCATATTTAGAATACCGTTTGCTTTTGTTAAACGTTGTTGCGTCCAATCCACAAAACCGCGCAAGGCCAGAATTTGACATGCCGTTATTATCTGCTATAATTGATAATGAATT
>JAFUTJ010000001.1 GCA_017471445.1 Alphaproteobacteria bacterium | reverse complement strand
TATACATTGCGATGACAATCGTTAATGTTAGAACGAATTCTATATTGTTCGCCATTATATGTAAAAAAACTACCCCAAGCAGATATAACTGAGTTACCTGATGATATAAAAGTATCATCAAAAAACTGTTCATATTTTCCCGCCCATTTATCGTCGGGACATTGGTATTGTACGTCATCGCCCGGACAGTAAGATTTACCACCACAATATTTACATTCGTTTTCAGAATTCAGATAAAAATTTGCCGGGCAATTTGCGGCGTGGACCGTGCCGACACCACCAATCGTAATCAGTGCACAAATCGCTATACCGCAAATTTTATGTTTATTATGACATATAAATGTTGTCATGATTTCATTCCCCCCATTTGATTTATTAAATTAAAAATACCGCAATGAAAATCGCGGTCGGGGTGTTCGAAAATCATACTTTTTTTAGTGACTCCCATAATCTTTTGTGAAACCACATTATAACCATGGGCACCCCAACCAAAATTGGGGATTTTTCAAGACAAACGGTGCAAAATTACGGAATTTTATGAAATTACGATGGCTTTCGCACCGAAAAAGTACAGGCTTTCGACAGCCCCGAACCCAACTGTCATTGGATTCACATGAATTATAGTTTATTTGTGCGTTGAATAAAAGTGATATTTCGGTCACAAATCATGTGGGAAATCAAACCTGACGAAATCTGGAATTTTTTAAGATAAAATATTTTCGTAACCCAAAAAAAACAGAAAGGAGAAAACAAAATGAAACAATTTATCAAAGAAACATTTATCTTCGCATCCGTAATGGCGGTTGTTGCATTGTTATCGGGGTGCATGATGTGTCCGGCAAAGCAACATCACGGAAAACCCCAACCCAAACCAGATATGATATCGTATCAATATAATCGCGGCGACAATATGGATTCTGTAAAGGCAAAAGTATATACCCGCAGTCGTAATGGCGGCGATTCGGAAATGGGATATATTAAATTCAAAGATACCGAAGATGGCTTAAAGATGTCCGCAGATTTAATTGATATGCGTCCAAATGTTGAATACACCGTCGCAGTTCGCACATGTGGCGAATGCGGTACAGGACGTATATGCTGTGACGATGCGTCACGCGAAATGAATATTGGTACATTACGTGTTGATGAACGCCGCCGTATGGAAACATCACGTATACTGCGTGATACAAATATGCGCGCCGAACAATTACGTAATGCAAAAATTTACCTGAAACGCGATGGTGGCTATCGCGCCGCATGGGGAACAATGAAATAGTCAATTTTCATTACATATTTTTCCGCCGATAATTCCGCAATTTCTGACTTGCGGAATTTTTATGTTTTTTTATTTGTGAAATTATTCCCATGTGATAATCTGACGGTTATTCATGAAACTATGAAACGTATATTTATAATTTTTGTAATGATATTGTGTTGTACCCCAGATGCACGTGCCGCGTATACGTATGTATCTGGCGATATTGATGGCACATCTTACCAAATTGCGCATAATACAATTTTTGACAGTACGGCGAACGTCAGTGCCAGTCGTATTGATGTAGACGTTATGTCGGTTGACGTTGAAAACCACGGCATAATCAGTGGTGATATTTACATTGATAATGGCCTGATGATGCGGATTAAGAACACAGGCACAATGTCGGGTACAATTCACGTCGGCGAAACCAATTCCCACGTTGAACAGATTATAAACACCGTATCTGACATCACACATTTAAGTGTTGTTGGTGGCCGCACAATTGTTATCGAAGATGCCAATATGTTATCGTTGGGTTTAATTTCGGCAATTGCAAATTCTGATGATAAAATTAATGTTATTAATTCAACATTATTGTTGGATTGTAATTTAGATTTATTACCCGATATTACCGCAGAATATAACACAATGTATTTATTTGCCGCCGATGAAAATGGCATGTATACGCAAAATGTTCCATTTAATATATCGGGCGCAGGCAGAGTTATTATATTAAGCCAAAACAATACCGACCCGATAAATTCAACACAAACAACCACATCAGATAATGGTGCATTATTTGTGCGCCAAGTTCGTGAGACAGATTATACAAAAATCTTAGATGCAAATCTGGGGCAATTCTTGAATACAATACGCACAAAAAATCCAGATGATAAATTATTACGCGCATTAGATGCAGCAGATTCAATAGATGAAATAAGTCACATTATGACGCGTAGTGCCAGAATAAACCCTGAATTGATGATGCGTCCAATTGAAACATTTAATTATATGATTATTTCCGATATAGCATCGCGTGCCGATATGCCTGATGGTGCACTGCGTACCATGTACGTGTTTTCTGATGACTTTGATATTTATGCGGCAAATATAAATATCGGCACACATGTAACCGATTCTGTCTATGCCGCCGGATTTGCATCCGTTGGTAAAATGAATTGGTCAGATGATATAAATGATTTTGATGCATTAATGTTAACAATCGGAATGCGCGCAAATTATAATATTAATTATACAGACATCATTCACGGTGTATTTGGTATAACATATGCAGATTTCCGTTCTGACGATGTATTTGATGGCACCACACCCATATCTGCACCAAACGGTAATTCCATATTTGGCGCACTGGATTTTGAGCATCGATTTTATTTCGCAGACAGATTTTTTATCGCACCAATGATTGGCGCAATGTCAACCCGTTCTGAAATCATGAACAATACAGATTTTGATTCTGTGTTGCGCGGTGGAATAAATGTCGGATATGGATGTTCTGGATTTGGAATGGCATACGGTTACGGCATGCGCATATATATTGAAACACCAGGTACCATCGGGGCCGAGGCCAAGGTTTCCATCTGGTCACCATTGGATGCAGCGGGCGGCGATTTGTCATTTATGATTTTGGATTCTGATGAATACACATCTTATAAATTATCAATCGGCGCACACTTTATGTTTTAATTTATAATAACAAAAACATTATTTTTTATTCGGCAAATTCACCGCGCAGCGATGCCTTGTTCGCGTCAGTAATTTTTATCATTGCCATTTGTGGTGCAGAACCAGCCACGGTATTAACAATGCATTGTTGCATATATGGCGTACGATATACCGTATGGCGGCCCGTTTTATCGGCCCCTTCGCACAGGCATTCCAATGTTTTTCCAACGCATGATAAATTAAATTCGCGCTGAATCTCCGATAATTCTGCATCCAATTTATACAGGCGTTGTTTCTTTACATTTTCTGGCACTTGGTTTGGCATAATTGCTGCCGCCGTGTGTGGGCGCGGTGAATATTTAAATGTGAATGAATTAATATATTTAACGCATCGCGCAATATCAATTGTTCGTGCAAAGTCATCATCCGTTTCGCCCGGGAACCCAACAATAAAGTCTGATGATATTTGTATATCGCCACGTGCCGCGCGTAATTTGTTCACAATTTCCATATATGAATCCAATGAATACGGACGGTTCATGCGGTGCAATACGTCGGGCGAACCACTTTGAATCGGCATGTTCAGGAATGGCAACAATTTCTGTTCGGTTGCGAACATTTCAATTAAATCGTCGGTCATTTCGGTTGGATAACTGGACGTGAAACGAATGCGCCGAACGTTTGGTATGGCGGCGGCTGCGCGTATTAAATCGGCCAATTTATAATTTTCATACCGATACCCATTAACATTTTGCCCCAGAAAACATATTTCCACCGCACCGGTGCGGGCGGCGTGTTCTGTGTCGCGCACAACATCCATATATGGCCGCGATATTTCACGCCCACGTGTATATGGCACGATACAGTATGTGCATACGTGGTTACATCCTTCCTGAATCGGAATGTACGCAACCGCGGGCGATGCATCCATTTGTGGCATTTCGTCAAATTTTTCTAACCCACCCAAATCAATGTTCAACAAACGTACATCCGGGTTTTCTAAAATTTCTGGCAATTTATGATAACTTTGCGGTCCCAAGACAAAGTTTAATTCGGGCACACGTTTGAATGCGGTACCACCAACCTCGCGCGCGACACAGCCAACAATGCCCAACAATGCGTCCGGCTTTTTTTCCAGACGTATGCGCCCCAATGCAGAAAATACTTTATCTGTTGCCTTTTCACGTACCGAACACGTGTTCAGAATAATTATATCGGCATCGCGAAAATCATTTGTTTCGACAAATCCACGCGCATGCAACATGGCGGCAATACGCTGGCCATCATATACATTCATCTGGCAACCAAATGTATGAATAAAGAATTTCTGCATAATGAATTTATTTTGTATTATTTTTGGTTTTGTTCATAATAATCGCCTGAGTTACGGCGCGATTGCGCGAATATTCAGAAACGTATGTAATACGGTGCCCAGAATAATTTTTTGCATGATTATCATTTCGTGTAATCACACGTTTTTCATGCCAAATGCCACGACGGTCAACGTCATAGCATCTGATACTGTTACAGCAATATCTGCAACCCAAAACAACATCATATTCCATTTCAATTACTTGCATAATTAAATCATCCTTTGATTATTTTTGTTTAACCTAATTTTTTCTTTAACATTTCGTTTACAACCGCCGGGTTTGCCTGGCCATGTGTCGCCTTCATCACATTACCCACAAAGAACCCCAGCAATCCAACCTTGCCTGTGCGGTATTGTTCCACCTGGGGCGCATTTGCTGCAATAACGGCATCAACGGCGGCTTCGATTGCGGATGTGTCGGTTATTTGTTGCATACCATATCTTTTTGCAATTTCACGTGGTGTGCCGATTTCCCCATCCAGCATTTTGATAAATATTTCTTTGGCCTGTTTGCCGTTAATGTCGTTTGCGGCAATCATATCAACCAATTCGGCCAGGTCAGATGGCGTAATAATACGCATTTCGTTTACTGTGCCGGATTTTTTATTTTCCACATCCCAATTTTCGGGATGTGCAAATAATTCCGAAATCATCCAATTCGCAACCGCTTTGGCACGTTTTTTGTCGCCGCCAACCGCCGTATCAAACCAGTGTGATATATCAGCTGTTTCGGTTAAACGCGCCGCATCATATTCGGCCAGACCATATTCGGTTATGTATCGCACACGCGTTGCGGCCGGCAATTCTGGCAATGTTGCACGAATACGTTCAATCATGTCGTCGCTGATATTTAACGGCAACAAATCTGGATCAGGAAAGTAACGATAATCCAATGCGTCTTCTTTTGACCGCATAACAGATGTTGTTCCGTCACCTTGGTTGTACCGCATGGTATCTTGGGAAACGTTGCCACCTGATTCATATATTTCAATTTGGCGGCGCGCTTCATACTCAATGGCTGATTTTATAAACTTAAACGACACCATATTCTTGGTTTCGGTACGTGTGCGGAAACCCGTTTCACCAACACGGCGCACAGATACGTTTACGTCTGCCCGCATAGAGCCTTCTTCCATATTCGCACGTGACACGCCCAACGCCCGCGCAATTTCGCGAATTTCCCGCAGGTATTTTTCCGCCTCATCCGGTGACGAAATATACGAATTGTTTTCCGGATTTTTCGTGTCCAGCCATGTTACAATTTCCAGCAATGCAACACCAGTGCGATTATAATCTGCAAATGATTTTGTCGGATGCACATCATGCTTTAATTTGCCCGCGTCTTGTTCCAGGTGTGCACGTTCAATTAAAATCCGCTTTGGATTTCCATCATCACCAATAATTTCAACATGGCCGCGGCCGACAATCGGTGCAACCTCGGGCGGTTGTGAAATCTGATACCCTTGGGGCAAGTCCGGGTAAAAATATTGTTTACGCGCAAAGCGGCTGTGGCGTGAAATTTCCGCATTCAGTCCCAATCCCATACGAATGGCCTGTTCGACACAGTATTCATTTAACACCGGCAACATACCCGGCATTGCAACGTCAACCATTGAAACCTGGGTATTGGGGGCAACCGTTGGGTTATAGTCAGCTGATGCACCACTGAACAATTTAGATTTTGATAACACTTCGATATGTGTTTCCAATCCAATTACCAATTCCCATTCGCCAGTTTTGCCTTTTATCGTAAACATTTTTATTTTTCCTTGCTTTTTGTTTTTTAGTATCTTATTATGCACCCCGGATTGGCTAGGTAGCTCAGTTGGTAGAGCAAGGGACTGAAAATCCCTGTGTCAGCGGTTCGATTCCGTTCCTAGCCACCATTTTTATTACCTTTTTTCCCCCATAATAACTGTTGGACGATTGTCAACACCGGCGAATTCTTCGATATGGCGTGCCATGCGTAACATTTCCATATCTGCAAAGCGCGGTGCAACAACCTGAACCCCCAGGGGCAGTCCGTTTTCAGCCAATCCCGCCGGAACCGATACCGCTGGCACACCGGCCAGGTTCATCGCAACGGTAAATAAATCCAATGCATAGTATTCCAAGGGACTCAGGTCTGAATCCAATGGTAATGCCGTACCTGCGCCCGCCGGACATATGATAAAGTCGCATTTTTGGAATGCAGAATTAAATGCGTCGGCAATCAGGCGGCGAACACGTGCGGCCTGCATAAAATATACATCGTACGATTCGCTGCTTAACACCGCCGCACCAATAACAAGCCGGCGTTTTACTTCGTCACCAAAACCACATGCGCGCGTTTTCTTGTATGTATCGATTAAATCGCTACCATCCACGCGCAGACCATACCGCATGCCGTCATATCGAGCCAGGTTCGACGATGCTTCGGCCGGTGCAATAATATAATATGCCGCCAACGCATCCAAGATATTCGGAATTGATATTTCAACGACTTCGGCACCGGCGGATTTCATGTCGGCAATGCGCGCATCAAATATACGTTTCATGTCGGATGATATTTGTGTGTCCGCAAATTCTTTGACAATTCCAATGCGCACTGGTTTTCCTGTGCCAAATATTGGACGTAATTCACCGTCAAATGTAATGTTTACGTTTGCCGATGTTGAATCTTTGTCATCATGCCCCGCCATTATTGATAACATTAATGCCGCATCGTTTACCGTACGCGCAATTGGACCGGGGGTATCCAAACTGGATGCGAATGCGACGCATCCCCAACGCGAACACAGCCCATATGTCGGCTTTACCCCAACCAGTCCTGTAATCGATGCCGGAAAACGAATTGACCCACCGGTGTCGGTTCCGGTTGCCCCCATGGCCAATCCCGCCGCCACGGCCGATGTTGAACCACCCGATGACCCACCGGCAGTTAATTTGCGTGTGCGCTGCCACGGGTTTATTGGCGCACCAAAATATGATGTCTTGCTGAACGTGCCCATTGCAAATTCATCCAGGTTTGTTTTACCCAACAGTGCAGTTCCCGCATCAATAAATTTCTGTGAAATAGTTGATTCATATTCTGGAACGAAATTTTCCAACATACGCGATGCCGCAGTTGTGCGAATACCACGCGTTGCAAACAAGTCTTTCATTCCAATTGGAATACCATCCATTACACGTGCAGTACCGTTTGCATATCTTGCATCGGCGGCGGCGGCATCCGCCAACGCGCGTTCGGGCGTTGTTGTTATGTATGCATTTAATTCTGCGCCATATTTTTCAATGCGTGCGATATGTGCACGCGCCAGTTCAACCGCACTGATTTCGCGTGATTTTAATTTTTTTAATGCGTCAGTTATTGTCAAATTTATCATATTTATTCCCCATCCATAACTTTTGGTACCGCAAAGTAACCACGTGAATTTCCAGCCACATCTGGCGTATTCTTTAATACATTGTCACGAATGCCGCCATCGGTAACAACATCGTGTCGCCATGGCAATTTATGTTCGGCCGGGCTTAACATCGGCTCAACACCATTTGTGTCAATTTTCTGTAATTTATCCAACCATTCAACCACGGAATCAATGTTCATTTGACTTAATTTTTCGTCTGGGATTTCAATCCGTATTAAATCGGCGAACTTTTGTAATTGTTGCTTGCTAAATGCCATTTCTAATCCTATATTAAAAAGCAAAGGAATTATACTATGATTTTGCCAGATTTCAAGGCTTTTCCGCGCATTGGGCGTATAATCTGCGTTGATTGGGGCGCACGGCGTGTCGGTGTTGCGGTGTCTGACCCTGGGCGCGGGTTTGTATTTGCACGACCTGTTGTTTCGGGCGGGGATGATTTACCCACGCGAATTGCAAAAATCGCCACAGATGAATGCGCCGTTGGAATTATTATCGGGCTACCATTACGTACAGATGGTTCCGAATCTGACACAACCGCGCATGTACGCGAATTCGCAAATGCATTAGCGAATGTTACTGATTTACCAATTGCGTTTATTGATGAAACCTTGTCATCAAATGCAGCCATGGAAACAATTGGGCGCGCAACATATCATAACATCAAAGAAAAATTAGATTCTGAATCCGCCCGTGTAATCTTGGAAAACGCAATCAGTATGATACGCCGGGCATAGACTAAAAACAATCTGCTTTTATTTACTAATAAAATCATTTATACTTAAATCCGAACCCACAGGGATGTGTGGTTCGGGGACCTGAAAAATCCCGCATTGTAACGATAAGTAATTATCGTATCCGACTGAATAATATGTCGGCGCGATTGCGCCATATATTTTATCACCCGATTTCACAGGTCGGGGGTCCGTGGTTATAAAACAGGCATATGCCGAAAGCCCGGGGTCATTTACAATGTGATTTTTTCAATCCCCGACCGTCATTTCCGTGACGGTATTTTTATTTGATAACAAAAAGGGGGAAGAAAATGACAATAAATCGCAAAATGCAACAAATAAATAATAATAACGGTGGCAACATAAAGCGTTACCGAATGCGGTTGTTTGGTATGATTGCTTCATTGGTTGTTACGATTTATTCTGGCACAGCCCATGCCGCACAGTGCGATGCCGGATATTACATGAACGATGCGAGTGTATGTGTTGTATGTACAAATGGATATTACTGTACCGGTGACGATACGCGAACAAAATGTCCCGACAATCCGTTTGATGCAGATTATATATCATCAAAATATGGTATTACACCAGATAGTATGTCCACCATGTATGTCAGTTCGTCTTATAAAAATAATTATCCCGCCAGTATTGATGATTGTGGAATTGCTATGTCAAATGCATATGATGGTGTGGCACATTTTTATTGCGTATTGGCGTATTATTCGCCGACTGTGCCTGGGTCATACGCAGAAATGCCATCTATTAGAAAATACTATAGAACTGCAAACAATGGTTATTATTTAAGCGTTAAGGATATTGGTAGCTATTATGTTTATGTTAAACCATGCACAAATGCACCAGAAAACGCGCATTATACCGGGCCTGGCATACCGGATGTTGGCGATTGTCCATGGGAATGCGATGCGGGATTCGGTCATACATCCGATGACCGGTGTTTGCCACTGTGCCGGATTGGTGAAACCACAATGAATGGAATAAATATCTATGCCGAAAAACATACCAAATATGCCATGGCGGTTCCACGTATGGGCAGCGTGTGTTGGATTAGCGCCACCCGCAACGATGGCGGGAAATTGGTCCCGATAAATTAGCGAATCGTATTTATAGATTTATGACCGTATCTGCAATTTTATTGGTGGCGTTGTTTTGGGCGTGTGCCTTTTCCGCCATTTTCACCAATCGTGCCGGATTATCAAATAATTCTGTTAATGTTGCAGACAACCATTTTTGGGTAAACTTGCCCTGCTCTATTGCGAAACCACCACCACGACGTGCAAAACTGGCGGCGTTGGCCGCTTGGTCTGGATTAATATTCAATGGCACAATTATTGCGGCGCGTCCGATTGTTTCCAATTCAATAACGGTACTGGCCCCACCACGCGAAATCACCAAATCAGAATCGGCAATTGCGCCCGCCATATCATGTATAAACGATAACACATTCGCGCGGATTTTATTTTCTGAATAAAATTTTTGCAGACGTTCTACGTTTTCCGGACGCGTTTGGTGTGTAACGAAAATCTTTTTATTTTTCATTTGTTGTATTGCAATTGGAACAACGTCGTCCAATATTTGTGCGCCCAACGACCCACCAGTTACCAACAGATGTGATTCGTTTTTTGGTGGCACACCAGCCAGTTTTATAAAATCGTCCCGCACCGGCAGGCCCGTATACACAACGCGTACGGTTGAATTTTCTGGTATGCCGGAAACGGATGGGAAGCTGGTCATCAATGTTTTTACCCAACGCATTGCAAAACGATTGGCGCGCCCAATTGCCGCATTTTGTTCATGTAAAAATGTCGGCACCCGCCACATACGCGCGGCAAAAACCGCCGGTACAGATGCATACCCCCCAAATGCAACAACCCGCGCAGGCCGCGTAAATGCAAATCGCAATGTTAATGCGAATGCAGAAACCGTAATCTTGAACAATGCATAAATTTGTTTTACGCGTCCCTTGGCCCCGACACCCGATGCCCAAATATGCACCATACGCGCGGATTCAGGTTTGGATTTTTTTACCATTTCATGAACGCGCCCATCGCATGAAATTATAACCCGATGACCACGCGCCGCCAATTCATTTGCCACCGCCATTGCCGGAAATACATGTCCGCCGGTTCCACCCGTTGCAACCCATATTTTCATATTTTACCCCCAATATTCATTTTTGTTATTTCCATTTATCTTCGCGTACCGCCGCCAAAATCATACCAAACAACAAACAGAACGCCACAAACGACGACCCACCATACGATATAAACGGCAATGTCATACCCTTGGGTGCAAAGATATGTAATGTTGACATCATATTAATACAAACCTGTGTACCAAATAATGCCGCGGCACCACCGGTTGCATAAAACACAAATGGGTCACGCGCATTTAATGCGTCGGTTGTTAATCGCTTTAACACATACAATAATAAACACAGCAACAGACAGCCCATTATTGCACCCAAATCTTCGACAATGGCCGCGAATATAAAGTCTGTATGCGCATCCGGCAGTGATTGTTTCACAAATGCGTCATCGCCACTGCCCAGTAAACCGCCATGCTGAATCGATTGGATTGATTGGCGAACCTGGTAATTATCGCCGGTGCCGGTTGCCCACGATATAACACGGTTGTGCACATGCGACATTGTAAAGAACGCAAATGTAAACACCAGCCCCAACATCCCAACCAAAACAGGTATTACCCAAAATGGCAGTCCCGCCATAAAAATCATTATTGAAAACACCGAAAAATACAGTATAAACGTCCCGAAATCAGGATGCTTTAATATAACCAAAATTGTCGGGACAAATATTGCCAGGTACCACCACCAACTGAAATTCTTGATTTTCCATGCATCGCGAATGCGAAAAATATCGTAACCATAACGGTCATGCATGCGTGCCAAAAACCACGCGGTTAAAATTACAAATCCGGGTTTCATAATATCAGACGGCATAACATTAAATGGCCCCAGCGCAACAAAACGCGCAGACCCCTTAATCACATGGGGCGCAACAATTGTTACCATTAACAGTAACAATCCAATTGCAACATTTAACCATGATATGCGCAGCATCCATTTCTTGTTCATCATGCTGGCCACGAATAATGTGGCCAGGCCGATAAAATAAAACGGTAATGCCTTTACAATAAAGAAATGCCACGGCTGTCCAATACGTTCCGCCGCAACCGACCCCGCCGACACCATAAACAACATTCCAACGAATATCAGCACCAGCATCGAACCTAACAGGCGACGGTCAATTTCGAAATACCAACTGGTTAATTTGCTTTCTTCGGTGCGTCTGAACATGTTGTATGCCCCACATGCGTTAAAAAATTTTTATGCAAATTTTAACAGTACCAATGCCAACCCTGCGAATAAAATTGCGACAATAAAGAACCGATCAACAACACGTGTTTCATCCCAACCCAGTTCTTCGAAATGGTGATGCAATGGTGCGCGCAAAAACACACGCCGCCCGGTACCGGTTGAAATGCGCGTTATCTTGAACACAAATGTCTGAATAAACGATGACAACAGTATCAGTACCATCATACCCGCGGCAACACCCATTATAATTTCAGATTTTAACAGCATGGCCGTTGTACCCATAAATCCGCCCAATGCCAAAGAACCGGTGTCGCCCATAAATATAGATGCAGGCTTTGCATTAAACCACATAAACCCAAGTATTGCGCCAAACGCCGCCCCCAGTGGCGCATACAGCCCGGATGCCCCCGGCAGGAACAAAACCGTATCCATAAAACCAATGCGTGTTGCACCATATAATGCAACCACCAAAACGACCAATACCGGCATATACAGTTTGGCCAGCATACCATCCAAGCCGTCTGTTATGTTTGTTGCATTTGCCGAACCACAAATTACAAAATATGCAAATATATAGTAAAATATTCCCAGTGGTAAAATAATTCCAAATGGTAATGCAACCGACAACGCCGGCACATACATTGGCATTGTATTATTAATCATAAACGCCAAGATTATCACAAACAATCCTTCTACGGCCAATCTGAAACGCGGTGACAGACCATTTGCCGCCTTTTTAGATTGTGAAGAAACCTTTTTATAATCATCAACGAACCCCAGCATTGCAAACATTACCAATGCTGCGATTGCAATCCAACCTGTTGGGTTATGAATTGGCATAAATAAAATTGATGCGAAAACAATCGCCGCAACGACCAATATTCCACCCATTGTCGGTGTACCAGATTTTTTACGATGTGATTCTGGAACATTTTCACTGATTGGCTGTCCACGCTTTTGGAATGTATGCATTGCGCGAATAAAGGGGCGTCCAAATAACATTACAATAAAAAACGCAACACCAAACGCCGCCGCCAATTGCATCCATCCGCCTGCAAAGAACCCAAAACCACGTGACAACAAAAAATCAGTCAGCATAAAAATCTCCTTTTCTTATGCTGACTATTTTATCACAAAAGCGACATTAAATAAATTTTATTGTGTAAATTATTTACATAAAATCGCATCTTCGTCATTCAGAAACATTGTCCAATCCCGACCCTTGGACCACAATGTTACGGTTGTGTCATTTAATATACCAACATATCGCGCCCCCGATGCAGATGGCATTAATGTTAAAATCAGTTCATCGCCATTTATTACTGCGGTCATTTCATCACCCGCGTCATTTATGGACATCCGCACCTCATAATCGCCACATGTAACCGCATTTTTATCTGTTTTACCGCACGAAACCAACGCTAATGCAATCACGAATACGAAAATAACCTTATTCATAACAATCCCCCCATAAATAATTTAACAATTATGATTATATCATAATTTTATTTTTATTGCACATTAAAATACACCACCAACAACCGGTGCAGATACATTTTGTACATCACCATATTCAACCGGTGTATATGTCGGCGCAACGTTGTTCGGCGACTGGCCTGGTTTAAATGCCTCTATAATAATCGTACCATTTGGGTCAGATGCGGCGGCCGCACCACTGCGACGATTAACACGTACAAAACTTAACCCATCAGGTACTGCAAACGGTTGATTTTTTTCATTTTCTAGTGCTGTTTTCATAAATTCTGAAAATACACGTGCGGCCATATGACTGCCTGCGCCCTTACCCAATGGGCGCGGTGTATCGTACCCCAGATAAACACCAGCAATCATATTTTTAGAAAATCCGATAAACCATACATCTTTGACATCATTTGTTGTACCGGTTTTGCCTGCAATTGTGTGACCAGGAACCTGAGCCTGGCGACCGGTACCGCGCTCAACCGCGCCCTGTAATATTGAAACAATTTGATACAGACTTTGCACATCCGATAAAGGGTCTGATACATTAACACGTTCAGGCGGCATCATATCTGGCATCCAATCAACAATAACCGGCGCAGTCATGCCAATTAAATTACCATAGCGATCTTCGATATAATCAACCAACTTTGATTGAATGCGATGCCCACCATTAACAAACGCAGAATATCCCAAAACCAATTTTTCCAACGTTGTTTCACCAGACCCCAATGCCATAGACAAATTAAGATTACTCATATCAGATGGATAAACACCAAAACGTTGGGCCACATCAATGGCATTGCGAACACCAATCTGTTCAACCAATCGCACCGTTGGCACATTACGCGATGTTTCTAATGACAAACGCAACGGCACATCGCCCAAGAATTTTTTATCATAATTTTCTGGTTTCCATAATGTATCATTCTCGCGCCAGCCAACGATAGGTGCATCCAACAATAAAGTTTCCGGCGACATGCCACGTTCCAACGCCGCCAAATACACAAACGGTTTTATTGTACTGCCAATCTGTCGATATGCCTGGGTTGCGCGATTAAACGAACTGTCCGCAAAGGAATAGCCACCTGTCATCGCCAACACACGCCCCGTATGCGGATTCATGGCGATAATTGCACCTTGTAATTTTTCGCTGCGCCCCGCGTTGTATGAATCTAATTCTTTTTTTAACGCTGACGCGGCCGCGCGCTGTAATTCTGGGACAATAGTTGTTTTTATATACAACCCATCGTTATACAACGTTTCGCGACCAATTTTCCCCAATAATTGACGACGCACATCTTCGGCAAAATATTGAAAATCATCTTCCATTTGGGCGGTAAAGCCGCTGTTAATATTCAGCGATTCGGCGGCCGCGGCATCTGCGTCACTGCGCGAAACATAACCTTCGGCCACCATGCGTCGCAATACATAATTACGCCTATCAACCGCACGTTCACGATTATTCGGTGCCTTGGGCAAAGATGCCAAAAACGCACATTCAGATAACGTTAATTCTTTGACAGGTTTATTAAAATACATCAACGCCGCCGATCCAACACCATATGCGCGCGCACCCAAGAAAATCTGGTTCAGATACAATGTCATAATATGTTGTTTTGAGAATGTACGTTCCAAACGCAATGCCAATATCGCCTCTTTAATCTTGCGTGACAGTGTTCGGTCAGATGATAAAAAGAAATTCTTGGCAACCTGTTGCGTTATTGTTGATGCGCCCGAAAAACGTGTATTAAACCCAAACACACGCATTACATTATTTAATGACGCGCGGGTAATACCCTGAATATCAATTCCCGGATGTGTCCAGAAATTCTGGTCTTCGGCGGCAACAAACGCATTTACCAATTGCGGTGGCATATCATCAAAGTCAATGAACACGCGCCTTTCTTCGGCATATTCAATTAACAATGAACCATCCGACGCATACAGTCGCGTTGCAACCGGTGGCGCATATGTTGCCAAACGCTTGTAATCTGGCAAATCATTTCCATATATCAGCACCAGTGTCGCCAACGCCGCAACACCGGCAACAATGCACCAAAATATTACATTTAATAAAATTCGCGCGATTTTCTTTAACTTCATAACACTTGTGCATTTTATAATATTTGGCCATTGTTTGCAAGCCGTCGCCAATAAAAAATCCGTAATAATACGGATTAATTATATTTTAATTTTGTAACGTGCCAGTGTCATCATTCCCAATGGAAATGCAATCAACACCTGTAACGCCAATGCAACAACATAATTACGCGGTAATGCCGTTATATATTGAATTGCATCTGGAATATGACCTGTTTCTAAAATTGGGGCAATAAATGTCAATATTCCGGCCATTAAACCAACACGAAACAACGGCATATATTTTAATATATTATGTCGCATTACAAATCGTATAACCATTGGGCCGATAACAAAGAAATCTAATGCAAATGCAGTTATATATATTTTTGGCAACGCGGCAAAGAAATTTGCGACGGTCAAATGCCCATAAATCCATAAATTTATTGTCATCATACCCAAGACCATCGTTGTACAATTTGGCAATGCCATTATTAATGATTCCTTAAAATTTTCTGGTCGAATATTTCGCATATATAAATCCCCCTTGTGTTACAAATAAAAACGCGCGACAACTGGACTTATGTGCCATGCACCGCGCGTTGTATTAAATTTTGTGCTGGGGTATTATATTTATTTTTTTATTCAGGTCAAATTATTTTTAATTTATATACAAATGCACCAGATGTTCCAACACTTATATTAAACATTTCATCTGTCTAAACCGAACAAGTCCAGATTCAATATCACCAATAAAAAGTCCGCGCGAAATTTCGCACGGGCTTAAATCATTGATGGTGGACGCGCAGGGACTCGAACCCTGGACCCACTGATTAAGAGTCAGTTGCTCTACCAACTGAGCTACGCATCCAAAACTGTTACCAAATTGCAACGCGCATTATAAACATTTTTATACAAAATGCAAGTTTTTATGTTGTACGCATCGTGACCATATTGGGTAGCCATACCTATATAAATGCGTTACGTCATCTGATAGAGTATAAGTGTTGATATAAAAATCTTTAACCAAAAGGAGAGAAAATGAAAAAAATTGCAATATCAACGTTGGCCGTGCTGATTGCGGCGCCAGCATTTGCCGATGCCGGTATGGGTCACAGCGATTTACAATTCATGGGCATGGATACATATATCGGACTGCGCGGTGGAATGGGGTATACAAACCTGAATTACCGTCATGCGGGCGAAAAAAATTCCATGACCGACACCGTATGGCAGGGACGCGCAGCATTTGGTTTGGAACTGTGTGATACCGTTCGCAGTGAAATTGAATGGTCACTGTACGGCAAGGCAAAAGATAGTGACACATTCGGCATTGCAGGTAAAACAGACGTAAAAACAAAATTGCAGACATTGATGTGGAATTCGTATTGGGAATACAGCGAATATCAAATCATCCGTCCGTTTGTTGGTATCGGTGCCGGTGTCGCATTCAGCGATGTTAGTGCAACATATGCCGATGGTACACATGATGGCGATGCAAAAACCCGCTTTACCGGAATGGGGTCTGTTGGGTTAACGTTTGATTGGGAAACATTTGCCGTTGATATTGCCGCGCGGTACAATTATGTCAATATTGAATCAGGATTACATAATTTTGGTGGCGATATTGGCATTCGATTTATGTTCTGATGTACAAAAACGCGCCAACGGCGCGTTTTTATCTGCAACAAAAAAATTCAACCGTTTCATTTTATGATTTCTATATTTAATTGCATGTGTAAAAAGTTACAACATCAGGTATCTAAATTACGATTTTTTGACAATGAATTCAGAACAAATTCATCATAACAAAATATGATTTTATTTCTTTAATTGCTTTTGCGGGTCGTATGCTTTGGTGCCTTTACGAATCTCAAAATGCAATTGCGGTTGGGTTACTTTGCCGGTTGAACCGACTGTCCCAATTTTCTGACCAACATTTACACGTGCACCACGACGTACATTCATTGAATCCAGATGTGCGTATACCGTCATGAATCCGTCACTATGCTGAATAATGACCAAGTTGCCCATACCTTTAACCTCGTTCCCTGCATATGCAACAACCCCATTTTCTGCGGCCGAAACGGTTGCGCCACGTGCGGCCGAAATATTAATACCATCATTAAATAATCCGCCCGATTTTGCACCATATGCCGACAGTATTTTTCCACGCACCGGCCATGAAAACTTTGATGATGATCGCGCCGCAATCTTTGGTAATTTTTGTGTTGGGTCTGACGATATTTTTTCATGCGACCGTTTTATTTCTGGCTGTGCCTGTGACGATGTTTGTGTTTTGTTATCGGTTTTCTTGTCGGATGTTTTTTTCACATTTACCGATGATTTGTTCGTTTTTTTCTGCTTAGATTGGCTGTCCACCGGTTTCGACTTTACCGCGGATGGCTGCGCTTTTGATACAAACTGGGGCGTTGGCGTTTTTGTTGTTTTGGTTGCCACCTGGGGCATCGGTGTTTTGGTTGTGCCGTACATTGGTGCGGCTTTGGGTGTTTTTTCGGCATTTTTTGGTTCCGGTTGTGGGTTTGCCTTGGCTGGTGTTGGTGCGCCCCGAACCGGTGCAGTGGCCAGGTTTGGCACCCGCAACATTTGCCCCGCGCGCAACGTAAACGGCGCAGACAAATTATTCATAACCGCCAAATCATTTACCGGAACCGAATATTTACGCGACAATGAATACAATGTATCACCCGCACCAACCGTAACGGTTGCCAAATCAACACGGGTTGTTGTATTTGTTTTGGGCGTGTCTTTTACATCTAGGGCGGTGGCTGGTGCCGGCGTTGGTGCCGTTTTTTGTTCGGACCGTGCCCCGACGTTTACCGGTTCGCGTGATAATTTTAATTTTTGCCCAATGCGCAGATTATATGGTGCCACAATATTGTTTGCCGCGGCCAAATCCGCCACCGTTGTATTATACTTTTTTGACAAAGAATACAGTGTATCGCCACGCGCAACCGTTACTGTTTCCGGCGGTTTCTTTTCTGACGCGTCTTGACGTATAATTGGCCCATATTCCGGTATTGCCAGATAATCATTTGTCGGTATTAAATCATCATCCGACACGGCAATCACCGGTGCCGACGATTTTTCAATTTCTACCACTGGTGCCAAATCCACCACGGGTGGAATTATATAATCATCAACACTGGCGTATAAAACGTAATCGTCAGTCGTTGCCGAACCATACAATTCGGGCGACGCATAGACACCATAGTCAGATGCGGCGGAATTATAGATTTCTGGCTGACTTTCTGGGTCGGCCAACAATGCCGGATATCGCGTTTCAATAAAATCACCAACATCATCACCCGGCAATGACATTATTTTCGGCTGTAAATCACATGCCGCCAGTGCCAGCACAACAACCACCGATAAAAATAAAAAACGTTTATACACGTGACATATTATATCACAAATCAAGATATGAATAAACCGTCAATCACGGCGCATGAATAAAATTCCCCCTTCGAACAACATGCACATTGGTATTGCCAACATTATTTGCGACACAACATCTGGCGGGGTTAGCACCGCGGCAATAACAACAATGCCACAAAATGCATATCGACGCATTGCCACGGCCGCACCACGCGACAGGATGCCAATTCTGTTTAATAACACCATTATCAGTGGCAATTGAAACGCAATTCCAAACACGCGCAGCATGCGCAACGCAAATGCCAAATAATCACGGGCCGCAGGCATTATCATGGTTGGAACCGTGGTTGATTCGTTTAATTCAATAAAGAACCGAAAGACAAACGGAAACAGGAAATAAAACGCAAACGTCGCACCAATAATAAACAAAACCGGCGACGCAATCATCAACGGCCATATAAACCGCCGTTCATTCGCGTGCAGTCCCGGCGAAATAAACGCCCATAAATGCCACAGGCCAACGGGCAACGTGACAATTATTCCAACAACCAGTGATAATGACAATCGTATCATCAGCCCATCTGTAATCCCTGTATACAGCAGTTTTCCATCCGGCCAAACACGCAACAATGGCGATGTTATAAATGTCAACCCCCATGGCGCAACATACCACCCCAGAACAAATGCACCCAAGAATATCAAAAACGTCCATAAAATACGGCGGCGCAATTCGACAAAATGTCCCATTAATGTCATTGTTTTCATTTCTTTGCCCGCCCACGCTTTTTACGAACCGCAGAAAAATCAGACAATATATCGTCTGTTGTTGTTTTTATTAAATCATCTATCGGCTTTTCTAAATCAATCTGTTCGCGAATTTTTTCCGATGTATCGGTTATGCGCCACACAACAGCGCGACACCAACGCACAACACGTGCCAAGAAACGCGCCACATCGGGCCAATTTTTTGCCGGTATTACCAACACGGCAACTAAAATAATTACAAAAAATTCTGCCAGACTTATTCCGAACATTTCTTATTCATAAAAATCATCACCACCAGATGTTGATACGGTTTTGTGGCGTGCAATTTGGAAATAATCACGGGGGAAATCTGTTTGTTTTTTCAACCCATTGAATGCAACCGTTGTTACCGCGCCCGTTGCATCAACAACCGTCCACGATTTTAATTTAACCGGACTTTTATCAAACACAACGGTCATATTCCCCAGACCTTCCTGGCCACGCAAATTCATTTTTAACGAAAACGCATCATTCGTGGTGGCGGTTTCAACAACGTTTATATCTGCATTTTGTAAATCGATTTTCTTTCTGATTAATATTCCGGCCGGCGTGCTGGTTAATGGTACCGTTGTTATTTGGTCCAACGAACGATCAAAGAAATACAAATCCTTGCCATCGGCAATCAGTTGAATTGGTGAAGACAAATAATCCAAGCGTACCCGCCCAGGCCGCAACATTGAAAACCGCCCATTATCGGTACGCGATGCGGCGGTTTGTGTAAAATCACCATTCAACCCGGTTATTGTATTCAAGTATTTTTCCGCATCCGCAACCAATTTTTTATCAACCGCAGCATTTGCCGAAAACACACAACATGCAATACATCCCGCAAAAATAAACCGCATAAATTTCATAAGATTTTCCCCCCCCGTTTACAGTCCCTTTAACTTTTCAACAACGCGTGCATGCACATTTTCCAATGTATCGGCCACAACCGCACCTGATGCGTACATGTGTCCGCCACCACCAAACGATGCAGCAATCGCGTCAACCGGGCATGTACGCCCACGGAACGAAACACCAATCTGATTTTCACGTTGTTCCTTTAACAAAACAACGTATTCAACACCCTTTATTTGCCGCAACAATGCCAATGCGATTTCCCCACGACCATCTAATTTTTTATATTCTTCATGCGGTATTGTTGCCAACGCCAACCGCCCATGATGAAAGAATTGTGCGTTGGCGACGCATGCGGCTTCGGCCTGCACCGCGCGACGCGGTTTATCATTCATCACATCTTGCAATTGACGAATACTGACACCACGTTCAACCAAATCCGCCATTATTCGTAACGCAACGCCATTACGCACAAAACGGAAATTACCGGTATCGGTTAATATCGCAACCGCTAATAATTTCATAACCTCGTCATCATAGGCCCAGCCTAATTTCTGAATTATCTGATAAATCAAAACACCAGTGGCGGCCGCCGTATCATCATCCAGGCACAAATTCGCAATCGGTGCATCATTTAGATGGTGGTCAATTTCAACAACAAAATCAGAATTATTTATAATGTTCATTGTACCGCCAATGTTGCGTACCGTACCGTAATCCAGCAATATAGACAAATCAAAATGTTTTGGTTCTTCAACCTTGGCATGATAATGCATCCACCGACGCAGTGGCAAATCATCAAAATTTTCAGGGATATTTCCATCATATACACACAAACACCGCACACCATAGTTTAATTCAATTAATCGCGCCATGGCCAGCACACTGCACAACGCGTCACCATCAGGATTTTTATGCGCCATTATTGCAATGTTCTTAGATGCACGTACCTTTTGCGCAAAAATATCAATATTGTTTTGTTCCATGTTCTTTATAAAATCGCAATGTCATCTAAAAAGAATTGGGCGTTGACATGTCCTTTGTATTCGTTTTCTTTTAGTTTACCCAACATTGCTATTTTAGTGTTTATGTTCGTGTCGTCCAGTAAAAAATCACCCACCGGCGTTCCAACCATATTAAACCCAACGAATGCCAATTGCGTACCGGCCCCGGTTATAACAGACCCGCGCAGGTGTGCGCCACCACCCATAACCGTCGCATACCGCAAAACCGCCCCGCGCAAAACCAGTGTTGGTTCCGGGTTACCCTGGCCAAATGGGGCCAATGCAGACAATTCTTTGACCAATCGCATTGTTGCCGCACCTGCATCAATTTCTGCATCGGCAACAATTTCGGTTGCCGGTCGCACGCCATTAAATTGTTCCATAACGGCGCGTTCCAAGAATTCACAAAATTCACCTTCGCGGGATGCATCCAATGAAAAACCCGCCGCGGCCGCATGGCCACCACCTTCGGTTATAATTCCGGCGGCCAATGCCATGTGTATAATATTTCCTAAATCAACACCGGCGACCGAACGTCCAGAACCATTTATAACACCGTCTGCACGTGTCGCAACACATGTCGGCATGTTATATTTGTCCTTTAAACGTCCGGCAATAATCCCCATGACCCCGCCATGCCAATTATCGCCACAGACAAATAAACTGCACCGACCGGCCGCACAACAATCATGTGCAATTTCATCGGCACGCAACATTATTGCATTCTGAATATCAATTCTTTCTTGATTCATATTATGCAATTTATTTGCCAAATCATGTGCAATTAACGGATTATCGGTCAACAATAATTCCAATGCCGGTGCCGCCGAATCCAGGCGTCCCGCCGCATTCAATCGCGGTCCAATTACAAACCCCGCCGCATAAACGGACGGCTGATTTATGCCGGCAACATCCATTAAAACCCGCAATCCCAAATTCTGGCGCAACCCCATTACTTTCAGGCCCGTTGAAACAAACGCACGATTTAACCCGACCAGTGGCATCGTGTCACATATTGTACCCAACGCGACAAAATCCATATAATTTAACAGATTTATTGAAATCAATTTTTTATACAGTTCATCTGGTAATTTACGCGACTTTAATTCACGGTTTAACGCAACAACGGTTAAAAAAGCAACCCCCACCCCGGCCAGGTATGACATGCCAGATGTATCATCCGCACGTTTTGGATTTACAACCGCATCGGCCGCCGGTAATACAGAATCTGGTGAATGATGGTCGGTAACAACAACACGTACCCCACGCGATTTTGCATGTGCAACCTCTGCCACACCACTGATGCCGCAATCAACGGTTATCATTAATTTTACGCCTGCGTCCGCAATTGCATCAATTGCCGCAATGTTTAATCCATACCCTTCGCCATCGCGCGTCGGCAGGTGCCATATAACATCACAACCAATCGCCCGCAGGTATTTTACAAACACCGCGGTTGACGTTATACCATCAACATCATAGTCGCCATAGATTGCAATCTTTTCATTTGCCAAAACCGCATCGGCAATTATACGTACAGCCACATCCATATCAGACAAAACCGACGGATTTGGCATATATTCCTTGATACTGGGGTTCAAGAATTTACGTATATCATCCACATCGTGAATACCACGCGCATTTAATATTTTTTCAACTAAATTCCCAGACGAAACGTCTGTCGACACAACCCATGCATTTCCCTGCACGGACTTTTCCACTATTCTTGACACGCTGCACTCTTTTTTATTATCAGTGCAATTATACTAAAAATTTACTCAAATAGCAACGGCAGTATACTGTCCAATATTTCTCCGGTTGTTGGTACCGCATTTAATGATGCAGTACGCCACCCACCTGTTTCGGCAATACCCTTGGGTTCATCTAATACAACCAATATTGTATATTGTGGCGCATCGGCCGGGAATATACCGATAAATGCGGTCATATTTCTTTGACGGTCGGCCTTGCCATTGGGCAAACGTTTTTCCGCAGTACCGGTTTTACCACCAATTTTTATACCCGAAACACGCGCCAATTTACCGCTGGTTTCTTCGGCAACGCGCACCATTAACCCGCGCAACTTCGCCGATATTTCCGATGACAATACGCGTTCACCACGCACAACACCAACGCCACGTTTTTGCAATGTTGGATAAATATAAATTCCACCATTTGTCATTGAATTTACCGCCAACATTAAATGCATTGGTGTTACCGATATACCATGTCCAAATGAAACCGTCGCGCGTTCCACCGGCCCCCATTTAATTGGCATTAATGTGCGTTCCGTGCGGCCGAATTCTAAATCCAGCGCACGATTCATATGTATTCTGTCAAAGAAATCTTTTTGTGTATTACTTGGCAAATCCAGCGCAATCTGAACCGAACCGATATTGCACGAATGAACCATGATTTCTTCTACATTCATTGATTTTGGCAATTTGTGCATATTAATGTCTTTAATTGTTGCAACCGGTTTGCCAAATTTGTTTTTAATACTGAATGGCTTTGATGTGTCATAAATTTTGTTTATGCCATTTTCAAACGCCATAGCCGTATTAAATATCTTAAATATTGAACCCATTTCGAATATTCCACGAATCGGTTGAAATTTTCGATTTTGTGTTGGGTCGGCCGATAAATTTTCTGGGTCATAGTCTGGTAATGATACCATTGCAATCATTTCACCGGTGCGTGAATTCATCAACATACCCATTGCACCACGCGCGTGATATTTCTGCATTGCCATTGACAATCGCTCATAAAACACAGACTGAATCCGCGAATCAACCGACAACACCAATGGATCGTTATTATCGCGCAGGTATTCATCATACGTACGTTCTGCCCCCTCTAACCCGGAACCATCGTTCCCAACAAAACCAACAACATGCGAAAACAGGCGACGCTTTGGATAACGACGGGTTTGTACCTGCTCTATCTCTAATCCGGGGATTCGTGCCTTGTTTATTTTTTCACGTGCCGCATCGGACGCATATTTTTTCACATATATAAATCGCCGCCCAGAATTAACCAAATTCAACGCATCGGACAACGTGTATTCATACGGTAACGCATCATGTATTGCCGCCGCCGCCGCATCACGGTCGCGCACCTGGTTTGGCCGCAGTGTTATATGCCCCGACATTATATTTTTTGCCAATATATCACCATTACGGTCAACAATATCGGCACGCGACACAACCCAATTTCCCGCCGCCCCGCCCAGGCGTGCACGGTCGGTACCCTGAATCCCCAAATATAATGTCCGCGCAACAAAAACACCAAATGCAATTAAAAACAGCGAATATACAATTCGCAAACGGGCACACCCACCGGCATTTGTGTTTGTGCCGCGGAACCCATGCTTAAAGATATCTTTACCAACCTCGAACATAACTAACTATTCTTTTGATGCCAATTCATCAATTGCAACGGATTTATGAAAACTGATTACTTCGGCACGTGGCGCAACACTGGTTACCATGTTGCGTAATATTTCGGGCCGAACATAGGATGAAAAGTTTGTTGTTGCAACGGCAATTTCCTGTTGTGTACGGACAATTTCACGCCGCACATGGTCACGTGCACGATTCTGGGTGCGATAACACACTTGCAACCCAATGGTCAATAACACCACCGCCCCCAGTGTCCACAGTCCAATCTGAAACATTTTTTCATCTTCGCCCATTGCCACAACCCAGTTTTGCAATATATGCATTTTATCATAAATTCTGTAAAAAACGAATCATAGAATTTACGCCATTAACACGACCCGCACCAATTGCAATATTCAGTGATGCAAATTCAGAACCGATGTCCATTTGGCGAATTTCATCCGGTGTTTTTCCGTCAACCATGGCGGTAATAATCACGACGATACCACGCACCAAATGCGAATCGGCCCGACCAAAAAAATTATTGCCCAACCTGCAAATTTCAACGCGTGATGCGCACCCATGAATTTCAGTACACGTTGCATTTTCTGGAACATCTGAAATCGTATGACCAAAATCCATAACGGTTTCCAATTTCAACATTGGGTCATCAATCGCCATTAATGTTTTCTTGATTTCAATGTAATTCATTTATTACCACCCGTTTTCGGTTAAATCCAGTTCCAACCGCGCACGTTCCGACATTCGCCCCAGGTTCCATGGCGGGTCCCACACCAATTCAACACGCACCGGTACACCATTTGCAATTTCAGATACAACATCACGAACACGCACCAGCATTTCTTCCATCATGGGACATGTCGGACTGGTAAACGTCATAGTTATAACAATTTCAGATTCACCGATATTTATATCATAAACCAAACCCAAATCCCAAATATTTACCGGTATTTCTGGGTCATATACTGTTTGTAATGCGGATATTATATCGTCGCGTGTTGCCGTCATTTTATAATCCGTTTTATTGTATTAATTGTTGTCATCGCGTCATCCATTGTA
Organism: Alphaproteobacteria bacterium; assembly: GCA_017471445.1. GTDB lineage: Bacteria > Pseudomonadota > Alphaproteobacteria > Rs-D84 > Rs-D84 > Enterousia. The sequence continues at coordinate 2,478 of JAFUTJ010000001.1, read as the reverse complement.
TTCCATGCACCAATGGAAATACGCACACATCCATCACCCCCCATTGCGCGCAAAATCCACGATGCACACATATTACCAACACGCACGCATATATTATTTGCCCCCAACAATACCCCAACATCCAACGGATGCATATCGTCAACAACAAACGATAATATCGCATCATCGCGATGTGTTAGAATTTTAATGCGTGGAATATTTGCCAATTCATCATACATATACTTTATTAATTCCAAATTTGGGCGGTTTTGTTCCAAATAATCAATTGCCGGAACGATTCCTGCAATCTGGGTTAATGGCAATGTACCCGATTCCCACTTTTCAGGCGATGTATTTAACACAAAATCCGATTCGTTCACCGACATAACCATACCACCACCAAACTTATCAGGGAAATATTTATCACAATCGCGGATGTACAAAATCCCCAGTCCTGTATTAGTGCCAATTTTATGCCCAGAAAACACCATAAAGTCACAATCCCATTTTTTCACATCTATTTTATCATGAACAACGTATTGTGATGCATCAACAATTGTCACAACATTTGGATTTTTTGTACGGGCCGCGGCAACAATTGACGCAACATCCTGTGCGCGCCCAAAAACGTTTGACATTGCGGTTATGACCAAGACATCACATCTTGGAACAGAATTAATTTTTATATCAAAATTTTCATCCAATTCACACACATGCATTTCATTAATCATACCGCGACGCAATAATACCGCCCACGGCAGGCGCGCCGAATGATGGTCTAAATCCGATACCGCAACCGTGACACCACAATATTCCGGTTGACCGGTAATTATATTTGCAATGCGGTTTAAGCCATCTGTTGCACCGGATGTAAATATAACCTGGGCGGGGTTGGCATTTATAAATTTCGCCACACGTTGTCGGGCATGGGTAACCATATCATCAACCGCCGCCGCACGCGCACAAACACCACGCCCGGCGTTTGCATATGAATCGCGCACGAACAACAATTCTGAATCAACAACAGATTGTGGTTTTAATGCACTGGCTGCGGCATCTAAGTATATGATTTTATTCATTTTATGTTTTCTCTTGCTTTTTGGGCGTATTATAATACACTCAAACCAAATATCAACAACAGAACAGGAGAAAAAAGATGGCACTAGAACACGCGAACGATGAAAATTTCACAAGCCTGGTGGGGGATGGGATTACATTGGTTGATTTTTGGGCATCTTGGTGCGGTCCATGCCGCATGTTCGGTCCGATATTTGAAGATGCATCTGAAAAAATCACAGACGTACGTTTCATTAAGTTCGAAATTGACGAAACAAACCGCCGTACCCCGGTAAAATACGGCATTCGCAGCATCCCCAGCGTATTGGCATTCAAGAACGGCGAATTGATAGAGGCACGAACCGGCCTGATGGATGCAGAAACATTGACCGCATGGATTCACGAACTAAAAGGGTAAAGACATGGCGAACAAAGATTATAAAAATATAGAATTACCACCGAAATATACCCCAAAAAAATCTGAACCATATATGTGTCCAGAACATTTGGCGTATTTTTATCAATTATTAACCGCCCAGAAAGAAGAACTGGAACATGGCAGTGATTCGGTTTTAAGCGCGGTTCGTATGGCAGAAAAGCACGACGATGCGGGCGTTGGTGATGATTCAGATAACGCAACCGTTGAACAAGAAATAACCATGAACCTGCGAATGGCGGGGCGTGACCAAAACCTGTTGCAGAAAATAAATGCGGCATTGGCGCGTATTGACGATGGCACATTTGGGTTCAGTGTAATTTCCGGGGAAGAAATCGGCCTGCCACGAATGATGGCGCGTCCGTTGGCAACAATGACCGTTGAAGAACAAGAAGAATACGAACAAAGAAAATAAAAACATCAAATAAATATCGTAATATTTTAATTGCCCGCGTAATTCGCGGGCAAATGTTTATGTTTTTTATATGGTGCGACAATTAATCATTAATTTGTTGGTACCAATTTCCCACCCTGCCCTTTTTCTGCACTAATCCAACACGTCGCGCCATTACGTGGTACGGCCATGGCGTATTTTGTGTGCTTTTCGGCGTATATGTTTATTCCATTCATTGCGGTTTCACCAATCCGGCACAATGGCAAACACCGGTCATCAGATGTGTGACCGAATCCATCATCACATTCCCATTCACAATTATTCGTTTTATTTATTTCAGTACCCGCATAATGCGAATTTGCCGGTATTTCATTCGTACACGGATAACGCGCCAAATCATTATCTGGGGAATAATAACCAACACCCGACGGTACACACGGATGACGTTGCAATTCACCACCCGTGACCACTTTTTCTGCCCAGTATCCGGCATCACATGATTGAAGCGTGTTGCCACCGACGCAACCCCGGGTTGAACCATAATCATATGTACCGGTTTCTGGATTGTAATAACATGGTTGCGAACCAAATCCATGTGTCGCATAATAATTAT
>JAFUTJ010000004.1 GCA_017471445.1 Alphaproteobacteria bacterium | reverse complement strand
ATGCTTTCGGCGTTTGCCCGTGACGTGCGCGCAAAAGAAGAAACATCATGCAGATATTTATAATCTGGATAGTATGCACGTGTACTAACACCAGCCCCTTTTGCCGGACACATATATCGCATATCATCACCAGGACAATAATAGTCTGACTTATGTGCTAAATCACTGTCCCAATTACAAATATCGCATTCGCCATTGTTCAAATAATACCCCGCATCACACGTTGCGGCGTGGGCATTGGTTAAAATGCATATGCCAAACATCACACCCCATGCACCAAAAAACCACCGTTTTTTTGTGCACGGGTAAAGGATGATAAAATGGCGGATTTCTGGGGCTTTGTAAAAAACAATTTGTGCACCAAAAAACGGTGGTTTTTTGGTGCACGGCTTATTTCCCTGTATGCCATATATCATACCGCATTCACGCGTTTTTGGCAATATGTTTTTTGACTAATTCACCGGAACTAATTTCCCGCCGATGTCGCGTATGGCACTAATCCAACACATACCATCGCCGCGTGGTACGGCCATGGCGTATTTGGTGTGCTTTTCGGCATATATATTTATTCCGTTCATTGCCGTTTCACCAATCCGGCACAGGGGCAAACACCGGTCATCAGATGTGTGACCAAATCCATCATCACATTCCCACGGGCAATCGTTCGCGTTCTTAATTGTGCCATCCGGGCTATCCGGTGTACCAGGGCCGGTATAGTGCGCATTTGCCGGGGCGTTTGTGCATGGCTTTACGCCATTGTACCAAACGTTATACGTGGTAACCTTATATGGCGATAGGTAATAGCCAGGCCCCGCCACATAATAGTGTGTGCATTTAACGGGGTATTCTTGGCTGGTTGGGTCGTATGCAACCTCTGACAGGCATGTATATTCCTTAAAAATCAAAGACATCCAACGAACACAATGGGTGATTTTGGAACGACTTGTATATGTCGCGCCATCATATGTAAAATCCGACCCCCAAGAACCAGTATATGTTTGGCTTGCCGATCTAAAAGTATCATTAAAAAATGTGTTATATTTTCCCACCCATTTATCGTCGGGGCATTGGTATCTGATGTCATCACCCGGACAGTAATAGCCACCGTCGCAATATGTGCATTCGTTTTCAGTATTCAGATAAAAATTTGCCGGACAATTTGCGGCGCGGGCCGTGCCGACACCGCCAATCGTAATCAGTGCAAAAATCGCCATACCGCAAATTTTATGTTTGTTTGTCATGATTTTATTCCCCCATTTGGTTTATTAAAATTAAACACCGCAACAGAAATCGCGGTCGGGGTGTTGAGAACTCATCTATCTAATGATTCCCATGGTCTTTTGGCGTTGCCATTATAACCACGGGCACCCCAACCAAAATTTGGGGTAATCACAGTACGATGCAAAATATGAATTTCTGTTATCTTTACACACCTTGCACCGAGATAGAAAAGGCCTCTCACAGCCCCGAACCCAACCGTCGCCAGGTTCAATGGCAATTCTAATCAAATGGCAAATTTTTATCAATAACAAAACGCCCGATTGGGCGTCTGTTAAAAGCGATACATCGCAGACAATTTTATATTATGCAATTGAATTGTTGAATTATACTGGTACCGGTAATCCAAACCAACATGAATTCCTGACGCCCCAGACATTTCAACACCACCACCAATATTTGCCCACAATGGATTTACCTGGGCATCGTAATTCGACCATTCGTCCGCGGCGGCAAATTTTATTTTTATATTTTCATTTGTACCTAATACGTCATATTCGGCACCAATTGACACATATGGCCGAATTTGGAACCACATTGACGGATAGATACGCTTTTGCGCAATTAATGAATACCCCGGTGTTAATATTGTGTACCCGTCAGATTTAATTTTCATATAATTATTTCCGCCAGATTTTTCATTTATATCAAACCCGAAATTATACCCAACACGTGCATACAGGTTACCAACAATATACTGATTCAATATATCGTGCATTAATCCCCATTCCGACGTAACCGCAAACGACATTGCATCGCCAGAAATTTTGTTTTCAACATATGTCTGTTCACGTGACGCGTCCAATAAATGCAAATCAACAAATGCGTTTCCGTATACACGCAACCGATTGCCCAGTATTTTCATTAAATACGCACCGACACCAATATCTGTATCGGTAACATCGGTATCAATATGACCTGTTATACGATTGGTCGCATAACTTAAATCAACATCACCCGTGTCATGTCCGGCCGAATGCGACACACGTGCCGCACCACCAACAATCAGTGTATTTGACGCATGCGTGTCGTATCCACCCATTAAACTGAATCGGTTACCATGGGCGTGCCGCACGCCATCGGCAACATTTTGTACAAACATGCCAAAGTCTGCATCAATCCATGCCTTGCGTACTTTACGATTGCGGTTCCAAATAAATTCATCAAACATTCTGTCTTCGAAATCACGCGGGAACGTGTGTTCGTCCAATGCAACCGATGCGATTAATTGTTCCGCTTCGGTTGGTGATACCAAGCGACTGAAATTAGTTAACGCATTACCATCAAAGTTTGTACTGTAATCTTCCAACCGCAGGTACAATTCTGTTGCAATTCGTTCCATTTGCGTATTTCGGAACGACAGCGAAATCGCCTCTATCGGGGTTTGTGATGGGTTATTAAAGCCCGCATTTCGTAAACCACTGTCAACCAGTGCATCCAACGCACGTGCCGCACCAAACGGCGTATCGTCGTCCGTTGTACGGGCAACAATTGGTGCAATCGGTTGCACCGTCACCGGCCCACCAAAGCGCGAATCAAATACGATATACAAACTGTCGGTTATACCATCACTGTCAGAATCACGCAGCGACAAATACACCGGCATGTTTTCATTTTCGCCATTTACCAATATTCCATTGGTTGTCGTATACGCCGCAGGTATATAGTCAAAGCATATACTGCGATCTGCGTTACAGAACAACATTGAAATATTGCGCGGATTTGTTGATACGTTGTTCAAACCACTGTCTGCGTGCAATAACCATATGGCACGCGATGCATCAACCGTCTCAAAAATACTGACGCGGAATTGTTCTGTATCTAATACATCACCAAACATGCCTGTTCCTAAATCAGATATAAATGCACCGTTAACGGTCACCAACGCAGTCCCCCCAGATTTATTCGTAATCTGCCCCAATGTGCCATCAGGTGTTAAACTGACGTCTGACCAATATGGTTTTGATGAATCCATTGCGCGAACGCCCAAAATACTGGCATCGTTAAAAATGTAATTACCACCAATATGCATCTTTTCAACATCAAAGAACTCAACACCGCCGGAAACATCGCCAACAACATTAATATCATTTGCAACAATGACTGTTTCCCCGGTTGTTTCAATTGCACCGGCCATTAAATTTCGCGCTGTTATATTTGTTTTTGCATTTTGTGTCGTATTAATGTTTCCGGCGACATCAAATGTATTTGCCGTTATTGCAACCGTATCACCATAATTTAACAGTGATTGCGCCCCAATAACGTCACCACGTATTGCCAACTGTGCATTTGATGTATCAATCGTTCCATTTCGTATTGCCCCCAGGTATGAATTCCCCATACTGGCCGTTATGTCCATTGTCCCGGTATTATTTAATGACGACGTATCGCCAAACACAACCGCCCCAGAAGACGTCAATAAAAAGTCATTTGCCGAATAAATTCCATATTTCAGATATGTATCACCTGTGATTATTCCGGTAAACACCCCCTTGTTTACAAGCGTTGGATTCAGTTCGTCACCACCTGTTATATCCATGCCACCTGCATTAATTTTTAATTCGCCGGTTAAAGAATCATTTTTTACCGTACCGGGCGCAATAATCTTTCCGCCGGGCACATTGACTGTCGTTAAATCCGCAGAATGAGAAATACTGCCTGTAATTTCATTATCATCCGTTTTGACCAATTGCATGTCACCATGACTTACCGTAAACGTCATTGTACCTGCGCCTGTGCCGTTTGCCAAATCACCAATGGTTCCCAACGAACCAACTGAAATATTTGTTGATTCAGACCCTGCAATATTTTGCACAACACATCCGTTAAAATCAGCATCGCCAGTAACAGAAATCGAAAACACGCCGCCAAAATTTGTAACACTGTGCATATCGGCGGTTTGCGCACCAATTGTCAATCCGCCAAAACTGGACATTGAACTGGCTATACTAAAATTATCAACAAAGCTGAACGTAATATTTGATTGGGTTCCATTAACAATCGCACCACCAATGTTTACATTTATCGGGTGGTTGGAACCATATGCCGACAACACAAAATCACGATTGAAATTATTATAAAAACGTATATCATCGCCGATTGTGACATTACCACCATTGACCAAGTATATATAAAATTTGTCACTTACCTGACTGTCACTGCCTGGGGTTATACCGACATTACCATGTGTATCGGTAACAGATGCCCCAACATTCAACCCGCCGGTAACATTCATATCACCAGATACACGAATACCACGCGCCGCGTTTGCATTTGTGAAATTATATGAATCTGTGGTCGTATCCAACGTCGCCAAAACGAAATACTGCGACGAAGAATCCATTTCCGGCATCTGCAATGCTGCAACCGCCGCCCCCGGCATAATACAACAAATAATTGGCAAGTATTTTTTTATCATAATCACTACATTTTTTGTTTTATGTTAACTACAATTGTGCTTATATTGTACCACATAAAAAAAAGTAATACAAAGGAGAAAAAATTATGTATTCAATATCACACGTACATGCGCGACAAATAATGGACAGTCGTGGCAATCCAACAATTGAATGTGACATTGAACTGAACGGGGGCGCATTTGGTCGCGCCGCGGTACCATCGGGTGCATCCACCGGTTCTTTTGAGGCATTGGAATTGCGCGACGGCGGAACCGCATACATGGGCAAAGGCGTAATGACCGCGGTACGTAATGTAAATGAAATAATCGCACCGGCGATAATTGGGATGGATGCGTCAAACCAAAACGCACTGGACGACAAGATGATACGTTTAGACGGCACCCAAAATAAAGACAAATTGGGGGCAAATGCAATTTTGGCCGTGTCAATGGCGGCGGCACACGCCGTGGCAAACGCACGCAAATTGCCATTATATAAATACATTGCCGAAATCTGCGAAACCCAGAATCCATGCACCCTGCCCCGACCGATGATGAATATTATCAATGGTGGCGCACACGCCGATAATGGATTGGATGCCCAAGAATTCATGATTATTCCAAACGGCGCGAAAAATATTAATGATGCCATTCGCATGGGGTCGGAAATATTCCACAACCTGAAACAAATCCTGAAAAACGGGGGCAATTCAACAAATGTTGGTGACGAAGGCGGATTTGCCCCAAACTTTAATTCCTGTGCCGAAGCGTTGGACACAATCATGGCGGCGATTCGTGCGGCGGGTTACACCCCCGGAACCCAGGTTTCAATTGGATTGGACGTTGCATCATCTGAATTTTACCGCGATGGCGTGTATTCTTTCGAAGGGAAAAAATTATCATCAGATGAAATGATTGCATTCTATGAAAAATTAATTTCTGATTATCCAATTATATCAATTGAAGACGCATTGGCCGAAGAAGATTGGGACGCATGGGCAAAATTAACCGCACGCATCGGCGATAAATGTCAATTGGTTGGCGACGATTTATTCGTGACAAACCCGGCACGCCTGCGTCGTGGAATTGACGCCGGTGTTGCAAATGCAATTTTGATTAAGGTAAACCAGATTGGCAGTTTGACAGAAACCCTGCGCGCAATAAAAATTGCCCAAGACGCGGGTTATGGCGTAATTGTTTCACACCGCAGTGGCGAAACCGAAGATACGACCATTGCCGACCTGGCGGTGGCGACAAATGCCGGCCAAATAAAAACCGGGTCAATGTCACGTACAGACCGTATGGCAAAGTATAACCAATTAATTCGTATCGAAGAAAAACTGGACACGAATGCAAAATACGGTATATAATCAAGGCAGATGTACGGGGGCAAAACAGCAGCCCCCGTTTTCATAAAAAATTATGATTATACCAGGAAACATTATTTTATATACAAAATACGCCGCGGCAATTGTTATATTGTTTGCCGTTGTAATGGCCCCGGCATGGATTGCACGCCAAACGAAAAAGTCCGGCTATGACATGCTTATGATACGCGGTGCCAGTTGGTTGTTCTTGTTCACAGGCATCGGATGGATAATGGGGCTGTTTTGGGCCGCACGAAAATAATGCGATAATTTAATCTGGTGTTTCGCACATTAATGCAATACGTTGATTTGCCGTATTATAATACGAATGGCGGCTGCATGCTCCAGGACAATTTAACAAACAAGACGCCATTGTTCTATACGATCCACCATAGGCTTTAATCCAAGCGGTATTTTCACGTAAATCTGTAATTAAGTGACACCAACAACCGGGCAGGAAATGTTCTTTATCGCGGTCATCGGTTGGTTCGGCATTTGGACCATTATATTTTTGACCGGCCGCAACATTGTTTTCAACACTGCACCGTGCAATTCCAGAAAATGTCCCCCACGACCAACGCAAAGACCATGTCATTTCAGCAATATTTCTATCTGCCGCAGGGTTTACAGAAAAATCACCACCGGCAATTAGTGTAATATCATACGGGTATGTATACGGCAACGTTGTATTTGATGTTATATAATTTGTTGTACCATCAACACGCCATGACCGCCACGCGCCACCACATACCGACGCGGCATCAGGCGTTGTAAAGTTTTCCCCAAACGAAACCGTCACCGGATTTGGCGCATTATCACCACAACCACATTTGTACGTTATGGTATAATATTTTGGTATACAGAATGTTACATTTTCTGGTAATTCGGCATTTGCCGCGCCGATACCACAGACCACACCCCATGCACCAAAAAACCACCGTTTTTTGGTGCACGGGTAAAGGAAAATAAAATGGCGGATTTCTGGGGTTTTGTAAAAACAATTTGTGCACCAAAAAAACGGT
>JAFUTJ010000003.1 GCA_017471445.1 Alphaproteobacteria bacterium | reverse complement strand
CCGTTCGGCCACTTTTGTTTCAGATAATATCCGGCATACGCCGCGGTATATAAACGCGCAACGTAACCGCCAGCGTAATCACCAACAGATTCCGAATAAAGGAAACCGATTTCGCCCAGGCGTGCTTCATCGCCATCAATATTATGAATAACAATGCCACACCTTTCTATATTGGTAGAGCCAGAGAGCCCCCCAAACCAGTTTGTAGAAACAGCAACGGTCATTTTACTGTAATCTGGGTTAGTAAGAAGAGTATGTGGCGATACCAGGGTTATAATCTGTTCCGTGGTGCTGGGCGCGGGACATGCATGTCGTGCATCATCGCCCGGACAATAATATTTCTCAGAACATGGCGCGCATTCACCATTGTTCAACCAATACCCGGCATCGCATGTTGCGGCATGGGCCGTGCCGACACCGCCAATTGCCAACATTGCACAAATCGCCATACCGCAAATTTTATGTTTATTATGCCATATAAATCTTGTCATGATTTTATTCCCCCATTTGGTTTATTAAATTAAAAACGCCGCAACAGAAATCGCGGTCGGGGTGTTCGTAAATCATATACAGTAATGACTCCTGTGGTCTTTTGCGGTGCATTATAACCACAGGCACCCCAACAAATGCCGGGGATTACGGAAACGGTACAAAACATGAAATTTTGTTTTTTATTACTGTGTTTTGCACCGACTGTATAAAGGCTTACGACAGCCCCGAAACCAATTCCCATTGGATTCATGATGATTATAATAAACGGGTTATGTGGTTGTAAATATAAAAGAACAGCTGTTGATGAATATGTGCCGAATCATATGATTGATAAAAACATAGCCGATAAAAAAACGGGGCATACGCCCCGTTTTTACTTTTTACTGTTTTCTATGGCTGCGCCCAAAATATCGCCCAAGACAGAACCACTATCTGCCTCGTTTGCATATTCTTTGACGGCTTGCTTTTCTAACGTTACCTGTAACGCACGTATGGACAGTTTTACCGTGTTGTCGTCAACAGAAACAACAGATGCCTCTACTGTGTCGCCAACATGGAATTTTGACGTGTCCTGTTCTGACTTTTCACGTGACAGGTCCGTGCGACGGATTATACCACGCGCATCACCCGGCAACGCCAAAATCAGTTCATCAGGTGTTATTTCGGAAACAGTACCGGAAACAACCGCACCTTTTTTGATTGCAACGGTGTTATTATCGGCACCGGCGGTCAACTGTTTAATACCCAATGTTACACGTTCTTTTTCTGGGTTAATGTCCAAAATCTTCGCCGTTACTTCTTGGCCACGAACGAATTTTTTCAATTCTTCTTCGTCCAGTTTATTCCAAGACAAATCGGAAATGTGAACCATACCGTCCAAATCCGGTGTCAATGCCACAAACAGACCAAATTCGGTTGTGTTCTTAATCGGGCCAGTTACAACATCACCAACATTGTGTGTTTCGGCAAATTGTTTCCATGGATTTGGTTGTAATTGTTTATAGCCCAATGAAATACGACGTTTTTCTTGGTCAATACCCAATACAACAACGTTGACATCTTGGCCGTTTTGCAGAACCTTGGACGGGTGAATGTTTTTGTTCGTCCATGACAGTTCGGACATGTGAACCAAACCTTCGATATTATTGCCCAAGTCAATAAATGCGCCATAATCGGTCAACGAAGAAACCTTGCCGGTGACGGTGTCGCCAACATTGAATGCGCGCGACGCGGTATCCCATGGGTCTTCTTCCAATTGTTTTGCACCCAATGAAATGCGGTGTGATTCTGGGTCGAATTGAATAACCTTGACCTTTATCTTTTCACCAACATGAACCAGTTCACGTGGGTGGTTTACACGTTTCCATGACAAATCGGTTACGTGTAACAAACCGTCAATTCCGCCCAAGTCAATAAACACGCCGTAATCGGTAATGTTCTTTACCGTACCTTCCATTACTGCGCCCAGGGCAATGTTCTTCATGGCTTCGGCCTGTTGTGCGGCAATTGTGTCGGCCTGAATCGCGCGACGTGAAACAATTGCGTTTGTACGCAGTGCGTCCATCTTTAACACGCGGAATTTATCGGTCAAACCAATTAATGATTTTGCATCGCGAACCGGTTTATGATCAACCTGGGACGATGGCATAAATGCAAACACGCCATTAATATCAACGGTAAATCCGCCACGAACAACATCAATAATTGTACCAGTTGGGTCAATACCTTCGGCAACGGTCTTTTCCAGGTCTTTCCATGCCTTTTCTGCACGGGCCTTGGTATACGACAGCACGGCCGTACCTTCGCGGGATTCATAACGTTCAACAAATACATCAATAATATCGCCAACCGATGGAACGGATGCACCAAATTCTTTTAATGGAATGCGCCCTTCGGATTTCAGGCCAACATCAACCATTGCAAAGTCACCACGAATATCTTTTACAGTACCCTTGGTCGCGTACCCCTGTAATGTTTCTTGGTTACCATAATTTTGGTCAAACATCTGGACAAAATCTTCGCCAGACAGCGGATTAAATAAATCTTTGGATAAATCTTTCATTATAGAATTAAACAAAGCTTGCCATTTGCCGATTTTTTATTTTTGGACAGCAAAGGACTTGTGGGGTTAATCGGATGACTTTCGCGCCCACCCATCGAAAATCAGCCAGATTATATGCAAAAACATATTAAAATGCAAGGAAAAACAGAATGTTTTTTATATGATTGTATCATGATTTTATGATATAATTACGCATATGCGCATACTTACGATTCTGATATCAATTTTTATTACAAATTCCGCAATTGTTACCGCAATGGGCGACACGTATATGACCGACCATCGGCGATATATTGACGATAAAGAATGGTCAAATGCACCATATCGACATGTGTTGGCAATAATCGATTCTAAGAATACAGTATATGGCACAGCAAACATGGTGAATGGTAAAATATTAACCGCCAGACACTGTATTGATGGGATTAAAAATCCATATTTTCGGGCATTTGATGGTACGCGTTTCTATGGCGATATGTCAGGTGCAATCATGGGCGATTATAATATTGGTAATGATGATAACCCCGACGGCGACTGGGCTGTGATACCGTCACGCGATGATATGCATGCGTTTATTGAAAAAAACAGTGTTTCGGTAACCGACATGCCCCCCGGTGAACGAAACACAGAACTGGTTGGATTTGGTGCGTTAAAGGTTATGAGTGACCAAGAAATTGTGAACTTTAAACGTGCATATAACGAATACTTGGTTGATTTGCGCGTTAATGGCAAAGATAACTTACATGGGCCAATGATTCAGAACTTTATTGCCGCAATTGACGGAAATAGTATTGTTGATAATACCAACCGCAAATATGTATACATGAATACTGACACGTCACGCACGTTTCGGGCAAACATTGCAAAATATGCACAAAAATACAACCTGGACACAAATATGTTTCGTGATACCGCCCGATTAAAGGCCGGTGAATGCCGTGTAAACTTTACAAATTCCAATCTGAATCACACACCCAATACGTGCCAGGGATGGCATGGCAATTCCGGTGGCGGATTGTTTTCCAAAATCGGCAATAAATGGACCTTGGTTGGTATGTTAACCCGCTCTATCAGTATTATTGGCGGCAAAAATCACGCAGGCCATAACGGTTTTGTTGAACCCAGCGCATTTATAAAACACATCAAACAATAATATATTGAAATTACATTTATTCGTGATTTAATAGTACCACTATGACGCATTATTATTATCAAAAATATCCATATATGAATTACCAATATCATGACTATGACGGTACATATATCATGTTTTCAATTCCACCAGAATTATTATCGGGCGTATAAAATGGGTATGGATGCACATGGCATTGATATTCGTTCATATCCATTTCAGAATAATAAATTAAAAAAACTGTTTGATTCTGGCCGTATTCAGATTATGTCTGTATTGGACCATGCGCCATTAACCACAGATATCGTTTATTGTAACGGAATATTGACATATATGGACGAAAATACGTTACCGGTTGTATTGGGAAAATTTCTGGGGGTAAAAATGCTGTGCGCGATACACAATACAACCGAAGATATTGTTGCCGCACGCAAAATGGGCCAAGAATTAACGACATGTAACAGGCCCCGATTAATAAAATCAAACGATTGGTGGATTCGTACAATGAATGAACACGGTTTTAATGCAACATATGACCCGAATTTGCGATGCTTAATCGCAATTCCACAACATATACGATAAAAAAATGCGCCAAATTGGCGCATTTTTTTATTTATCGCGCAACATCACCGCGCAGTTTTTCATGACACACATAATCGCGCATCCGGAATCCATTTCCCGCCGACCAATTCAGCATGCCATTTGGATTCACAATTTCAACCGTTGGCAATTTATTTGGTGTGCGTGACAACTGTTCACGAACCTGGGGAATATGGTTTTCATAAATATGTACATCGTGCAATTCACCACGTAATACACCCGGCTGCAACCCGGCCTCGTCGGCGTACAATAATAACAACAACGCATAACTGGCAATATTATACGGCACCCCCAAGAACATATCACATGACCGTTGTGTCCAAATCAGGTTCAATTTACCATCATGAACCAATACCTGATGCATCACATGACACGCAGGCAGCGCCATTTTATCCATATCTGTTGGGTTCCACGCATTAACAATTATACGGCGATTCGTCGGATTGCTTTTAACTTGCGCTATTGCATTTTTTAATTGGTCAATACCGGGGTGCGCCGGATTAAAATTCTGGGTCGGGTTGCGGTTGATTTCACGTGTATTCCACCGATATTCACCGCCCCAATGCCGCCATTGCCAACCATAAACAGGTCCAACATCGCGTTCATTATCGGCGATTTTATTTCTGATTTCATCGGCATGGGCATTGTCTGGTTTCTGTTTTAACTTCGCAACATGTGCATCATATTTTTGTTGAATTTTGATAGGATTTGCCCATTCATCCCATATATGACAATTACGGTCCTGCAACCATTTCTTATCAGTAATTCCCCGAATAAAGAACTCTAATTCGGTCGCAATGTTTTTCAGTCCCATCTTTTTTGTTGTGATTAACGGAAATCCCTGGGACATATCGTGTGTAAATGTTGCCCCCCAGGGAACGCGTACAGTCGGAATACCGGTGCGATTATCTGACCTTGTCCCATTTTCCAGACAGTAATCTAATATATCCAAATATGCGCGCATTATTAAACCCCTTGTTCATAATTATTATAAAATGCGCCACCCAATGGTGGCGCGACATATTTTATTTTTGTTGGAACAAATCGTTGGCGGCCACCTTCTTTTCACGTTGTTTTACGTGTGCCAACATTGCATCCAACGCCTTGCGCTCAAACACCATGCCGCGTAACATCGCCAATGCATTTTGATTTTTGTTATAGAACTCAAAGACTTGTTTCGGGTCTGGGTAACGTGACGCTTCGGCCCATACAGCATTTTGCAGGTCATCACGTGTAACTTCCACCTTGTTCTGGGTGCCCCATTCGGCCAAAATCAGTCCCAATTTAACGCGACGTTCTGCATCTTTGCGTTCTTTCTTGTCGTCCCATTTATGTTCATCGCCACACTTGTCATCGCAATGTGCATGCTTTTGATCGTGTTCTGATTTTGCCATGTTTAATTCTTGGGTTACCAATATTTCCGGCAAATCCAATTTAACCTTGTCGGCCAATATGTCCAACAATTCATTACGCATTTGGCTTTGTGATACGTCTGTGTATTGGTCTGTCAAAATCTTTTCAATATGCGTACGCAGTGCCGCCACCGTTTCTTGTCCCACAGATTTTGCAAATTCATCGTTTAATTCTGGCAATATATGCTTGCGAATTTCGTGAATTTCAACTTCGAACCGCGCGGCTTTGCCGGCCAAGTTTTCTGCATGATAATCCTTGGGGAACTTAACATTTACATCAAATTTATCGCCTGTCTTGTGACCGATAATCTGGTCTTCAAAGCCCGGAATAAATGCCCCAGAACCCAAAATCAGGTGATGCTTTTTGGCCTCGCCCCCGTCAAATGCTGTTTTACCAATAAATCCCTTGAAATCAATAACCGCGGTATCGCCATTTGCAGCCTTGTACTTTTCATCTTGCTTTTCGGCGGTACTGCGGCTGCGACGAATGTTCTCAATAGATTTTTCAACTTCGGCCATGTCCAGTTCGGCAACACGTTTCGTCACAGAAAACTTTTCCAAATCAATTGCAGGCAATGTCGGCAAAATATCAAATTCCAATGTATAATTTGCATCCTGACCGCGTTCCCATTTTGCCACATCGGCCGCAGGTGTCCCGGCCAGGCGGATTTTTTTATCTGCGACATATGCATTCAAATCAGCGTTCATTAACTTATCAATTGCTTCGCCATATGCAGATGCGTCAAATTTTTGCCGCAGAACGCTTAATGGAATGTGCCCAGGGCGAAATCCCGGCATTTTTGCCTTTTTACCATATTCGTTTAATATTTCGTCTGCCGCGGTGCGCAATGCATCTGCTGTGATGGTGCCGTTTACAACATAGTGTAAATCTTTGATTTTTTCTTTCTTGAACATAACTATTCCCTTGTGTATTAAATAAAAGTACTGGTGGTCGCCAGTATACACAGATAATTTAATAAATTCAACATTATTTTGGTTGTGGGTTATTTGTTGTTGGACCGATGTTCATGTCACATCAATTGTGAATCTGGTCCCATTCATTATATCAACCCCGTTTGACCCACATCCATTTAAATATCATTGGCAGATGATGGAACCGTGCCATGCATGCACCGACATTCTTGGCCAGGAAATAACGCCCCGCCGGGTGAATTTTGCCATCTGCCCCAATCCAACGCTTTGACCATAAAAATTCAATTTTCATCAAATCAACAATACGTCCAACGTCAATGCGCACACCGGTTAACCTTTCATATTCACGCGCAAATACCCGCCACAGCCCATATGGTGCCAACATGCGTATCAAAACCATATCGCGCCAACGTTCATATATTCCGGCATTACAAAAATCAAACACACCGGACAATGCACCCGTATCATCAATAACGGAATTTGGCCCCTTAATCCCCAAATGGGTTAATACCATGTCAGATTTCGCAACCGGGTGCGCCAAAATCCGTTCATAATTTTTACGCAAGAATTGCATTTGCCGCGGCGACAGAATTTCTGATATAAATGGTGCAACGTCATCAAATTCCATATACGGCATTGACGGCCCGGTTGCACACGCCACGCGCGAAACATCAATCGTATGCATTTCGGCCATAAACCGCGCAATTGATTTCCCCAGGTTCTTTTGCCGCCATGGTTGCCAAATAAATTTATGCCACGACCATTTGTGCCCGGTAATCATTTCGTGTTCAACATACATAAAATCGCCATCTGAATGTACGGTTATATCGGGAATCGGAATTGATATAAATGGCCGAATTGCGTGACAAATTGCCGCCTCGCGCAGGTAGATATCAACCGAACCAGCGTGCGGTATGCGTATAATGCGCGTGCCCGCGCGATACGCATCAGAATCCGATCCGGAACCGATAAAGACAACATCTGTATCCGGATTTTGCGATTGTAAAATGGCTAATACTTCATCTTTGGTCATGACGCACAAAATATAGCATTTATTCATAAACATATCAAATAATAAAACATTTTTTCTGGGCCTGAAATATGTTTTGATATAACGAAAACCGAATCAATATAAATTGACATTTGTGACATTTATATGCCGATATTATTTCGGCCAACATATCGTAATTTGGCAAACATCCTGTTATTTCTGCAATATTTTCGACATGTTTTTACTAATAAAAAATCCCCATTTCGGGGATTTTTTATTTTAATGGCGTTTATTTTAGTTCAACGCATTGATTATTTGGTCGTACGGTATCGCACCCGGGAATGCACTTTCACCAATAATCAGGAACGGTGTTCCGTTGATTTTGAACAGTTGTGCCAATTCACGAACGTTCGCCAATTCACGTGAAACGACTTCGCCATTCATGTCTTCGGCCAATTTCGCAGTGTCCAGACCAACTTCGGCGGCAAAGTTCATAACATTTGCTTCAACCTTTTCACCGATTTTTGATTGGTCGGCCATGTCTTCTTGGGAATAGAATTCATTTGTCATCAATTTAGATGCCAATGCTGCGGCTTTATCATTGCCCTGAATTTTTGCGGCAATAACTGCCTTGGCTGGGGCATCAGATAATGGCCCATGGATAGAGAAGTTTTTCAGCACCACGCGAACATCGTCACGATCGGCCAATACACGTTCCAATTCACCATGCACACGGCGGCAGTATGGGCAACTGAAATCTGTCCAGATAAAGATTGTGTTTTTGGCATCAACATTACCCAAAATTGGGGCATCAGCCATCATTTTGTCTGCGTTGGAACGAACATAGGAACGAACCAATTTATTTTTATCTTCGTTCTCTTGCGCCTGCATGCCATTTGCCATTTCTTGCAAAATCGCCGGGTTCACAGATGTCAGGTAATACGGCACAAACAAACGTGTTACGCAACCTGTTACCAAGACAATGGCAACCAGTTTTACAAACTTTTTCGCCATCATCGCACATGCCGACGGTTTCTTGCTATCATGCTTGAACAGCATTCCGCCAAACATGAACAAGGCAATCGCCAACACCAAAAGCAATATTGTCCAAATCATAGTTTTTCTCCTTTTCTTTTTTGAACACCCGAACAGTAGCGAATCGTTAAAAAAAACGCAAGTGAAAATAAAACAAAAACGACTATATTTTTAACATTGTGCGGGCGGCGGGCATTTCTGTGCCCTGGGCGGTGGCGGCATTGGCCAAAAAACGTGCTGTGATGGCCAGGTTTAACGGTAATTTATACACCCGATTCATATATGGTGCGGCGCATTCGTCACAAACCGCACGTCCCGTGCGTGGCGACAGAAAGTTCAGGTTATCATGTCGCCCACACCCCGAACAATGCGACAGTTCCAGCGCATAGCCCAATTCACGAAGTAATGAAATCTCCCACTCTAAATAAACCGTGGTGGCGGGGGCATTTGTAATTTTGGCAATTGCATTAATTGTTTCATCATACAGTGTGGTATACGCCGCCCGTTCGGGCAACAGCGTATTAATTAATGCGAACATTGAATTTATTATCATAACGCCGTCGCGCGAAAACATAACCGCGGCCGCCGGGTTTGACCGCATTTCCCAGTGAAATACCCCCAGTTGCGAATCCAGCCGTGCATTCCATGAAACCGTGCCAACCATTCCAACCATCGGGCGGCCCCGTCGTGCACACACCGCCCCGCGCAGCATTCCCGCCATAACACCATAATCGCGCGTAAATATATGCGCAACGGCATCGCGTTCATTAAACGGGCGGATTGATATTATAATGCCAATAGATTCCATTTTCATGCCCGTATTATACATGCATTTTAATTGTTCTGCACGGGATTTATTGAAAAACAACACCTGTGCACAAACAATATGCATAAAAATGAAACCTATTTATTGCCCTGGGTTAAAAATTGATAGTATATGTGTCCAATGCCTGTAATATATAACGACGTAATCGCACTAGGGTGGGGCGATATTTCTATGCCGCGATACACGTATTTTCGTTTAATGTAAATCCGCTGTCACATTCCCATGGGCAATTTCCGACATCCGGCGTGCCGGGGCCGGTATAGTGCGCATTTGCCGGGGCGTTGGTGCATTGTCGTACAGATTTATAAAATGAATTATATGCATACTGATTCACCAAATAATAGCCGACACCCGCAGCAGACCAATATACCAAGGTGGTTTTTATATCGTATATTTCGTTATCTGGGTTATATCCGTATGTAATTTGACCGATTGTTCCGTTTGGTACTACCAGTCCAAGCAATCGCATATAGCAATCTGTTGGGCTGGCTTGGGGGGTGACATGAAATGTAGATGCGATTGTAACCGACCCAAAAGATGTTGCGTTTTCGCGTGCCAACAATTGGTCAGCTGTTAATGTATTTTGCGGACATTCATATTGCGCATTATCGCCCGGACAATATGATTCTTTGCCACATTTTTCACATGAATAGTTTACCCGATAAGTACCGGCGGGGCACACCAGGTTTGGTAACAGCCGTACATCATGTACATATGTATACGGCAATGTGGTATTCGGCGTGATTATTGTGTCCGTGCCATCAACCCGCCAACCGCCAACATTACCGCCGCATGCATCATTACCGGGCGTGGTGTACATTTGCCCATAAACAATTTTAACCGGTTCCGGCGCATTCCCACCCGCCGGACAATCGTATGTTACCCTATATTGTTTCGGTATACAGAACTTTACATTTTCTGGCAATTCGGCATTTGCCGCGCCGATACCACAGACCACACCCCATGCACCAAAAAACCACCGTTTTTTGGTGCACGGGTAAAGGAAAATAAAATGGCGGATTTCTGGGGTTTTGTAAAAACAATTTGTGCACCAAAAAAACGGT
>JAFUTJ010000023.1 GCA_017471445.1 Alphaproteobacteria bacterium | reverse complement strand
GAGAGAGAGAGAGAGAAATAACCCTGGCGGGTTATTAAGTGTCGCGTATGCCGCGACACGCGAACCCAAGATTTATGTGCATGTGCCCATGACGGGCATGAAATTCCCCTCCGCGGCCGGGGGCGGGTTCCGCGACCATCCCGCGATTCGCAACCTGGCATGGTCACATATGCCCGTGACGGGTATGAAATTCCCCTCCCGCGGAGGGGAGGGCCACGCAGTGGCGGGGAGGGTACACCAGACCCCGCACACCGCGACAAAACCCGCCCCGTCAGTGCATTCGCACTGCCACCCCGCGACATCACCCACAAAATTCTGGCGAATTTTGCGGGGCCCGATTGGTGGCGGGGAATCCGCACCGTGGAACGCCGATACACATGTGTCCATGACGGGTATGAAATTCCCCTCCGCGGGAGGGGTGCGGCGCAGCCGGGGGAGGGTTTCCGCGACCATCCGCAATTCGTGGTGTGGTATTAACCATAAAACACAATCAACAATCTGTCATCGCATTGCGGTTTGCGCGTTGCTGGTTATCATTTGTATTGGTGGTACCGCCGCCAATGCCGAAACGTGTCCGGCCGGTTATACCGATGTTACACGCGCGTACCCATCGGCGTATGGGGCGGGTTTGGTGAAAAACAGTGCGGGCGAATGCGTGCCCGTGTGTCCGGGGGCGGGTCTGTCAAAGTTGCGCCTGTCCAATGGGTGGGTTGCGTCTTTGTTCGGGCAAAAGAATACGGTTCCATCGTTAAACGTAATGGCCGACAACGTCGTTTGCCATGCCGATGCGGTATCTGGCACGGCATCGGGCGCGTTAAATATTGCGGATTCCAATGGTACATATCATATATATGGGTTAAACCCCGATACAGACTATGATTGTCCGGTGTATAACCATTTAACATATTCATGTGGCGACGGTTCCGGCACGCCCCCGGCGGGTACCGACGTTATGTACGGTTCGGTATTTTCGGTATCTGACGATTATGGCACGTGTAAAAAGGCGGGTTTTGTTCCATCTGGGTGGAAGATTGGCAACACCGTTCACAATTTATATAATTATTCGGTATGGCGGTATGATGGCGATCAAACCGCAACGGTAAATTGGGTTGCCGACACATTTGTTGCGATATACGCATGTAATTATTGTGGCGACATATATGCCGCGGCCCCATACACAACAATATCGTACAACGGCACATTGGCGTACAAGACGGCATCGGCATTGGGGTGTGCCAATCCGTATAACCAAACATTAAACGGTTACAAATTGTACGATGCATACGGCCGCGACATGGGTAAACCGTTGGTCACGGGTGGCATGAAATGGGAATATGCCCAATCGTTAAAGTTAATCCCCGATTGGTCATCGGCCACGGGCGATGTCGCGGACAGTCCGCGCGTGACGCATAACATATATTATTATTGCGACGACGACGCGACCACGCGAATCGGCACCGGCACATTTGGCGAACGGGAATTGGTAACGCCGTCGGACAATTATGGCAATTGCCGCCGCACCGGATATGTGCCGAATGGTTGGTTGGTGTCCGATTGTGCCGGTACAAATTGCGCCACATCCGGCACATCCCGCGGGACCAAGGCGTTATATTCATATTCGGTTTGGAATGTAACATCCGACCAACGTGCGGTTATAAATTGGGTTGCCGATACGTTTGTTGCGATATACGAATGCAACACCGGCACCCCAACCGCAGATGCATATAAAACGGTAACATTCGGCACAGATTTTACACCGATTGCGCCGGGCGCGACGGACGGTCCGGCATGCACCGCGCCCGCGGGCAAGACATTTGTTGGTTACGATGTATTGGACGCATATGGTCAACCGATAACCGACAATGATGGCAACGTGTACACATTGTTGTACAACGACGGTTCATTTCCGACAATAAAGTGGGATTTTCCACAAACATTAAAACTGCGTGCAAATTGGGACGAAATACCCGTCAACGCATGCATATTACAGTAAGGGGGCGATATTATGACATTTTTCACATTGCAATTTATTTCTGATTTATGGAACCGTAAATTATGTTCCGCAACATCCCGCAACACCGGGATGACGAACGGCATGGGCACATATGCCCGTGATGGGTATGAAATTCCCCTCCTTGGGGGGGGTGCGGCGCAGCCGGGGGAGGGTTCCGCGACCGTTCGCGGAATGCCCGTAATGGGCATGAAATTCCCCTCCCTTGGAGGGGAGGGCCACGCAGTGGCGGGGAGGGTACACCAAAACCGTACAATGCGACAAAACCCGCCCCGTCCCGCCGCCGCCTTCGCGTCGGCGGTCCACCCCGCCCGGGGCGGGGAATCCGCACCGTGGAACGCCGATACGTGTTACCACAATAACGATGTTGTTTATGAACGCCGCGACGACGTGGTCCTGGGACACGGATACACATATGCCCGTAATGGGCATGAAATTCCCCTCCCGCGGAGGGGTGCGGCGCAGCCGGGGGAGGGTTCCGCGACCGTTCGCGGAATGCCCGTGATGGGCATGAAATTCCCCTCCCGCGGAGGGGTACGGCGCAGCCGGGGGGAGGGTTACGCGACGATGGGGTCCGATTGGGGGCGGGGAATCCGCATCGGCAACCGCATTGCGGTTTGCGCGTTGCTGTGTGCAATTTGCCTGGGCGTGGGTGCGCCAATAGGCGCGTATGCAGACTGTCTGAAAGTATTTTCGGTAACGTACGGTTGTGGTGACGGCACGGTAAACGATTCGGGTGACGAATCGGTATCGACATTACCGGATGTTGGTGGCGCGGGTTACGGGCAATCGTTTACGCCGGCAACGGTAACCGCGGCCATGTGCACACCGCCCGCGGGCAAGACATGGGGCGGCACCCAAATTGGGGACAGTGCGGGTTACACCACCACCACCGGTGCAAACGGTGCGGCGTTTACATACATGTACACGCATAACATAAACGTTACCCCGCGTTACGTTAACGTTGGCGACATGCAAAACAGTAATTTTACCCAGAAATTCCTGTTTGACCATAAAAACACGTCGTATATGTCATATTGTAACAAATCGCATAATCGCACGGTTTTATATAATGGCGAACCATACTATACCGCACAAAGATTGTGCAGTGACGATGTCTATAATGCGATTCAGCCGGGTGAATGGGCCGTAAAGTTCCCATATGGCGAGGTTACAGGTTATGCCGTTTGCACCAACATCGTACCACAAAATACAACGCCGGGGTATTACACGGGCTATATCGCCGATGACCAGGCGGCGGTTCAATCCGTGTGGGATACATGGTCGGCCACGCGCCCAACAACCGTTGCGGGACCATATTGCTATTGCAAATTGGCGGGTTCTGCGTTAGCGGGGTCGCCGTGGGTCTATCAGAACGTGTACGGTTCCACGTCCCTCTGTGCGGACTTCTGCGCATTCAATTGCGCGTTCTACGTTTCGTACGGCGCCGTTTTCCGTGGGGCCGTGTTTTCGGCTGTCGGCGACTAACGTTGTTTTCCACGCCCCCGGCGCGGGCGACGGGGGTGTGGCGTAAAACGGAAAACGTTCGCGTATGGAATGGGGTGGGGGCCCCAACCATACGCGGGGCGCGGGGGGGCATTTCCCACCCGCGCCCGCCCCACCGCCCGGCGGTGGGGCGCGCCCGCGAATGCGGGCACCCCAATGCGAATTGGTTAATCCGATTTATACCGGGACGGATTAATCAATCGCATGAAAATGCGATTGGGGTAACATCGCCGTATGCGGTGGCGCGTTGACCATTGGCGGGTTCTGCGTTTGCGGGGTCGCCGTGGGTCTTTCAGAACGTGAACAGTTCCACGTCCAACTGTGCGAACAACTGCGCGATCAATTGCGCGAACAACGTTTCGAACAACGCCGTTTTCCGTAGGGCCGTGTTTTCGGCTGTCGGCTCCTGACATCAGGAATATCGTGTGCGGGACGTGCACACGCTATGATATTTCGCCAACCTGTGGGACAGTGGGTTAAACCCATTTGCCTGATACAAAAAACAACGTTAGGCGGGGCGGTGTTGCCCGCCGGGTGGAAACAGAATTTGTTTTACAACGGCAAATACAAAACGCAGGGATTCCACCGGACTAATGTAACGGGGGCGTAACGCCCGCCGCGAACGTCCGGGGAATCAATTGGTTGTGGCGGCGGTGCGGTTGATTAAAATATACGTAAATCAACGCCCAGACCCAAGAACCCTGGGGTGGTACTTCTTCCCAAACTTACAACCACACCCCAGGGTCCTTGGGTTGGTATCGTGCGGCGGGGCGCGGTGCCCCACGCGCCAAACCACAACCCCCGAATAACAACCAATATATAAACAATGGGGTGGTAACAAATGACAATCGATGAAATAAAAAAACTGAAAAATGCCGAATTGCCGCGATTTTCAGTGTTCGCACGCGATAAATTACCATTGGTCGGCGAAAAAAAGCGCATGGGCGAAATATTAAACCGCGACCTGATTGTGGCGGATTTCCGCATAATGCGGTCAAAACACAATGATGGCGACGAATGTTTACAAATTCAGGTCGTCTTGGATGACCAAGTTTATGTCGTCTTTACCGGCAGTCGTGTTCTGATTGACCAAATTCGGTCTGTGACAACGCAAATACCGTTCTGTACGCAAATAACGCGCGTGGACAAATACTTTTCGTTTGTGTAATGCCGCGCCCCGGTGCTATCATATGTGTGTGCCGAAAAAAACATATGTGGGGGCAAAAAAATATGCACAAAATTATTCTGATGATGGGGGGCCAGGGCGTTGGCAAGGGAACGCTGTCGCGGATGCTGGGGGCGGGCGGCGATTACAAATATATTGAAACGGGTGAAATGCTGCGCAGGGTGGGGCAAAATACGCCTGTGGGACGCATGATTGCACGTGGTGAATTAATCCCAGATGATGAAATGTTTAATATGATTGCCGGGCAAATCGAATGCGGACGCAATGTTATAATTGACGGGTTCCCACGAAATATGCCCCAGGCACAATGGTTGGTTGAAAAATATTCTGATAAATTTGATGTGTGTGTGTTATATATCGCGGTTTCGCGCGATATAATGATGGCGCGTATACAACGGCGCATTAACGCCGGGGCCGGGCGCGCCGATGATGCCGACGCGGCGGCGGTTCAACGGCGACTGCGTACGTTCTTTGACGTGACAATGCCCGCCATTGAATGGATGCGCACGGCGCGGGGTGTGCGGTTTTATGAAATTGACGGTTCCGGTACGATTGATGAAAACTATGACCGAATGATGACGGCACTGGGAAAAGATGACTAGTGCTTGCCCCCCGCCCCGCCACAGGACGTGGCGTGCCGGTGGGCGCAACCGTTCCGCGATTCGCAACGTGGCGTGGGCACATATGCCCGCGACGGGCATGAAATTCCCCTCCCGCGGAGGGGTGCGGCGCAGCCGGGGGAGGGTTCCACGACCGTTCGCAGAATGCCCGTAATGGGTATGAAATTCCCCTCCGTGGGAGGGGTCCGGCGTAGCCGGGGGGAGGGTACCGCGACCGTTCGCAAAATGCCCGTGACGGGTACGAAATTCCCCTCCCGCGGGAGGGGTCCGGCGTAGCCGGGGGGAGGGTACACCAAAACCGCGCAATGCGACAAAACCCGCCCCGTCCCGCCGCCGCATTCGCGTCAGCGGTCCACCCCGCCCCGGGCGGGGAATTCGCACCGTGGAACGCGGATACACATATGCCCATTACGGGTACGAAATTCCCCTCCCTTGGAGGGGAGGGCCACGCAGTGGCGGGGAGGGTTCGCGACATCCCGCACACCGCGACAAAACCCGCCCCGTCCCGCCGCCGCATTCGCGTCAGCGGTCCACCCCGCGACATCACCCACAAAATTCTGGCGAATTTTGCGGGGCCCGATTGCGGGCGGGGAATTTACACCGACAAACGCGGATACACAGATGCCCATGACGGGCATGAAATTCCCCTCCCTTGGAGGGGGGGCGGCGTAGCCGGGGGGAGGGTACCACCAAACCCTGCGCACCGCAACACACCCGCCCCGTCAGTGCATTCGCACTGCCACCCCGCCCCAGGCGGGGAATCCGCACCGTGGAACGCCGGTCGCTATTCTCCGATATTGCAATACCACCGAACACCACCGCAGAATGCCCGTGACGGGTATGAAA
Organism: Alphaproteobacteria bacterium; assembly: GCA_017471445.1. Taxonomy (GTDB): domain Bacteria; phylum Pseudomonadota; class Alphaproteobacteria; order Rs-D84; family Rs-D84; genus Enterousia. The sequence goes on along the minus strand of JAFUTJ010000023.1, from coordinate 17,209 downwards.
TTCCCCTCCCACGGAGGGGAGGGCCACGCAGTGGCGGGGAGGGTTCGCCCAGCCCCCGCGCACCGCGACAAAACCCGCCCCGGGCGGGGAATTTTATACCCATCATGGGCATATGTTCCCATGTCCACAGTAATCCTGTGGTGGTGGTGGCGTAACCATCCCCGCCGCCACTTCTATTTTAATAACAAAAAGCCCCGAATTTTCGGGGCTTTTTAAGTTCGGAAGTTTTTACATTGTATTGGCAAATTATGCAGCAATCGCCATTTTGGGACGAAAAGACATTTCAAGCCCCAATTTATCAATCGCATTGTAAATTGTTTCAAATTGTGGTTTTGTTTTGCCATTCAAACTCTTGTATAAACTTTCGCGATTAACCCCCATGTCGGATGCCATTTTGTTAATGCCACGCGCGCGGGCAATATCGCCAATTGCCAATATTAAAGATTGAGGGTCGTTTTCGGCCACCGCCGCTTGCAAATATGCCGCGATTGCCTCTTCGTTGTTCAAATAGTCCAATACATTCCAATCAGATACTTTTACTTTTTTTGCCATTTTTACACCTCCTTGGCCAATTCTTGCGCCAATTTTATATCATCTTGTTGTGCCTTGTTTTGTCCTGTTTTGATTCCGCCACATAACAAAATTACAATTTCATCGCCACGTTTAGTAAAATACAAACGATAACCAGTACCAACAAATATTCTTATTTCAGATACACCGCCGCCAACAGATTTTGTATCACCGAAAAAATTTTCTTGTTCAATACGGCGAATACGACGTGCTATTGTCATTTGTGCCGACATGTCTTTAATTTTACGAAACCATTTATCAAATATATCTGTTGTTCTAACAATCATCTGCTAATCTTTATGCTTGTATTGTAGTCCAACGGCTACAAAAAATCAAGAAGAAAATAATATGTTTATGCCGCAATCGGTATCGTCCAATTCTAATTTGCAACACCCAATTCGCGTATCTGTTGCCGGTATTTAGTTCGGAAATTATCTATTCCGTCCATCTGCGTGGCTGCCCCCCTCTGCGGGAGGGGGGGGATTTCATACCCGTCACGGGCGGAATAAAAAAATGTCCCGAACGGGACATTTTTGTAATTAAAACCCAAAAACCATACGTTGTTTTGATTGACGTTTCTTTTCGTTACGTACAGCCTCTTCTTTCAGGCGTTTGCGCTTGGTCGTTGGTTTTTCATAACGCTGACGTTCTTTCATTTCACGGTACAGGCCTTCCTTTTGTGATTTGCGTTTCGCAACGCGCAATGCCTGTTCAACGTTATTGTCGCGAACCAGAACTTTTACCATGTATTATTCACCCCCTTTGGGTCATTTGTATAATTTCGTTGCCTGTTTGCAGTAACCGTGCGCCGTGCGCGATAACCACAAATGGTGGTGGAGCTGATCAGACTCGAACTGACGACCCCCTGCTTGCAAAGCAGGTGCTCTACCAACTGAGCTACAACCCCAAAACTTTGCGTTTTTTGCGTTAATGCATGGCGAATTTTATATTTAATGTTATGAATTGTCAATAAAAAATAACGTTATGATAACAATCATATCATGTTTTCTTTACAATTTTTGATATAATACGACATTGTATAATAACTGGGATGAAAAAACATGCGTATATTACAACGAATCGTCTGGTGGATTCAGGATACAATCGGTACCGTGCGGGTAATATTCTTGGGTGCCGCAATCGGCACAGGGATGTTGTTCTTGTTCTTTGCCAGCCATGGTATAAACCGAATATCAATCGTAAATGCAATCGGAACGTTTTGTGCCGTGATTGTCGCACTGTTCCCGACGCGGCCGGTTGACCGAATTATGGGAAATTATCAAATTCGCAGAATGCGCGGAAATAAATTCTATATGCGGTGCGTTATATATAATGTCGGCAAGACAATTGTCACCATGGGAAACTATGATTCCAGCATAACCGACAGTGGCGCAATCGTTATCGCAAACATTTTTAATAAAAATGGTGAATTTGTTAAATTACTGAAAATAGAAATGAACAAATCGCAAAACCGGGACTTTTCATCGCTGCGCGTGATGCCGGGTATGGCCCAGGAATATGTGTGGGACAATCTGACCTTGCCCCGCGGAATTGATTGGAAAAATATAAAAATTGTCGCGTTCACCAGTAATGGGCGGCGCGCGTTTTTGCGGCCAGATGCGGCGGGTACAGAAATAAATGATACGGTTGGAAACATGGAATAAAAAGAAACGCGCCGTGTGGCGCGTTTTTTTATTTTGATTCCGATTCCGGTAATGTTATCAGACCAAACTTGGTTATATAATTAAACGATATGCCGATGATAAAATTGCTGGCATAATGGTCGGCACCACGGGCGCGGCCACGGCGATATTGCGCGTACGGCCCCATGGTAAAATCGCCCCACAGGTTTGTGTCCATGCGGACAATACCACTGAAATCGCGTTCCAGGTCGGTCGGAACATATTCTGAATAATCCAAGTATTCACGATAGTAACCATTTGTGCTGAAATTCACGCCGTCGCGTAATTCGTATTCGGCACGCCATCCAACCTCGGCTGCCAGTTTGCTGACCTGGTGATGGCCATAGGTAAAGTCGTATTCATAAACGCCCGATATGTACAGAGTTTTTATAATCGGGTGGTCAAATAACGATAAACCGGCGTTTGTACGAAATACCTTTTGCCGCGGAACGCCGTCGCTTGCAACAAATTCTGTTTCGTATGCGGCGCGAACCATTGGACCAATCTTGAAACTGTCATAATCCCATGCCGCATACGACAGGTCGGATGTTAACAATATCTTGTCTGCGTTTTCGTTTATTGTTTTTGGTTCGTTATATGGTTTCAGTGTTGTGCGGCCGTATTCCATAAACAAACTGTTGTCCCAGTTTAACCGCCCCAGGTCGTATTCCAACGCGGTGTCAAATACACCCTTGATAAATTCTTGGTCGTCGGCGGTAAATGCCTGAATCGGCGAATCGGCATATTCGGCCGAATGGCGCACGGATGTTTTTGATACATCCATACCAATACGACGAATGTTCAGGTATAATTCTTCGCCCGCACTGTCCGCGAATGCGGCGCATGGCAGACACACAGCCAATGCAAAAATTGATAATTTTTTCACTATATTTCCCCTTTCTTTACATGTGCGTATTTATACACGGAAAAAATTATAAAAACAAGTGCGAAAACATTAACGCCAAATTTGCAGCACGCCACCATGGTCGGCATAGTGCCAACCAGAACCAGTAATCGCCCCCAGGAATTTATTCCGACCAGAAACCGGAATTTCAACCGTCATGTTACGACCGGTAATGTTGCGCGTTGTTAGATTAACACCCGCGTCATGTGTGGCACGATTTAACGAAACCCAATCAGCCAAACCGGCACCGACTTTTACGTATGCGATAATGCCACCGGCATCAATATTGGCCGTGTTGGTGCCCAGCCAATTCTGAACCCCATTGGCGTTTAACCATGCGCGCGTCGCGTTTTCGTCCAATGTCATGGTGATATTTGCCGCATACGTTGTGTCAGAAATACGTTCGCCGTCAATTGTTGTTGCGGCAACCATGTTTGCCAGTTCTGTATTACCCGCACGCCGCACCGCGGTTGATACCGCCGACGCATCGGCAACACCGCGCAGTGCCATTGGTATAATTTGACGACGGGCCGAATCGAATGCCGAATCCTTGGCCGCGGCGGCAGTTTGGCCGGTAACACTGACCGCGGCGGTGCCAATTAATTCGGCACCAATCGCCGCACCAGACACCGCGCACACAATCATGAAAGATGCAATTTTACCAAACATTTTTAGATTCTAGAATTTTGCATTAAACCCAACGCGAATACCCATGGATTTATAGAAACTGTCGATTTCGCCGTCATCTGAACATACCCAACCAGGACAAGTGGACTTTAATTGTGCAATTCCGGCCGCGGTTTCATCCATTTCCAGCATTTGCGCTTCGGTGTATCCGGCGTCGGCATATGCGTTCTTTAATGCATCATAGCGGTCTTGGTAATATGACGCGTTCATGTATGTTTCAGAATCGGCACCACTGATTGAATAATAATCGTATGTGAATCCGATGGTTAGCATAACACTGTCGGTTACGGCGGTCATATAATTCGCCCCCAGCCCCAGGTGCAACCCAGAAAACATTCCCGCAGAATCTTTTACGCTTTTCGGGTGTTCCCAATCAATACGATATGGTTGGTCGCCGGTTGATGTATATGCCGGCAGGCCTAATTCCACATGCCCGGTAACACTGTTGTTCTGGTTTATGTCGTATACGGCATCCAACGCGATGTATGGACCAGACCATTCAACCTCGTATGAATGACTGGTACCCGATTGCTGGTAATAGAATGAATCCAACAGATTTACGTAATCAACCCCTGTTGGAATTAGAATACCAGAAACGTCGGCGTAACCATCGCCATCAACGTCAACATTTGCGCGCCCCCCCAGTGACACAGCCGTCACATCGCCGTTTGAATCGGTTGCAAAAAATAACAGGCTTGGGTCACATTGAACTTCGTCCCCCCCATTGTTGGAATAGCATGTATAACCAGAATTAGATGTCGTAACCGATAAACCGTAATTTTCCTTGGTTTCCAGTTTGTATTTCAGGTAACGGTACCCAATCGATGGCGTAATACGGGCATTGCCCCACTTAAAGAAATCAGTTAAACCAAATCCGACATTAAATCCCATCATGTCGCCGCCACTGCTTTTTCCAATGGACATTGCACGGCCATAGACATCAACACTTAATGTTTCGCCCAGTGAATTTTGACCATCGTAACCGGCATACCAATACCCGCCGTTGGAAATATCGTCGTCAACCATTGTTGATTCACCAGATTGAATCCCGTATAAAAATCCGGCATTTATTTGCATTTGGGTATTGCCAATATCAAAAACATATTTGCCACCGGCATCAAATACATTCCAACCAATGTTGTCATAATGCAACAATGAACCGGCCTGGTCCATTTCCATGCGCCATTCGGCGAACTGATGCGAAATTCCTGCGTCCAGACTGAAACCGGATTTTGTTTCGGTTGGGGCAGATTGTGTTGTGTGACGTTTTTGTTGTGCGATTTGTTTGTTATCTGAACCGTTTTGTGATGCATTGCCGATATAACCACTGCGATACGTTGTGCCCTGGGTGTAAACAGTGCCCTGGGTCGTGGTATAATTTTTCTGGGTATACCGGTTTTGTGGTGACTGGTAATTCCCGGTATAGTACGTCCCTGCGGCATTTGCGGCGATTGGTGCAAATGCAATCAGCGAACAACGTAATAAAAATTTCGGCATATTCATATTATTTTTCTCCATTTTATGTTGATGATAACATAAAACGATTGAAAATAAAAGCGTCATGTTGTAATACAACACATGTGTCAATGTGATTAACGTTGAACGGTTTTGCGACCGTGGCGAAATTGGTAGACGCGCAGCACTAAGGATGCTGTGACGCAAGTCTTGCGGGTTCGATTCCCGCCGGTCGCACCATGATTTAATGTTTTGTATTTCATAATTACAGATTTAAGGAATATACAATTAACAAATAACACTGTTATCGTGTGTTTCTGCAACCTTTTCCCCTTGCGCGGAAATTGATATTTTTGCTAAAATTTATCTAAGATTATTATGGTTGTATTAAAACGAATTTTTGCGTGTTTGTCGGCATTGATGATTATGTCGGCGGCATTGGCGGAAAACGACGTGGATACGGTTCGCGCGGCCGCGCGTCGTGTAACGACAAATGCTGCGAACGCAACGACTGCGTCACATGTGCGTACAAAATCATCTGTGACACAAAAAACGCCATCGGCATCCGCGCGTAGTAACACGTCGGGGACGAATACTGGTCGGGCAACGACGGCAACACCGCGCGTAAATGGCGATATTCGGTCGCGCACAACCGTGGCGGTAAAATCGCGTGATGAAAACGCGTCGCAACGTGCGGTATCGAATCGCACAGGTGTGGCACGAACAACCACGCCCGCACGTACCACAACCGTGGCACGTACGGCGAATGCGCCGCGTACAATAAAAACAACCACGTCCGCACGTACCGCAACCGCCGCGCGAACGGCCACGCGTGCCCGCGCCGCCGACACGACCACCACAACAACGCGTACCCGCGAAGATGTTATGAACCGAAACTATTCCAAATGTCGGGAAGTATATAATTCATGCATGGATGAATTTTGCGCGAATAAAGATGCGCAACTGAAACGGTGTGCATGTTCGTCACGCGCAACGGAATTTAGCAATACAAAAAAGCAATTGGAACGTGTCGAAGATAAAATGTTGAGCTTTAATCAACGTTTGTTAGCCGTTGGTATGGATGCGGCAGATGTTACCGCAATGAATACCGCGACGGCGGGCGAAGATGCGTATAATAACACCAAAGACAGAACCGAATCACAAAAGCAATTGGATGCGATTGCGAAACGCCTGAATACCAGTTTCAGTGACAGCAATTTTGGCACCACATTGAACGCATTAAATTGGTCTTTGAATGCAGATGCCGCGTTTGACAGTATTGATTCACTGTCTGGTGCGTCCACCACGGCGAAAAGTGGGGTTGCACTGTACAATGCGGCCACGCCTGTTTGTCGCGAAATGGCGATAGAGGTATGTGATTCCGATGAATTAGACATCGCGGTCAGTGGTTACCAAATGCAAATTGAACAAGACTGTAACACTGTGAAAAAGGCGTACCAAACACAAACCGACACCGCCCGTCAAAAGGTACACGAAGGCAGTGCGTTGTTGGATATGTCGCGACTGGACGCGTACCAGACAAAAAATTCCGACGATATATTAACGTGTAAATCAAAAATGCTGGAAATGCTGACGGATTCAACGGTGTGCGGCGAAAAACTGGGGAAATGTTTAGACACCACGGGCCAGTATATTGACCCATCAACCGGGGAAGCGTTCTTGACCGTGAACCTTGCCAATTTGGATAAATTAATTACCCGCCCCAGTGGTAACCAAACATGGACGCGTGCGCCGGGCAATGAAGTGTTTGTGTCGTTCCTGAATACCAAGAAAAAATTCTTGGAACCGGCAATGACAAATTGCCAAGACATATCGGATTACGTATGGGATGCATTTATCGAAGATGCGTTGGCACAAATAAAATTGGCCCAGGGGTCAAAGTTGGAACAGGTTCGGCAATCGTGCACAACATTAACCACACAATGTTTAAGCAATGCCGCAACCAGTATTGCCGAATTTGACGCGCGCGCATTGTCAACATTTGGTGTGGCCGCCGATATGACCACAAACGCATTGTGTGCCAACGTGCGTAACGCGTGCGATGCATTGTTAAATGATACAGATTCTGAAACCCAATGGGCAACCGGTATGACGGAAATTGCCAACGAAAAAACGTATAATGAAATTATGCATGCGTGTCGCGAAATTGGTCGTGCATGCGTGATTCAGGCATGTACATCAATGTCGGGTAACTTCGGCCTGTGCATGGATGCATTAAACAGCACCAATCGCAAGGCGATTATTGACCGAACGGCATGCTGGGACGAGGTATATAATTGTGTTGCATCCGCCGGCAAAAGTAATGTTGATGCAATCTTGGAACAGTTGGGCATGAAAACAACAACGGGATCAACAATATCATATACGCCGTTTTATAATGATTTGTATGGCAATGGTACTTATTATAATAATGATTCCTATAATTCAGATTGCGATAATCAAAAGTGCGTATATGATTATAGTTCGCAATTCAGCAATGGTAATATGGACATATATCGCATTGCCGAAAGTATATGGGGTAATTGTGCATATCAGGATGGTAAAAAAGTTACACCGGAAAATTCTGATGATAATGTGAATATAATTATAGAACCGGTATCATCTGATAATTCAACAATATTAAGTTGGTTAGCAAAAAACACAAATGAATTCAGTTGTACCAGTAACCGTTGTAAAGAAGCGCAAGAAATTGAAAACGGCCAGTGTGTTAGTATGTCACTTATTAATAGTAGTTGGTATACCGGTGTTGAATGTCCAGTTCCTGGGGTATTATGTTGTTCCATATCGCGTATGACACCAACCAGTGACGGTGCTACACATAAAAATTGTTGTGACATAACCAATATAGTTAATGTTAGTCATGACACTAATACAAACAAAACAACAAGTGTTTGTTGTAATGCAACGCAATATTCTGTAACGGGCATTGCAAAAGTTAAATCAACCGATTCAACAACACCGGTTTGTGCACCAATCGCACCAACCGTTGTAATGACGGACATAAGTGCAACTGAATGTGGTGGGGCCGCCGACCTGTTGTGCCTGGGGACCGATGATAAATCCAACTTTAATCCAGAAAATGGTACGATTACGTGTAACGGTACATACGTATATCGTTGTCGAACAACCGGCAAGATTGTTTTGCCAAGTGTTGTACCCGGGGCACAAACCGGCAGTGGCAGTTATTATAAACCAAATTATTATTGTATGAAAAGTGACACAGAAAGGGAGCCAACGGGCACAAACGAATGTCAATTGGAATATGTTGAAACGCCAACGGGCGGGTAATAAAATATTGGTGTTTTTGTATGCTATTGTTATTGCCGGTTTCGCGCGTGGTTTGACGGATTGCAAAATGGTTTATATTTTATCAAATCAGATAATAAAAAATGCGCCATTGGCGCATTTTTTATTTTATCAGTTTTCCAATTGCCACGGCGGTATCGCCCATGCGGTTCGAAAAACCCCATTCGTTGTCATACCATGCCGTTACATGAACCAGTCGGTCACCCAATACCTTGGTTTGGGCGGCATCAAATATTGAACTATGCGCGTCATGCGTAAAGTCAATTGATACCAATGGTGCGTCGTTATACCCAAATGTGCGCGATTGTGCCGATTTCATTGCCGCGTTTACCGCGTCAACAGTTGCGTCGCGTTCCAGATTTACAACCAATTCAACAACCGATACATCAGGTGTTGGAACACGAATTGCCATACCATCCAATTTCCCGGCCAGTTTCGGCAGAACCAGACCAATTGCCTTGGCGGCACCGGTTGATGTCGGAATCATGGACAGAGCCGCGGCACGTGCGCGACGAAAATCTTTGTGATTTTTGTCCAGCAATTGTTGGTCGCCGGTATATGCATGAACCGTTGTCATCCAACCGGAAATGATTCCAAATTGTTCATCCAATACTTTTGCCACCGGTGCCAGACAGTTTGTTGTGCACGATGCATTGGAAATGATTTTATCATCCGTGGTTAATGTATTTTCGTTTACGCCATAAACAATTGTTTTGTCGGCACCCGCCGATGGGGCCGATACCAATACGCGTTTTGCGCCCGCATCCAGGTGAACGCGCGCTTTGTCTGCGGCGGTAAAGATACCTGTGCATTCCATAACAATATCAACGCCCAATTCACCCCATGGTAATTTCGTTGGGTCTTTTTCTGAAATGCATTTAATTTTTTGATTTCCGGCGATTATGTATTCACCATCTAACTTTACATCCATTGGCAATGTGCCGTGCACAGAATCATATTTTAACAGATATGCATTTTGGTCTGCGGGGGCCAAATCGTTTACCGCAACAAATTCAATATCGTCACGTCCCGATTCCAATGCCGCGCGTAACACCAACCGGCCAATGCGGCCAAAACCGTTAATTGCAACTTTTATCTTTGACATATTATTTCCTTTCGTTGTTTTCCGTAATCGGAATAATATTCATGATAGCACCACAAAACGCCAATTTACAATATTTAATTTGCAGATAAATATTCCCATGACTATAATTGCCGTGATATGCATGCAAAGTCGTATATTATTACCGGGCCGACTGCGTCGGGCAAATCGTGGGTTGCGCATAAATTGGCAATGCGCATCAATGGCACAATTATAAATTGCGATAGTGTACAAATATATTCTGGTATTGAAAATATATCGGCATCGCCATTTGCTGGGCGACAGGTTACAAGTGATATTGATGGTGTGCCGTATCGGCTGTTTTCTGTGTTGGATTTAGATAAACAAATCAGTGTTATGGAATACCTGAATCTGGCGCGGGGGGAATATGACGCGGCCATCGGGGCAGGGCGCGTTCCAATATTTGTTGGTGGCACGGGGTATTATGTAAACGCAATTATAAACGGTATTTCGCCCATACCCGATGTATCATTACAGACGCGCATGCGTGCCCGCGAAATGGTTATGACAGATATTGCGTTGGCGCGTAAAATGTTACCAACGGACTTTGTTCCGACCGATCCGCAACGTGTTGCCCGCGCATTAGAGGTATTTTTGCAAACAGGTAAACATATTACAGAATTTCAGAAGATGCCCCGTATAAATGCGATTTTGCCAACCCCGCGACGAATATTGGTAAACCCACCGTTGGACGTATTGCGTGAACGCATTGCATTACGTGTGCCAGAAATGGTTGCCGATGGTGCCTGGGGCGAAGGGCGACGTATAATCGCCGCCGGTTGGGACACGCGGCGCGCGATTGGTGCGCCCCAGGCATGTGCATATATTCGTGGCGAAATTACGATGGAACAATGTATTGAAAATTGGATTACAAAAACCAACCAGTATGCCAAGCGTCAGCGTACATGGTTTCGTACGCAATTTTGTGCAGATGTTGAAATCCCGCGTGTGCCGCGGGATGAAGATGTTGAATATATATTAAATCAATGCTGACGTGATTGGATTGCGCTGTACATTGCGACAACACCAGGATTTGCAGTGGCGAATTTTGTATCTGATGTGTCAATTGGTTGTTTGTATGACGATTGAAATTTACGTACAAATACAGTGGATTCTAAAAATATTTTTTTCATGAAATCGGTTGCGGCATCCGCACGTGTCAGATTTTGTGACCGTCTGACCAAGTATTTTGATGTGTGTTCTGATATGCCATATGAAACCTTGTACATCAGGTTTATATCACCGCGGTCGCGCAAATTTAGCATGTTCATGAACAATTTTGTTCGTTCCAATATAAATTGTTCAATTTTTGGACTATAAGGCATTTGTTTGCGCCATGTTTTTCCAATGGTTTCATACGTCGTATACGAACCGCCAAATCTTTCAATAACTTCGCGGGCGATGAATTCAATGTATTGCGCCGTAATTTGCTTTGCTGTTGCCATAATATGCACCTCCTAATTTTTTGATTTACTATAATAATATATACAAAATATTTTGTTTGTCAATATGTAGGTTTGTGATTAAAAAAATCCCCGGCAACACCGGGGCGTTTTTAACGGTTTGTTAACTGTAATTCTATTCGGCGGTTTTTCTGCAGGCTGGCTGGGTCATTTCCCAACTCAACCGGGTGCAAATCACCGAAACCACTGGGGACCAGGCGGCGGCGTGATACGCCATTTTTTGCCAATTCGTTTGCCACGACGGTCGCGCGCAGTAACGATAGTTCAGCATTGTTGCGGTATGCGCGTGTGCCCGCAATAACCGGTTTTTTATCGGTGTGCCCGTCAACGCGAATAATCCAATCGATATTTGATGGAATTTTGTCTTCTAAATCGCGAATGACGCGCGCAATCAGACGTAATTGATTTTTTCCTTCATCGGCCAGTGTGTACGAGCCACTGGGGAACAGGATGTCACTGGATACAATAAATCGGTCACCATCGTTTCGGATTGTTGTCCGGTTGCCAACGGCGTCTTTTATTGCGCGATAAAATTCAGATTGATAGTTTGCCGCACTGTTTAATTCGGCAACTTTGTCGGCCAGTGCCTTGTTCAGGCGGGTTGACATTTCAACATATTTTATTTCCTGGGCACGCGATTTTTCTTCGGCGGCATCTAATGCGGCCTGTAATTTTGCCATTTGTTCAGATAATTCGGCACGTTGGGCGGCCATTTCGTCCTGTAACGCGCGACGTTCTGCTGCTAATTTTGCGGTTTCTTGTTGGTTCAACTGGGCGGCGGCCAATTTCGTATTCATTTCATCAATTTGTGCCTGCATGGCGGTACCGCGCGATTGTAATTCGGTAACCTGTGCTTCGTATGCGCCGACCAGGTCCTTGATACTGGAATCCATTTCTTGTAATTCTGTGGTTAATTCATTTTTATTGTTTTCCAGATTTATCAATTGGGCCCGTGCCATGACCAATAATTGTTTTGCCTGTTCTTCATCTTGGGTCATTTGCTGAATCGTTTGTGCCTGTTCGGCATTCGCCTGTTTTAATTCTGCGACCGTTTTTGCACCGATTTTTTTGTTAAATACACTGGTCGTTGTCCACAAGAACACGAACACAATCAACAAGAATATCAAAATAATAACCAAGTTAGAAAACAGGTCAACGAACGCAGGCCATGTATTTGTATGATTACGAAAGCGTGTATTTAGCATGTTTTTTTCTCCCCCGCTGATTTTATTAATTTTCATTTATGTTTTCAATCGGCGAAACCGCATGCGTATGCGCCGCCAAGTATTCTTCTAATTCGTGGAACAGTGAATTTTGCGCAATCTGCAATTGCAATCCCAAAAATCCGACAATCAAATTACCGCACAATCCCAACAGTGAACTGGTAAATGCGGTGGTCATGCCACCCAACGGCCGTGCCAGGCCCGCGCCCAATGTATCCAACACCGATTCGTCGGCAAAATTCAGGCCGCCAATAATGTCTGCAAACCCGCCGATTGTGACAATCAGTCCCCAAAATGTTCCCAGTAATCCCATAAAAATCAAAATATTTGCAACATATCGAACCGATTCGCGGGAATCTTCGAACCTGTTCATGATTGTGTCAAAAATGGTTTCCAATGTATTTGCCGAAATGCGCATTGGGCGCATGCGTAACATCATGGCCGCCGGCCGCATCAGGCGTGGTGGCAAGGCTGCATCGCGTGACCCATGTATATATGCGCACAGCCATCGTGCCTCTGGCACCAGGTGAAACATTTCAACAAAACATAATCCAACCCCAAACAATGTTGCGCCAATAATTGCGCCATTTATAACAACATTTGCCGATGCAATGGTTAAAAAGTCACCAAAAAAGAATATCAATAACACAGCCAATGCCGCCGTAAACAGTGCCATTCGGTCCAAGCATGCATGAAATTTTTGGGTTACCATTTGTGTTCCTTATTTCTCTCTTGCTGTATCAGAATCATAGTAAATTTGTAAAAGCCAAGTCAACACATTACTAAATTTTTGATGAATGAAAGATTTATGTGAAAAATATGGTCTGTTGTGGTAATTGTATTTTGTTGGTATGATGGCGGTGAATATAATAAATCCGAGATTTTTAGTAATTAATTTTTTGTCACCTGGTAAACCATCAAACTGTCCAATGGCCATTGATGTGGTGCACGTCGCATAACGTGCACATTACGCATGTACGCCACACATCCCCACAATATCGTGGAACAGGTTTAGATTTTCACTATTCATTGACCGGGGCGGGTATTAAATCGTTTGGATTCACAGATGGTTGCGTGTCGGCCGCCGTTTCATCGGTTGATGCATCAACAGAACCTTGCTGAATTATTTCGTTACGCAATTCGCTGGCGCGTTGTTGCGAACCTGTTTTTGATGCAACAATCGCCAATGCGGCACACAAAACAAAGAACAAAGTTGCCAAAATTGCCGTTGCCCGTGTCAAGAAATTCCCCGCTGCGGCACCCGTTAACGCACCACCAAACATTGATGCCGCCGATGAACCGGACATACCACTGCCTTCGGATTTCTGTAATAAAATCAACCCAATCATAAAAACTGCGACAATTATCAGCATAACCAGTAATATTGAAAACATTTCTATAACTCCTTTGATAAAAAATATAGGTTATTTTGCGTCCAGCGTACCTGTACCCTTTTCCAAGATTTTCAGCAATGCCGACGCGGCGGCAATACTGGCCAATTTCTTGGATGTGCCGGTGCCACCCGCCGATTTCCCCATTGCGGTGACTGTTGCGCCAAACACTGGGTTATTTGTTGCACCCACCGGCGACAGGTATTCATACACCGGTAATGTGCCCTTGGCATGTTTCTGAACAAATTCTTGTAATTTTGTTTTTGGGTCTTTGGGTGGGAACATTTCTGCGCGTGCAAATTCACCCCAAACACTGTCAACAAAATCCGTTGCCGCGGCCATACCACCATCGATATAGATGGCCCCCAGTATCGCCTCCATCGCGTTGGCCAATACATGCTTAACCCGTCCCCCGGTCAGGTGACCATGATGTAATTTATCGCCAACCGAAAAAATATTTGCAACACGCGCCAATGTTTCGGTTGATACCAACACAGAATGCCGCCGCGCCAGTGCGCCTTCGGCCTCGGTCGGGTATAAATCATACAGCATTTTTGCGATAATCAGTCCCAGCACCCGGTCGCCCAAGAATTCCAAGCGTTCATTGTTATTTTCAGAATCAACGCCACTCTGCGTCAATGCCAATTCGTACAATTCCGGATTGTTAAAATTATATGTAAATTCACGTTTTGGGTCTTTCATGTTAATTTATTCCTTTTCCAAATCTGTTCCAACGCATTTTGGCCGACCATGTCCATATCGCCAGCATTGGTGCATAATAATTGTGCGAATACCATACGAACCATACACGTCCCAAGATATTGTCGCGTGGCACAAAACCAACATCGGCGCGGGAATCCGCACTGTTATCGCGGTTATCCCCCATAAAGAAATAGTGGTTTTCTGGCACCGTATACAGCGGGGTATTATCGAACCGCCCCTGGTCAGAAAACTCTATTATACTGTGTTTAACACCGTTTGGCAACGTTTCCGTATATTCGGTCAGGTTAACCACACCACACGCATCTGCATACATGCGACAGTACGTATCAGATTTGTATTCAATTGTATAATTAAAGTCTGCGGGCGCGTTGTCAATCCAAATTTTATTTCCTTTAATCGCCATATTGTCGCGATAGAATCCAACCGACCGCAGTGAACGTGGTAATGTTGCAATAATATATGGGCGCGGGTTGTCACGTGGAACAATCTGACCGTTTATGTACAGTCGCCCCGCCGTTACCTGAACCGTGTCACCTGGACGCGCGATTAACCGCTTTACATAATCCACAGATTCATTTGCCGGGTTGCGGAAAACAATTACGTCACCCACACGCGGTTCATGCGATAAAAAACGCCCATTCCACAGCCGCCACGACCCAAACGGAAAAGAATACCGTGAATAACCATATGACCATTTTTCAACAAATATATGATCCCCCACATGCAGTGTTGGTATCATTGACCCAGATGGAATATTAAACGGTTCTAAAAACAGGCTGCGAAAAACGATTGCAATTAACGCACCATAAAATATGGTGTTAAACCATTCGCGTACGGCGTTTTTATTCTTTGCGGGCATTTACCAATCCTTAATGTTAATGGTGGTATTTTATAACTTGAATTGCAACTGTGCAAGTTTTAATATGCGATTATGATATCGTTAAGTTCAATCATCTTTAATGGTATGGATGCAACCCCCATTGATGTTCAGGTACAATTGGCATCTGGGTTAAGTAAACCAGAATTTAATATAATCGGTCTGGCCGACCGTGCGGTCAAAGAATCGGCCGAACGCATTCGTAATGTATTGGGGGCACTGAATCTGGTTTTACCGTCAAAACGGTTAACGGTAAACTTGTCGCCGGCGGATGTAGAAAAGTCTGGTTCGTATTTTGATTTACCGATATTGTGCGGCATATTGTGTGCAATTGGTATTTTGCCAGAAAACGAATTATCAAAATATGTAATTTTGGGCGAAGTTGGTTTGGACGGTGCAATTGTTCAGACAGATGCCGTATTACCGGCCAGTGTTTGGGCCGCGCGGCATAATATGGGACTGATATGTCCGGGCCCCCAAGGGGGCGAGGCGCGAATGGGCGGCACCCACCAAATATTGGCCCCATTTCATGTGTTGCAATTAATTAATCATTTCAATGGGACCCAGCATCTGGCAGCACCGGATTTAGAAACGATTGATTCAGACATGGCAAAAATTGGCGATATGTCCGAAGTGCGTGGTCAAGACGCGGCGAAACGTGCGCTGGAAATTGCGGCGGCGGGTGGGCATGCCATGTTAATGGTTGGACCGCCGGGGTCGGGAAAAACGATGCTGGCATCGCGGTTGCCAACGATTATGCCTGATATGACGGCGGATGAAATTCTGGAAACATCGGTTATTTATTCAATTGCCGGGCAATTAGCCGGGCGGCAATTGGTTCGCACGCGCCCATTTCGCAGTGTACATCACACGTCCAGTCCGGTTGCATTGGCCGGTGGTGGCGGCGATGCGAAACCCGGCGAAATTTCATTGGCGCATAACGGTGTTTTATTCTTGGATGAATTGCCAGAATTTAATCGTGCGACACTGGAAATCCTGCGGCAACCGATGGAAAGTGGTAAAATTGTAATTTCGCGTGCGCGGCGAAATGCAACGTACCCGGCACGGTTTCAATTGATTGCGGCCATGAATCCATGTCCGTGTGGACACCTGGGGAATGCGGCAATGTCTTGTTCGCGCGCACCCCGCTGTGCCGAAGCGTACCAGAATAAAATTTCTGGTCCTTTATTAGACAGAATTGATTTACATGTTGATGTTGACGCGGTAAACCCATGGGAAATGAATACCAATGATGACATGCCACGTGAAACATCGGCCCAGATTCGTGCCCGGGTTGTTGCCGCCCGCAATCGGCAAATCGCCCGCCAAGGTCACATTAATGCGACATTGGACGGGTCAGAATTGGATTTATATGCGCCACTTTCCGATGAATTAACCGCATTCCTGAACGCGGCGGCGGAAAAGATGGGCATGTCGGCCCGCGGTTACAACCGCATTAAACGCATTGCCCGAACAATCGCCGACCTGCGCGGGGCCGAACATATTGAAATGCCCGATATTGCCGAGGCGTTATCGTACCGCCCAATTAATCGTGGCAAATATGGTGTAAAGTTATAAAAGTTGCGTCCCCGGTAAATTAGTTAAAAAACATATTGCAAAAAACGCGTGAATGCGGTATGATGTATGGCGTACAGGGAAATAAGCCGTGCACCAAAAAACCACCGTTTTTTTGGTGCACAAATTGTTTTTACAAAACCCCAGAAATCCGCCATTTTATTTTCCTTTACCCGTGCACAAAAAAACGGTGGTTTTTTTGTGCACGG